>NZ_RCNX01000063.1:0-81213 GCF_004307595.1 Pseudomonas sp. Sample_23
CTGTTCGTCCCACCACCCCTTCAAGTCTAACCATACAAGCGAGCTTGCTCGCGAATGCGGTATGCCTGTGACATTTGTTTATCTGACACACCGCGTTCGCGAGCAGGCTCGCTCCCACATTGGCCCTGCGGTGACTTCAGCAGCTGGGTTAAGATGCCCACCACCCAAAAAACAACAAGGCTCACCTCGCTCCATGGCAGAAAAAGACACCATTGCCATTCAACTGGTGCGCGAAGCGCTGCTGCAAAGTTGTGCCCCGGGCGCGGCGACGGATGAGGCGTTGAGCAAGGTCGGCATCGATCCGGCTTTGTTAGCGGCCGATGAGGGCAGGGTGCCGGCCTCGCAATACGCCAGACTCTGGCGCCTGCTGGCACGACGCGGTGATGACGAGTTCTTCGGCATGGACCCACGCCCGCTCAAGTCCGGCAGCCTGGCGTTTCTGTGTCGCAGCGCAATGGCGCAACCGACGCTGGCGGCGGCGCTGGATACCGGTCTGACGTTCCTGTCGCTGATGCTGGAAAAACTGCCGGCGCAACTGGTGCATCAGCAGAGCCTGGCGGAAATCGTCCTGCTCGAAGACGACGCCGAACCGCGCCGCGCCTTCACCTATTTCACTTACTGGATGATCGTGCACGGCGTCGCGTGCTGGCTGGCCGGGCGGCGGATTCCGATTCTCGCCATTGAACTGCGCTGCGCCGAACCGGATTTCACTGATGACTATCGGGTGATGTTTTCGGAAAACCTGCGTTTCGAACGTCCGCGAACACGAATGATCTTTTCCGCCGATTGTCTCGATCTGCCGATCAAGCGCAGTGCCGAAGAACTCAAGCGCTTCCTGGCCCAGGCGCCGGCGAACATTCTGGTCAAGTACCGCGACCCCGACAGCCTCGCCAGCCGAATCAAGCAGGATCTGCGGCAAGTGCCCGCCGAGCACTGGCCGGAAACCGAGGCGCTGGCCCAGCAACTGTGCATGTCCGCGTCGACATTACGCCGGCGTCTGGCCGAGGAAGGGCAGACTTATCAGGGTCTCAAGGACAGCGTGCGAAAGGAATTGGCAATCACCTGGCTGGCAGAGCCCTCGATCAGTTTCGTCGAGATTGCTGCACGGCTGGGCTTTGCGGATGCCAGTTCGTTCTACAAGGCGTTTCGCAAATGGTCCGGGTCGAACCCGGGGCATTACCGCACGCTGATCCTCAATGAGGTGGTCTGACCCGACGCCTTCGCGAGCAGGCTCGCTCCCACCCAGGGCCGCGTGACCATTCCCTTAAAAGGCTTGGCCAAACCAGTCAGCCACTTTGATAACTTTGACCATTGCCCCGAGCCCCGCGCGGCGCGACTATCCCTGTGTTGTTTACGGTTCCCAGCCTAATAAAAACACCGAGGGATTCTGGCAATGCGCGATTACTTGTCTGCCACCGAACAGTTCAACTATCAGCACACCGTCGATGCATCGCTCAGCGGCACGCTCGCTGCGCTCAACGCCTGCGTCGAATGTTGCGACCGCCATGCCTTGCCCGGGCGTATTGCGTTGTTCTGGGAAGGTCGCGACGGCTCAAGTGCGACTTACACCTTCACTGATCTGCAAGACAAAGCCGCGCGTTTCGCCAATTTCCTCCTCGCCCAGGGCGTGCAGAAGGGCGACAAGGTCGCCGGCCTGCTGCCGCGCAACGTCGAATTACTCATCACCGTGCTCGCCACCTGGCGCATCGGCGCGGTGTATCAGCCGCTGTTTACCGCATTCGGGCCGAAAGCTCTTGAACATCGCCTGAACAGTTCCGGGGCGAAAGTCGTCGTCACCGACGCGGTCAATCGGCCCAAGCTCAGTGAAGTCAGCGCATGCCCGACCATCGTCACCGTTGGTGGAGCCAAAGGTCAGGGCATCGTACGTGGTGATTTCAGTTTCTGGGCTGAGCTGGCCAACTATTCCAATGTTTGCGAACCGGTGTTACTGACCGGCGAAGACCCGTTCCTGCTGATGTTCACCTCGGGTACCACGGGGCCGGCGAAAGCGCTGTCAGTGCCGCTCAAAGCCATCGTCGCCTTTCAGAGCTACACCCGTGATGCGGTGGACCTGCGTCCTGAAGACGCGTTCTGGAATGTCGCCGATCCGGGCTGGGCCTATGGCATTTATTTCGGCGTGACCGGGCCGTTGGCGCTGGGCCACCCGATTACCTTCTACGATGGCCCGTTCACCCTCGAAAGCACCTGCCGGGTGATCAACAAATACGGCATTACCAATCTCACCGGCTCGCCCACTGCCTATCGTTTGCTGATTGCCGGTGGCGAGGAGTTCGCCAGATCGATCAAGGGCAAACTGCGCATCGTCAGCAGCGCCGGTGAGCCGCTGAACCCGGAAGTGATCCGCTGGTTCGCCGATAACCTCGGCGTGGTCATTCACGACCATTACGGCCAGACCGAACTGGGCATGGTGCTGTGCAACCACCACGGCCTTGAGCACCCGGTGCATGTCGGCGCCGCTGGTTTCGCTTCGCCGGGCCATCGCATCGTCGTGCTCGATGAGCAATACAACGAACTCGGCGTCGGTCAGCCGGGCATTCTCGCCATCGACCGCCCGCAGTCACCGATGTGCTGGTTCGGCGGCTACGAAGGCGCGCCGACCAAGGCCTTCGTCGGCAACTACTACCTGAGCGGCGACACCGTGGAGTGGAACCCGGACGGCAGCATAAGCTTCGTCGGCCGCAGTGATGATGTGATCACCACTTCGGGCTACCGCGTCGGCCCGTTCGACGTGGAAAGTGCCCTGATCGAACACCCGGCCGTGGTCGAAGCGGCGGTCGTCGGCAAGCCCGACCCGGAACGCACCGAACTGGTCAAAGCCTTCGTCGTGCTGAGCGCGCAGTACCGCGCCGCGCCGGAGCTGGCCGAAGAACTGCGCCAACACGTGCGCAAGCGTCTGGCCGCGCATTCGTACCCACGTGAAATCGAGTTTGTCAGCGAATTGCCCAAAACCCCGAGTGGCAAATTGCAGCGCTTTATCTTGCGCAACCAGGAAATCGCCAAGGCTCAAGAGGCTGCGGCGCACAACGTTTCAGCTTGAATCCAAGGAAACACCGTCATGCAGATCGAGAACAAGGTTTTTATCGTCACCGGCGGCGCCTCCGGCCTTGGTGCCGCCAGCGCTGAATTGCTGGTCAGTGCCGGCGCCAAAGTCATGCTGGTCGACATGAACGCCGAAGCCGTCGCCGCTCAGGCTCAGCGCCTGGGTGCGCAAAGCGTGGTTGCCGACATCAGCAATGAAGCCGCCGCCGAAGCCGCTGTGCAGGCGACCGTTGCCGCATTTGGCAGCCTCAACGGCCTGATCAACTGCGCGGGCATCGTGCGTGGCGAGAAGATCCTCGGCAAGAATGGCCCTCACGCGCTCAGCAGCTTTGCGCAAGTGATCAACGTCAACCTGATCGGCAGTTTCAACATGCTGCGCCTGGCTGCGGCGGCGATCGCCGAGAGCGAAGCCAATGCTGACGGCGAGCGTGGAGTGATCATCAACACCGCCTCGGTCGCAGCGTTCGACGGCCAGATTGGCCAGGCCGCGTACTCGGCATCCAAAGGCGCGATCGCCAGCCTGACCCTGCCGGCCGCCCGCGAACTGGCGCGCTTCGGCATCCGCGTGATGACCATCGCACCGGGCATTTTCGAAACGCCGATGATGGCTGGCATGACCCCGGAAGTGCGCGACTCGCTGGCCGCTGGTGTGCCATTCCCGCCGCGTCTGGGCAAGCCTGCCGAATACGCCGCGCTGGTGCGCCACATCATCGAAAACAGCATGCTCAACGGCGAGGTGATCCGTCTCGACGGCGCCTTGCGCATGGCCGCCAAGTAAGGAGGATTAGTCATGACTATTGCCAACGATCCGATTGTTATCGTCAGCGCCGTCCGCACACCGATGGGCGGTTTTCAAGGTGAACTGAAAAGCCTCAGCGCACCGCAACTCGGCGCGGCGGCGATCAAGGCTGCGGTCGAACGCGCCGGTGTCGCCAGTGATGCGGTTGATGAAGTTCTGTTCGGCTGCGTACTGCCTGCCGGCCTCGGCCAGGCGCCGGCACGTCAGGCCGCACTGGGCGCCGGGCTGGATAAATCGACGCGCTGCACCACGGTGAACAAGATGTGCGGCTCGGGCATGCAGACCACCATCATGGCTCACGACATGCTGCTTGCCGGCAGTGCCGACGTGGTGATCGCCGGCGGCATGGAAAGCATGTCCAACTCGCCTTACCTGCTCGACCGAGCCCGCGCCGGCTATCGCATGGGCCATGGCCGCGTGCTCGATTCGATGTTCCTCGACGGCCTCGAAGACGCCTACGACAAGGGCCGCCTGATGGGCACCTTCGCTGAGGATTGCGCCGAGGCCAACGGCTTCAGCCGCGAGGCGCAGGACGCTTTCGCCATTACCTCGACCACCCGCGCGCAACAGGCGATCAAGGACGGCAGCTTCAAGGACGAAATCGTCCCGCTGACGGTGACCGTCGGCAAAGAGCAGGTAGTGATCAGCAACGATGAGCAGCCGCCAAAAGCCAAACTCGACAAGGTTGCCTCGCTGAAACCGGCGTTCCGCGAGGGCGGCACGGTCACCGCAGCCAACTCCAGCTCGATCTCCGACGGCGCGGCCGCGCTGGTGCTGATGCGCCAGTCCCACGCGCAGCAACTGGGCCTCAAGCCGCTGGCGGTGATTCATGGCCACGCTGCGTTCGCTGATACGCCTGGCTTGTTTCCCACCGCACCGATTGGCGCGATCAAGAAACTGGTGAAGAAGACCGGTTGGGCGCTGGATCAAGTGGATCTGTTTGAAGTGAACGAAGCGTTTGCCGTGGTCGGCATGGCGGCGATGACGCACCTGGAGATTCCCCACGACAAGCTCAACGTGCACGGCGGCGCCTGCGCGCTGGGCCATCCGATCGGTGCGTCGGGGGCGCGGATTCTGGTGACGTTGCTGGCGGCACTGCGGCAGAAACAGCTCAAGCGCGGCATTGCAGCGATCTGCATTGGCGGCGGCGAAGCCACGGCCATGGCTGTGGAATGCGTTTACTGAAGGCATCGCCGATCAACTGTGGGAGCGAGCCTGCTCGCGAAGACGTCGTTTCAGCCGGCACATGCGTGACTGAGACACCGCTTTCGCGAGCAGGCTCGCTCCCACAGGGTTCTATGTCGTACTCAGATTTGAAGGAATCACCATGATCCCCAACGAAGACCAAACCCAGATCCGCGACATGGCCCGGCAGTTTGCCGAGGAGCGGCTCAAGCCGTTCGCCGCCGAGTGGGATCGCGAACACCGTTTCCCCAAGGAAGCCATCGCCGAGATGGCCGAGCTGGGCTTTTTCGGCATGCTCGTGCCGGAGCAGTGGGGCGGCTGTGACACCGGCTACCTCGCGTACGCCATGGCCCTGGAAGAAATCGCCGCCGGCGACGGTGCCTGTTCGACGATCATGAGCGTGCACAACTCGGTCGGCTGCGTGCCGATTCTCAAGTTCGGCAATGACGACCAGCGTGAACGCTTCCTCAAACCGTTGGCCAGCGGCGCCATGCTCGGTGCGTTCGCGCTGACCGAACCGCAGGCCGGTTCCGATGCCAGCAGCCTGAAAACCCGCGCACGACTGGAAGGCGATCACTACGTGCTCAACGGCTGCAAACAGTTCATCACCTCCGGGCAGAACGCCGGCATCGTGATCGTGTTTGCCGTGACTGACCCGAGCGCCGGCAAACGCGGGATCAGCGCGTTTATCGTGCCGACCGACTCGCCCGGCTACAAAGTCGCGCGAGTCGAAGACAAACTCGGCCAGCACGCCTCCGACACCTGCCAGATCCTCTTCGAAGATGTGAAAGTGCCGGTGGCCAACCGCCTTGGCGAGGAGGGCGAGGGCTACAAGATTGCCTTGGCCAACCTTGAAGGCGGCCGCGTCGGTATCGCCTCACAAGCCGTCGGCATGGCCCGCGCCGCATTCGAAGCCGCCCGTGATTACGCCCGCGAGCGAGACACCTTCGGCAAGCCGATCATCGAGCATCAGGCCGTGGCGTTCCGCCTGGCGGACATGGCCACGCAAATTGCCGTCGCCCGGCAAATGGTGCATTACGCCGCAGCCTTGCGTGACAGCGGCCAACCGGCGCTGGTCGAGGCGTCGATGGCCAAGCTGTTCGCCTCGGAAATGGCCGAGAAGGTCTGTTCCATGGCCTTGCAAACCCTCGGCGGTTACGGTTACCTCAACGACTTCCCGCTGGAACGCATCTACCGCGACGTGCGCGTCTGCCAGATCTACGAAGGCACCAGCGACATTCAGCGCATGGTCATTTCGCGCAATCTCTGACAAGGAATTTTATTCATGACTTACGAAACGATTCTGCTGGAAACTCGCGACCGCGTCGGCCTGATCACCCTCAACCGGCCACAGGCGCTGAACGCGCTGAACGCGCAACTGGTCAGCGAAGTGAACCACGCCCTCGATACGCTGGAAGCCGATGCGCACATTGGCTGCATCGTCCTCACCGGTTCGAAAAAAGCTTTTGCCGCCGGCGCGGACATCAAGGAAATGGCTGAGCTGACCTATCCGCAGATATACATGGACGATCTGTTCAGCGACAGCGATCGAGTGGCCAACCGGCGCAAGCCGATCATTGCGGCGGTCAATGGTTTTGCCCTTGGCGGAGGTTGTGAACTGGCGCTGATGTGCGACTTCATCCTGGCCGGCGACAACGCCAGATTCGGCCAGCCGGAAATCAACCTCGGCGTGCTGCCGGGCATGGGCGGCACCCAGCGCCTGACCCGCGCCGTGGGCAAAGCCAAAGCCATGGAAATGTGCCTGAGCGGGCGCATGATCGACGCCGTGGAGGCCGAGCGTTGCGGCATCGTCGCGCGCATCGTGCCGAGCGATGAGCTGCTTGATGAAGCGCTGAAAGTCGCGGCAGTGATCGCCGGCAAGTCGCTGCCGATTGCGATGATGATCAAGGAGAGCGTCAACCGCGCGTTCGAGGTCAATCTGAGCGAAGGCGTGCGCTTTGAGCGACGGGTGTTCCATGCCGCGTTTGCGACGCAGGATCAGAAGGAAGGGATGGCGGCGTTTATTGCCAAGCGTGAGGCTGCATTCCAAGGCAAATAGTGTGTGACCTTCAAAAGCCCCTCACCCTAGCCCTCTCCCCAAGGAGAGGGGACTGACCGCGTGATATGGGCAAATTACGCCGACCTGAAAGGTTGCCGCTGAATCCGTAACCGACTCGGTCGGCTCCCTCTCCCTGGGGAGAGGGCTGGGGTGAGGTGAAGGGCCAACGCCATTACAACTGGTAGTTCTTCAAATCCCGCGCAATCACCATCCGCTGTATCTCGCTCGACCCTTCATAGATCTGGGTAATCCGCGCATCGCGGTAGTACTTCTCGACTGGGTAATCCTCCAGATAGCCATAGCCGCCATGGATCTGGATCGCCGACGAACACACTTTCTCGGCCATTTCCGACGCGAACAGCTTGGCCTGTGAGGCCTCGGACAAGCATGGTTTACCCGCCGTGCGCAGCCGCGCTGCATGGAGGATCAGCAACCGTGCGGCGTTGATCTGCATGTGCATGTCAGCCAGCAGATTGGCGATGCTCTGGTGCTCAATGATCGGCTTGTCGAATTGCACCCGGTCTTTCGAGTAGGCCAACGCCGCTTCAAACGCTGCCCGGGCGATACCCAATGCCTGCGCGGCGATGCCGATGCGTCCGCCTTCAAGGTTGGACAGGGCAATCGCCAGGCCCTTGCCGCGTTCGCCGAGCAGATTGGCCTCGGGGATGCTGCAGTTGTTCAGCGTCACCGCGCAGGTGTCGGAGGCGCGGATGCCCATTTTGTGTTCGGTGCGATCGACGATGAAACCCGGTGTGTCGGTGGGCACCAGAAACGCTGACAGGCCTTTTTTGCCGAGATCCGGATCGGTTACCGCGAAGACGATCGCCAGTTTCGCCCGTTTGCCATTGCTGACGAATTGCTTGGCACCGTTGATCACCCATTGGCCGTCGCGCAGTTCGGCGCGGGTGCGCAGGTTGTGTGCTTCGGAGCCGGCCTGGGGTTCGGTCAGGCAGAAACAACCGATGGTCTGCCCACTGGCCAGATCAGCCAGCCAGGTCTGTTTCTGTTCGGCGCTGCCGTAGTTGAGCACCGGCCCGCAGCCTACCGAGTTGTGGATGCTCATGAACGCGCCGGTCGCGCCGTCACCGGCAGAGATTTCCTCAACCGCCAGGGCATAGGCGACGTAATCGACGTAGGTGCCACCCCATTCCTCGGGCACGACCATGCCGAGCAGGCCCAGCTCGCCCATCTTCGCCACCAGGGCGTCGTCGATCCAGCCAGCCTTTTCCCAGGCCTGGGCGTGGGGCGCGATTTCGCCACGGGCAAAATCCCGGGCCATGTCGCGGATCATCACTTGTTCTTCAGTCAGTTCGAGATCGTGCATGACTCAGCTCCCGCTCTCATCAAAACCATGGAAGAAGCTCGCAACCTGCGCAGCGTCCAGCTCAGCAACGGTCGGCGGGTTCCAGCGCGGTGACTTGTCCTTGTCGATCAGCAGGGCGCGCACGCCTTCGATCAGGTCGCCACGGGCAAACCACTGGCGGTCCAGATGCAGCTCCAGCGCAAAGCAATTCTCCAGACTCAGGTGCCTGCCGCGACGGAGCATGTCCAGGGTCACGGCCATGGCCAGCGGCGAGCGGGTTTCCAGCAGATCCGCCGTGGTGACCGCCCATTCGTGGCTGTCGGCGACGGTGACGGCGCGCAATTGCTCGATCATGCTCGGCACGTCGGGCAGGGCGAAGAAGTGGTCGATGGCCGGGCGCAATGCTTGGAGGGGCGCATCGGGCAGGGTTTGTACGGCGTGCTTGGCCAGCAGGTTCTGCAGCGACTTGAGCGGCGTGTCCTGCCACTCCATCTGATCGAGTTTTTCGTCGAGCAGGGCCAGTTTGCTGCTGTCCAGATACCAGTCGGCGAGGCCGCAGTACAGCGCATCGGCCGCGCGAATCTGCACGCCGCTGACACCCAGATAAATTCCCAGCTCACCGGGAATGCGTGGCAGGAAATAACTGCCGCCGACGTCGGGGAAATAACCGATGGCCACTTCCGGCATCGCCAGTCGGCTCTTCTCGGTGACCACGCGCAGATCGGCGCCTTGTACCAGGCCCATGCCACCGCCGAGGACGAAACCGTCCATCAGGGCCAGCACCGGTTTGCGGTAGTGATGAATCGTCAGGTCGAGGGCGTATTCCTCGACGAAGAAATCTTCGTGCAGCGTGTCGCCGCTCTTGTAGCTGTCGTACAGCGAACGAATATCACCGCCGGCGCAGAAAGCCTTTTCGCCGGCACCGCGCAATACCACGGCGTGCACATCGGCGTCAGACGCCCAGGCATCGAGCTGCTGTTGCAGCAGACGCACCATGTCCAGGGTGATTGCATTGAGGCCCGCAGGGCGGTTGAGGGTCAGGTGGCCGATATGGTTGCGCACCTCGGCCAGCACGTCGTTTTGCATGGCATCCATGGACGGGGTCCGCCGGGATGAAGCCTGAGCTGTCATCTGTAACTCCCTGCTTTTTATTGTCTTTATTCGAAAAGCCCGCGCGCGGGCGTTAGCGGATCGTAACAGTGCAAATTTGTCGTGTACAACGGGGATATGTGCAGGGGGAATCTGCGTTTTTACATGCCTCGAAATTGCGTGGTTATCGGAAGGTTTCGCTGATGCTGCGGCGCTTGGCGTGCAGTTCGCTGGCGTGGATCAGGCGTTCGAGGTCTTCGGGGGTGACGTCGATGAAGGCTTCCATGTCGGCCAGCGCAAGCTTGAGGTCTTCGGCGGTGATCGCCTGGCGGTCGACCGGGACCACTGGCGGTGCCGGGTCGGCAGCGCGTTTCGGATAGCGGATGCGGGTCAGGTTGTTATAGGCCAGCGCGCTGACGAGCATGCACAGGGCGCCGAGCATCACCGGCTCCATGGCTTTCCAGTCCATGGCGATGGTTGCAGGGTCGGCGAGCACCAGTGTCAACGCCAATGCGCCGGCCGGTGGGTGCAGGCAACGCAGCCAGCACATCAGAATCACCGCCATGCCGGCGGCGAGGCAGGCGCTGCCCAGCGTACGGCCAAGCACATGGGCGACCAGCAAGGCGACCACGCCAGCACACAGGTAGCCGCCGAGAATCGACCATGGCTGGGCGAGGGCGCCGGAGGACACGGCGAACAGCAGCACCGCCGAAGCGCCGAGCGGGCCGACCAGGTGAAAGGCAACGTCATGGCCGAACACCTGCGCGCACATCCACACGCTGAACAACGTGCCCAAGGCCATGCCGATCGCGGCACGGCTCCATTCAGTGGGGCGGGTATTGATGGCAGCGGGCAACCAGCGAGCAAGCATGTAGAACTGATCCTTTACAAAAATCCGGGGCAAAAAAAAGGACTTGTCCGGCATATCCGGAAAGCCCTCGAAGCGTTCCAACATTGGGGGAGGAACGCGCGTAGTTTGCCGATCAAACTCGATGCTGACAAATTCATATAAATGCAGTTTTAGTGCACTATTTTTGCATTGAACGGGTGCGCCGCGCGCTGACGAAGCATAGATAACCGCCCAGCGCCGCCAAGCCGCTCAGGGCGTAGAACATGCTCGGCGCCGGTGTATGCATCAGCAGAAACCCGCACAGCACCGGGCTCGCCCCACCGCCGAGTGCCGCCAGGTTCTGCGCGCCGTAGTAGCTGCCGCGCAGTGCCTCCGGGGCGAGGGCATCCACGAAGAGGAAGTCTGCCGGGTAAATGATCATTTCGCCCAAGGTGAAGATGAACATCGCCACGCACCAGCCGAGCAGGCTGTCCGCCACGCTGAAGCCAATCAACCCGACGATGAACAGCGCAGTGCCGCCAGCAATCCAGTGACGCAGGTGTTCGCGGCTGAGCCAGCGACCGACCTGGTATTGCAGCAGGATTACTGTGATTGCGTTGCAGGCGAGCAGGGCGGCCATGGTGTCCAGGGTCTGTTGCTGGGTGTGGGTGACCAGCAGGTATTGCGACAGGTACAGGGTGAAGCGTCCGTGCACCAACGTGCTGAGCAGGCAGCCAAGGGTGAACAGCACCATCGTTCTGTCGTTTTTCAGGATCATCAGCGTGTTGAGGAAACTTTGCGGCGCACTGCCGGAAGTTATCGGACTGGCATCCCGGGTCGCGCCGAGCAGCAGAAAAATACTGCCAATGGCGATCGCACCGGCAACGATGAACGGCGCGGACGGCTGCACCCCGGCAATCACCACGCCAATCATCGGTCCGACGGCGTAGCCGATATTGGTCAGCGTGTAATTGAGGGAAAACGCCTTGACCCGCTGGCCCACCGGCAGGTTTTCACTGAGGATCGCCTTGGAGCCGATCAGGAACAGCGCCGACGCGGTTTCGCTGATGATCAGCACCAGGGTGACCAGATACAGGTTCTGCGCGAAGGTCAGCAGGATCAGGCCGATACCGCTGGAGAGCATGGCCACAATCAGCAGCTGGCGCTTGTCCAGCTTGTCGATGATGTAGCCACCGTACAGCGACAGCAGCGTGGCGCTGAACACGGCGATGCCGAGCAGCAAGCCGACATCCTGCGGATTGAGGCCAAGCTTGTTGCTGAGGAAGAGCGTCAGCAACGGACTGACCAGGGCGCGGCTGATGACCACGGTCAGTGAGCTGATCATCAACCGGCGAATGAACGGCGAATAGATGGCCACGGAAGGGGAATGTCCTTATTCGGGAAGCCTGAGCGAACGCCATCCTCTCTGGGCAGCTGCCACCGGTCAAGCTGATACACCAGCGTCCCTCGGAGCACATGATTTCCCTGTGGGAGCGAGCCTGCTCGCGAAGGCGACGGATCAGTCACCTGCGATGTCGCTGACATACCGTATTCGCGAGCAGGCTCGCTCCCACAGGGTCGGTGTAGCTCATAATTTGCAATGACTCCCACAGGGCCAGTTCAAGCCACATCCGAAGCCGCCGGCCTGTGCCGCAAGGTGATCGGCAACTTGCACGATTCACCGCGCCCCATCGGGAAATACTGGAAACCATTGCGCGCCAGGCGTCCGGCGTCGTACAGGTTACGGCCGTCGAAGATGACCGGGCTGTTGAGGCGCTGTTTGATCAGCTCGAAATCCGGGGCCTTGAACTGTTGCCATTCGGTGCAGATGATCAGCGCATCGGCGCCGCCCAGTACCGATTCCGGCGTGCCCATCAGCATCAGTTTTGATTCGTTTGGATAGAGATTCTGGGTTTCCACCATGGCCTCCGGATCAAACGCGCGCACGCTGGCCCCGGCAGCCCATAAATCTTCGAGCAGAACCCGGCTCGGCGCGTCGCGCATGTCGTCGGTGTTGGGCTTGAACGCCAGGCCCCACAAGGCAAAGGTCCTGCCGCGCAAATCTCCCCGGTAGAAGGCGTTGATGCGTTCAAACAGTTTGTGTTTCTGGCGCTGGTTGATCGCTTCTACCGCTTGCAGTAGATCACTGGAGCAATGCGCCTGTTCGGCACTGTGAATCAACGCTCGCATGTCTTTGGGAAAACACGAACCGCCGTAGCCGCAACCCGGGTAGATAAAGTGATAGCCAATCCGCGTATCGGCACCGATGCCCTGGCGCACTGATTCGATGTCCGCGCCGAGGTGCTCGGCGAGTTCGGCGATCTGGTTGATGAAACTGATCTTGGTCGCCAGCATGCAGTTGGCGGCGTATTTGGTCAGCTCGGCGCTGCGCAGGTCCATGAACAGGATGCGGTCATGGTTGCGGTTGAATGGCGCGTACAGATCGCGCATCACATCGCGCACTTCCGCGCCTTCGCAACCGATGACGATACGATCCGGCCGCCGGCAATCAGCAACCGCTGAACCTTCCTTGAGAAATTCCGGGTTGGAGACGATATCAAACTGCAGCAGGCGGCCAATCTTGATCAGGGCCTTTTCGATGTGGCTGCGCAAAGCGTCACCCGTGCCCACCGGCACCGTGGACTTTTCCACGACGATCAACGGCTGTTGGCGATGCCGGGCAATCGCGTCGCCGACCGACAGCACGTAGCGCAGGTCCGCCGAACCGTCCTCGCGTGACGGCGTGCCCACCGCAATGAACGCCACCCGCCCATGCAACACCGCAAGCCGCTCATCAGTGGTGAATTGCAGGCGCTGCGAATCCAGGCCCTCGCGCACCAGACTGGCCAGCCCCGGCTCGAAAATACTGACGTGGCCCTGGCGTAACTGCTCGATTTTCTGCGCGTCGACATCCATGCACACAACGTCGTGACCGACCTCGGCCAGCACCGCCGCTTGCACCAGACCGACATAACCACTGCCAAATACCGTGATCTTCATGCCGCACTCCTGTTCGCAGTCCCTGCATCGAACATAAGAGCGCGATGTTTCAGTTCGCCTACCGTGCTGATAAAGCAGCAAACAGACCGTTCGGGGAATGCCCGATTGACTTTTACGGCCTCGAACGGCAGGTTGTCGGCCTTTCGCGGCAACCCCTGTCATTGAGTCACGCCGTTTTTTTGCGTTTCATTTCATGCATTTATTGTTTTTGTTGAATCGTTTTTTATTTCAAGGCCGTTTCGTTTGAGTGATTTGTCGAGTACCCAACCTGCACCGTCCACCAGCAATCCGCTGACCGTTTACCTGGCACGACTGGCACCTTCCAGCCAGTTGACCATGCGCTATGTGCTGCAAGATGCCGCTGACCGCCTCGGTTTCGAGGACGTCGATATCGAAGAGATCCCGTGGCACGGTCTGCAACCGGAGGACGTGGTGGCGCTGGTCGCCGCTTTGCGTGCCGACGGTTATGCACCGAACACCTCGTCGCTTTACGTGAACGCCGTGCGCGGGGTGATGAACGAGGCGTGGCGCATGAGCCTGATCAGCCAGGATCACCTGTTGAAGATGCGTTCGGTCAAGGGCATAGCCGGCACGCGGCTGTCCCAAGGGCGCAACCTCAAGCGCACGCTGATTCACGAACTGATGGAAGTCTGCGCTGCCGACCCGCGCCCGCAGGGCTTGCGTGATGCGGCGGTGATAGCGCTGCTGTACGGCACCGGCATGCGCAAGTCGGAATCGGTGGATCTGGATCTGAGTCAGGTCGACTTCAAAGAGCGCAGCCTGACCGTCACCGGCAAGGGCAACAAACAGCTGATCAAGTACGCGCCGGCCTGGGCCTTTGCCAAGCTCGATGCCTGGCTGGAACTGCGTCGTTCACAGCTCAAGGAAGGCGAGAGCGACGATGCTTTTTTGTTCAATCGCATTCGCCGGGGCAGCCACATCACCCGCGAGCGCATCACCAAACACGCGATTTACTACATCGCCCGCCAGCGCGGTACGCAGGTCGGGGTGAAAATCATGCCCCACGATTTTCGGCGTTCATTCATCACCCGGGTGATCGAAGAGCACGACCTGTCGATCGCGCAGAAACTCGCGCATCACAGCAATATCCAGACGACCGCCAACTACGATGTGCGCGATGACAACGAGCGCCGGCGGGCAGTGGATCGCTTCGATTTGTGACGCGATTAGCCCGATGAAGGGCAATTGCGCGCGGCCGTCGCAGCCTGAGTGATTTGTGCAGCAAGACGTTTGACGTTGTTCTGTTGCGCAGTCACCAGTTCTTCGATGCTTGGCCCTGAAGGCGTCTGCAACACCGAGCGACAGGTCAGTAGCGCCGCGTCTTCAGCACCCAGCGGACGCACTCGCCATTTCACGTCTATCAAGGCGTACTGGCCGGGAATCGAATCGAAGCGCTGCACGTCGATACGCACGGAGGCGCGCTGCTGGCCGACGCCACTGCTCAATTGATCGACCAGCGCGCCGCGCAACTCATCGGCAAGAGTGGCGCTCCACCAATCGGTTTCCAGAATCGCCACGCCACTATTGCCCTGGCGAATCACAATCTGCGCGCGATCGACCTGTGGCGGCACGCTGATGCTTTCAATGGCGATGTCGGCACCGTTGCGGCTGGCACCCGGTTGCGCCGGGGTCAGTGTGTGAAAGCTGATCGGGTCGCTACGGCACGCAGTCAGCAGCACGAAGGCAGCGAGCACGGTGATCTTCAACGGTAAAGCCATGGATGCAGCTCCTGTGCTCAATTGCGTGGCGGTCCTTTGAGGTCCAGCGGCGCGGCGTTGTCGGGACGCCCGCGAATCAGCGACTCAGGGTGGCGACCGAGGTAATCCGACAGCTCTCGCAACGAGCGCGACATGCGCCCGAGTTCGTCTAGGGTCTCGGTGAGTTGCTCACGTTGCGGTGAGTCCTCGGCGAGGGTCGAATTGGCCGACTGCAAGGTCTTGCTGACATCGGCGAGGGTGCTCTGTACACCCGGCAGAGTCCTGGCGTTGAACTGCTTCAGGCCCTTGCGCAGCTCGACCAGATTGCCGTCGAGGTTGCTGGCGATGCGTTCAACCGGCAATGCGTTGATCTTGTTGACCATCGCCTCGAGTTTTTCCTGCAATTGTTCGAGGCTGCCGGGAATGGTCGGAATGGTGACCGGCCGTGCCTTGGGGTCGAACGCGACTTTCGGCGCTTTGGGGTAGAAATCCAGCGAGATATACAACTGACCGGTGAGCAGGTTGCCATTGCGGGCCTGGGCGCGCAGGCCATTTTCAATGAACGTGCCGATCAGGCGCGCGCCGGTGGCCTCGTCGTTTTCGTCGCCATGGTAGGTCTTGAGAATCTTCGCGTGGGCACGGCCGAGTCGCTGCGGATAAATGACAATGCCGACATTCACCGGAAAGGTGCGCTTGACCTCGTCGAAGTCGAGATTGACCGCCACCACCCGGCCGATTTCGATACCGAGAAACTCTACGGGCGCATCCACCTTGAGGCCGCGCAACGCCTGATCAAACCGCAGCGCCAGGTATTGCGCCTTGCCGTCGGGCGGGGCGAGGGCGGCGGTCTGGTTGGCAAACAGCTCGAAACTCTTGTCGTCGCTGGCCGGCTTATCGTCGGGGCTGTAGTCCGGGGCGCGGAAAGCGATGCCGCCGACCAGCAGGGTCGACAGCGATTCGGTTTTCACCGCAAAGCCGTTGGCGCCGACATTGATGTCGA
The DNA here is from genome assembly GCF_004307595.1 of Pseudomonas sp. Sample_23. Classification (NCBI taxonomy): domain Bacteria; kingdom Pseudomonadati; phylum Pseudomonadota; class Gammaproteobacteria; order Pseudomonadales; family Pseudomonadaceae; genus Pseudomonas; species Pseudomonas sp. Sample_23. The sequence continues at coordinate 16,043 of NZ_RCNX01000063.1, forward strand.
TGCCACTGGCGTTCCAGAAGCGGGTGTTTTCGGTAACGTAGGCATCGTTGGGCGAATGCACGAAGACTTCGATGTTGACGCCTTTGCCGTCCGGGTCCAGCGCGTAGGACACGACCTGGCCAACCGGAATCTTGCGGTAATAAACGGGGGAGCCGATGTCCAGCGAGCCAAGGTCTGCGGTGTGCAGCGTAAAGCGTTTGCCCGGTTCGCCGTAGGTGATCGGCGGCGGGTTCTCCAGACCTTTGAAGTTTTTTGAGCGGGTATTGGCCTGGCCAATGTCGGCGCCGATGTAATCCCCCGACAGCAGCGTATCGATGCCCGATACCCCGCCGGCGCCGATGCGTGGACGCACCACCCAGAATTGCGAATCCTCGCGGGTGAAGGCTTCGGCTTGCTTGGCCAGTTTGATCGTGGCGTTGACGTGTCTATGGTCGTTGGCCAGTTCGACGTCGGAGACATGGCCGATGACCACGTTGCGGTATCTGACTTCGGTCTTGTTAGCGGTCAGGCCATCGCCGGTCTTGAAGGTAACGGTGATGACCGGGCCTTCCTGAAGGATGTTGTGAATCACCAGCGAAATCCCGACCAGCACCGCCACAATCGGCACGATCCATACCAGTGAAATAGCGAAACGGCGGGTTTTGATCGGCGCCTGACCGGGTGCTCGCGGCTCATCGCTGGCTGACGACTTCATCCATGTCCTCCTCAATTAATCGGGCCCTGAGCGTCGGGAACGCAAAAGCACTTCATCAATATAGAAGTGCTTGGCGATAGAGCAAATGTGTATAGCTGGCGTGGGACGCGATTGCGGTGCAAGGAGCTGGCGAAGGTTGCGACCTGATCGTTCCCATGCTCTGCGTGGGAATGCAGCCCGGGACGCTCTGCGTCACAAGATCGCAGCCTTCGGCAGCTCCTATAGGGGCCAGAGTCGTGGCGGGCTCAGCCGAGCATTTCGCGCAGGCGATACCAGAACATGCCCAGCGCCAGCAGCGGCGAACGCAAGGCCGGCCCGCCAGGGAAGGTCATGTGCGGCACGCCGCTGAACACGTCCATGCCCTGACTGTGCCCGGCATGAATGGCTTCGCCCAACAACTTCGCACACCAGTGCGTGACGTTGAGGCCATGACCGGAATAACCCTGCGCGTAAAACACGTTCGGGTGCTGTTTGAGTCGGCCAACCTGGGGGAAGCGATTGGCGGTAATGCCGATCTTGCCGCCCCATTGGTAGTCGATTCGCACATCGGCCAGTTGCGGGAACACCTTGAGCATTTTCGGGCGCATATAGGCGGCGATGTCCGCCGGATCGCGCCCGGAATAATGACAAGCGCCGCCAAACAGCAACCGTCGATCAGCCGAGAGTCGGTAATAGTCCAGCCCGACTTTTTGATCGCACAACGCCAGGTTCTGTGGAATCAACTGCGCGGCGCGGCTTTCGTCCAGCGGCTCGGTGGCGATGATGTAACTGCCGGCGGGCAGCACTTTGCCGCTGAGTTTCGGCTCGAGGTCATCCAGATGCGCGTTGCAGCCGAGCACCAGGCTGCCGGCGCGTACTGAACCTGTGGCGCAACGCACCTCGACAGTCGGGCCATGGAGGATTTCCAGCACCGGACTCTGCTCAAAGATCCGCACGCCCAGCGATGCCGCGAGACGCGCCTCACCTTGCACCAGATCCAGCGGATGCAAGTGCCCCGAACCCATGTCGATCAATCCGCCGGCGTACACACCAGCGTCGACCACTTGCTGCCGGATCTGTTCCGGCCCGACCAGCCTCGTTGCGTGGGCATAGTCGAGTTCGGCGAGGCTGTCCTGTTCCTGCTTGAACGCGGCGAATTGCGCGGCGGTGTTGGCCAGTTCGCAAAAGCCCCAGCGCAGATCACAGGCGATGGCGTTGTCAGTGATGCGCTGGCGCACCAGCTCCACCGAATCGATGCCGGCGCGCTGCAGATAGCGCACGCCGTCCTGGCCAAGGTAGCGAGCGAACCCCTCGACTTCATGGCCGATACCGCGAATCAGCTGACCGCCATTGCGCCCGCTGGCGCCCCAGCCGATACGTCGCGCCTCAAGCAACACCACCGACAGACCGCGCTGCGCCAGCTCAATCGCGGTATTGACGCCAGTGAAGCCGCCACCGATTACGCAGACATCAGCAAGCAAATCACCATCCAGCGCAGGGTAGGGCGTGCTCGCCCGCGCAGAAGCGGCGTAATAAGAGCCGGTGTGTTGTGCGCTGTGCTGATTCATTTGTTCGACTTCACTTTGCTCCACGACCGGGTCATCAGACGCATGATCGCCTGGGGCGGGGTCGAGGAAATGTAGAGTTTGTCGAGCACCGACTGCGGCGGGTAAACCTCAGGGTTGTTGACCAGTGCCTCATCCATGAACGGCTTGGCCGCCGGATTCGGATTGGCGTAGCCGACGGTGGCGCTGACCTTGGCGATCACCTGCGGATCGAGCAGGTAGTTGATGAAGGCGTGCGCCTCTTTGGCGTTGCTCGCATCGGCTGGGATCGCCAGCAGATCGAACCACAGGTTGGCGCCTTCCTTGGGGATGGCGTAAGCGATATTCACACCGTTCTTGGCTTCCTTGGCGCGGTTGGCTGCCTGGAACACATCGCCGGAGTAACCGAACGCGACGCAGATGTCACCATTGGCCAGGTCCGACACGTATTTGGATGAATGGAAATAGGTGATGTACGGGCGGATGCTCAGGAGCTTGGCTTCGGCCTTTTTGTAGTCTTCAGGGTTTTCACTGCGCGGGTCCATGCCCATGTAGTTGAGGATGGCCGGGAAGACTTCGTCGGCGGAGTCCATCATCGACACGCCGCACTGGCTGAGCTTCTTCAGATTTTCGGGTTCGAACAGCACGGCCCAGGAGTCGATGTGGTCGATGCCGAGCACTTGCTTGACCTTGTCGACGTTGTAACCGATGCCGTTGGTGCCCCACAGATAGGGAACCGAATGCGCATTGCCGGGATCATTTTTCTCAAGCAATTCAAGCAGTTTCGGGTCCAAGTTCTTCCAGTTTGGTAACTGTGAACGATCGAGTTTCATGAACGCGCCGGCCTTTACCTGGCGAGCGAGGAAATGGTTGGACGGCACTACCACGTCATATCCGGTCCGACCGGCGAGGAGTTTGCCTTCAAGGGTTTCGTTGGAGTCGAAGACGTCGTAGATCACCTTGATCCCGGTCTTGCTCTGGAAGTCGGCGAGGGTGGTTTCGCCGATGTAGTCGGTCCAGTTGTAGACGCTGACTTGGGGCTCGGCGTGGGCTACGGCACTGAACAGCACGCTCAGTGCGACCGGGAGTACGGATTTCAATAGACGCATATCGACACCTCTTGGATTTATTGGAATTCTCAGGCGCTGCACAATCCCATGTGGGAGCGAGCCTGCTCGCGAAAGCGGTGTTTCAGTCGACATCTATGGTGAGTGTGCCGACGTCTTCGCGAGCAGGCTCGCTCCCACAGGGACGGCTGCGCGGTCAGACGCTGAGCAGCAGGAACTCCCGCTCCCACGAGCTGATCACGCGCTTGAAGTTTTCGTGCTCGGCGCGTTTGACCGCGACGTAGCCGCGGACGAATTTGCTGCCCAGGTACTCGGCGACCTTCGGGCACTCTTCCATCTGCGTCAGGGCTTCTTCGATGGTGAGGGGCAGGCGTAGATTGCGCCGTTCGTAGGCCCGGCCTTCGACCGCCGCGCTCGGCTCGATCTTCTCGACCATGCCGATGTAGCCGCACAGCAGGCTTGCGGCAATCGCCAGGTACGGGTTGGCGTCGGCGCCGGGCAAGCGGTTCTCCACGCGCATCGATTCCGGCCCCGATGTCGGCACACGAAGGCCGACGGTGCGGTTCTCCTCGCCCCATTCGACGTTGACCGGTGCCGAGGTGTCCGGCAGGAAGCGGCGGAACGAATTGACGTTCGGCGCGAACATCGGCAGCACTTTCGGGATGTACTTCTGCAGGCCACCGATGTGATGCCGGAACAGTTCGCTCATGTTGCCCTCGGCATCGGCAAAGATCGGCTGACCCGTCGCGATCTCGACCACACTCTGGTGCAAGTGCATGGCGCTGCCGGGCTCGTCGCCGATCGGTTTGGCCATGAACGTCGCAGTGACATTGTGCTTGAGCGCTGCTTCGCGCAGGGTGCGTTTGAACACGGTGATCTGGTCAGCCAGATCCAGCGCATCGCCGTGGCGGAAGTTGATTTCCATCTGCGCCGGGCCGTCTTCGTGGATCAGCGTGTCGAGATCCAGGCCTTGCAGTTCGCACCAGTCGTAGACGTCTTCGAACAGCGGATCGAATTCGTTGGCGGCATCGATCGAGAACGACTGGCGCCCGCTTTCCGCACGGCCCGAACGACCCAGTGGTGCCTTGAGCGGCAGGTCCGGATCTTCACAGCGCTGGGTCAGGTAGAACTCCATTTCCGGCGCGACAATCGGCTTCCAGCCCTTATCGGTGTAGAGCTGCAGAACTTTTTTCAGCACGTTGCGCGGCGACAGTTCGATCGGATTGCCAAACTTGTCGAAGGTGTCGTGGATGACGATGGCGGTCGGCTCGATGGCCCACGGAATGACGTACACGGCGTCGGAAACCGGCTTGCAGACCATGTCGATGTCGGCCGGGTCGAGCAGGTCGTAGTAGATGTCGTCGTCGACAAAATCCCCGGTTACCGTTTGCAGCAGCACGCTCTCCGGCAGGCGCATGCCGCGCTCATGCAGGAACTTGTTGGTCGGTGCAATCTTGCCGCGGGCGATGCCGGTCAGGTCGCTGACCACGCATTCGACTTCGGTAATCTTGTGATCTTTCAGCCAGGTGAACAGCTGATCGAAAGGGGCGTTCATAAAGACCTCGTTATTGGTTTTGTAGACGCCGGGGAGGGCGGGTTTCATCTTCCGCCCCTTCCCCTGTGGCGCGTTGGCGACTATCTTGGGCGCGGCTTGCGATTCCATCTATCCACTTTCAGCAGCACCAAAGCGCACCAAAAGAGTGCGCAAGGTCACCCCATGACAACGTGCAATCCGCTTCAGGTACAAGCGTTCAACACCGCCGACGTGGCCGAGCAAATCCGCGCTACACCGGGCTGGGTCCAGCATTACCAGCAGATGTCGCCGGGGCATTTCGCCGGGCAGATTCGCTATCTCGATCTGCAGGGCGTCGAGGTTTACGAAGAACAGATGAACACCCGGGTCGAGCAGAATTTCAGTGCGCCATCCGGGGCTCTGGCGTTCTGCTTTGATCGCAGCGACAACGCGCTGTACCTGCTCAACGAAGAGAGCCGCAATATTTGGATCACCCCGGAGAACTACCGAGAAATCGCCGTGGTATTTGGTCCGGACTTCGTCCGCGAGCACGGTTTGCAAGTGGCGAAACTCGAAGGGTTGTTCATGGCACCGCTGAACTGCGGACAGAACGCTTTGTTCAGCGGCTGGTTAAGCTCGATTCTCACGAAGTTGTCGCAAGCTGCTGATCCACTTGATAAAGATCGCCTGACTCAACAGTTGCTTGAGGACTGCCTGTTCATCCTCGACAACGCTCACACCAGCCTTGATCGCAGCGGATTGCAGCGGCGCAACAACGAACGCCAAATCATCAAAAGAGTGGGGGAGTGGGCGGCTGATTCGCCGGAAGACACGGTTAATCTGCTCGAACTTTCTCACGTCGCCGGCGTGCCGCTGCGCCAGTTGCAACAGGCTTTCAAGGCCTACACCGGGATGACCCCGAGCCACTGGTTACGGCTGAGGCGGCTGAACAGTGCGCACCGTGAATTGCTCAAGCGCAGGCCCACGGAAACCACCGTTGCCGAAGTGGCGATGCGTTGGTCGTTCTGGCATCTGGGGCGGTTTTCCAGCAGTTACCGCGCGCTGTTCAAGGAGCTGCCGAGCGAAACGCTCAAGCGCTGAGCAGAAAAAGGCTTTGTGTCCTTCGAGAAGTTAAATAGAATCAGTCTCATTTGAATCTACCTTCGCGCAGGGTCTCTTGAGATGATTGAAGCTACGTCACCGTCGGAGCAGAGCCTGCAGCAGTTGTATCGCGAGCACCGCGGCTGGCTGGAAACCTGGCTGCGCCGGCGCATGGGCAATGCGTGGGATGCGGCGGACCTCAGTCAGGACACCTTTCTGCGCGTCCTGTGCAACGCGCCGCCGCTGGCCGAGTTGCGCGAGCCGCGCGCGTATTTGCTCACCGTCGGCAAACGCCTGCTGAGCAATTTCTACACGCGGCGCCATCTGGAAAAAGCCTACCTCGACGCCTTGGCGCAATTGCCGGAAGCGTGCGCACCGTCGCCGGAACAGCGCTGGTTGCTGCTGGAAACCTTGCAGGCGCTGGATGAATTGCTAGATGGCTTGCCGCGTGCGGTGCGTCGGGCATTTCTTTGGAGTCAACTCGAGGGCCTCGGCTACCGCGAGATCGCCGAGCGCTTGCAGGTTTCCGAGCGCACGGTGAAACGCTACATGGCCCAGGCTTACGAGCATTGCCTGCTGGCGGAGCTGTAATGCGCGTTACCCCGAGCGAGGAAACACGGCAAGTGGCACGGGCCGCAGCGCAATGGCTGGCACTGCTCGAATCCGGCGGCGCCAGTGATGAAGATCACGCCCGATTGCAGCATTGGCGCGCCAGTGACAGTCGCCACGAAAACGCTTGGCAGAAAATCCAGCAACTGCGTCAGCGCTTTGCAGGTTTGCCGCCGACACTGGCCATGGCCACGCTGGATCGGCCTGATCCGGCGCGGCGCGCGGCACTCAAGCGTGTCCTGGGCGTAGCGGCGCTGGTGCCGGCGGCGTGGTTGATCAGTCGGGAGCTGCCGCTGGAGGTCTGGCGCGCCGACCTGCACACCAGCACCGGCGAGCGGCGCAAAGTGCAGTTGGCCCGGGATTCTTCATTGCAACTCAACACCGACAGCGCGGTGAATGTCGATCTGCCTGCACGTCAGCTGACACTGATTCGTGGCGAGATGGCGCTCAACGTGGCGGGCGATTCAGCCTTTATCGTCAACGCGCCTTATGGGCGGATGATCGTCAATCACAGCGACATCTCGGTGCGCCTCAATGCACGCGATTGCCAGGTCTGCGTGCTGCGCGGTTCGGTGCAATTGCAGCCGCTGCACGGCCCGGCGCTGGTATTGCAGCAGGGCCAGCAAGTCAGCCTGCAAGCTTCGGGCGCGGGGGCGGTGACGGCGTTCGATGCGTTGATGCCCGGTTGGCGCGACGGTGTGCTGATGGCGCAAAACCAGCCGCTGGGTGATTTCCTTCGCGAGCTGAGTCGCTACCGCTCGGGCGTGCTGCGCTGGGATTCGGCGCTGGAATCGCTGCGCATCACCGGCAGTTTCCGCCTCGACGATACCGATCAAGTGCTGGCACTGCTGGCAGCCAGTTTGCCCGTCGACGTGCACACGCGAACGCGATTTTGGGTGTCACTGGTACCGCGCGCAGAAAAAACTGGCTGAAGCCTGTCCCTTTTTTTCGCCTCGCTGGTCATTCCAGGCAAGTGAACAAAATCGAGAGCTTCTTCCAATGCCCGCAGTATTTCCAGGTCGTTTGCGTCCGTTGTTGCAGTTGAGCCTTTTGCTGAGCCTGAGTGCCAGCCCCGTGTTGATCCAATCGAGCTGGGCCGACGATGGCAGCCGCCGCAGTTATCAGGTGCCGGCCGGTAGCCTGAGTGCCGCGCTGACGCGGTTCGCCGGTCTCGCTGGAGTCAATCTGTCGGTGGATCCGGCGCTGGTCAGCGGCCGCAACAGCAGTGGATTGTCCGGCGAGTTCGGTGTGGAGGAGGGCTTCAGCCGGTTGTTGCTGGGTTCCGGTTTGCAGCTGCAACCGGTCGGCGATCAGGCTTATACGCTGGTGCCCGCAGCGCAAAGCAGCACCTTGCAACTTGCGCCGACATCCATACTCGGTGCGAGCGGTTCAGCGGATGCCGATGTATTCGCCGGCGGTCAGGTCGCCCGTCGTGGCTCGCAAGGGCTGTTGGGGTCCAGGGATTTCATGGAAACCCCGTTCAGCATGACCACCTACACCAGCGAAACGGTGAAAAACCAACAGGCGCGCACCCTCGGCGACCTGATCGGCAGCGACCCTTCTGTACGTGCAACCAACCCGGCCGGTGGACGCTACGAGCAATTCACCATCCGTGGTTTCAGCCTGTTCAACAGTGACGTTGCCTACAACGGCCTCTACGGAATCTTGCCGACGTACACCATTGATATGGAAATGGCTGATCGCGTCGACATCCTCAAAGGCCCGAGCCAATTGATCAACGGGATTTCGCCACGGGGCAGTGTAGGAGGGGGGATCAACGTCTTGCCGAAACGCGCGACCGACAAGCCGATCACCTCGCTGACAGCCAATTACGCCTCGAACAACCAAGTCGGCGGCGCGGTGGATGTCGGACGGCGTTTTGGTGACGAAAACCAATTCGGTCTGCGCTTCAACGGGGTCAAACAGTCCGGTGATACCGAATGGGATCACCAGAGCGTCGATCGCGACATGGCGGTGCTCGGTCTGGACTTTCGTGGTGAACGCTTGCGACTTTCCACTGATATCGGCCACACCGAACGCGACACCGACGCACCGCAGGAACGCGTGCAAGTCGCCGCCAATGCCAAAGTGCCGAACGCCAATGATGTGCGCGACAACTATGCGCAACCCTGGAGCCGGGCGCGCACTAAAGACACTTTCGGCACGGTGAACGGCGAGTTCGATGTCAGCGATTCGGTCATGCTGTATGGCGGCGTCGGCGCACGCAAAAGCAATCATGACTTCTTGCGCCATGCAGTTTCGGTGAGCAACGACGCCGGTGATTTCAGCGTTCAGCCGCGCGACTTCACTCGCGACGAGAACGTCCGCACGGCTACCGCTGGCGTTCGTAACTGGTTCCAGACCGGGCCGGTCAGCCATGAAGTGAACCTGGCGGCCAACTACTTTTATATGGACTTCGAAAACGGCGGCGCCCGTTACGCGGCCGGGCGCAGCAATCTCTACGACCCGGTGGAAATCGCCAGACCCGGCACGCCGACCCGCAATGACGCCAAGGTCTACACAGAGAACCGCTTCAGCGGCGTGGCGCTGTCGGACACACTCGGCTTCTTCGACGATCGTCTGTTGCTGACTTTGGGCGCGCGCTGGCAGCGAGTCAAAGTCGATGACTGGAGCGACGGCATCAAGGGCGACACGGCTTACGATGAGGAAAAAGTCTCGCCATCGGGCGGGATTCTGTTCAAGGCGACGGACAAACTTTCGCTGTACGCCAACTACATGGAAGGTCTGAGCCAAGGCAAGATCGCGCCATCGACATCTATCAACGAAGACGAAATCTTCCCGCCATTCATCAGCCGCCAGGTCGAAGTCGGCGCCAAGTACGACGCGGGTGCATACGCGCTGACGGCAGCGGTATTCCGCATCAAACAACCTGCCTACGAAACCAACGCCACCACGCGAGTCTTCGGCCCAAACGGAAAGCGCGAGAACAATGGCGTAGAACTGAGCGTGTTCGGCGAACCGCTCAACGGGTTCCGATTGCTCGGCGGTGTGATGTACATCGACAGCGAACTGACCCACACCACCAACGGCACATTCGACGGCAACCGCGCACCGGCGACACCGAAATACAACGTCAACCTTGGTGCGGAGTGGGACGTGCCGAGCGTGCCGGGGCTGACTTTGACCAGCCGTGGTATTTACTCGAGTTCGCAGTATCTGGACCAGTCGAACGACAAGGAAATCGACTCATGGGAACGGTTCGACGTCGGCACACGCTATGCTTTCAAACTGGACGAGAAGACGATCACCTTGCGCGCCAATGTCGAAAACGTGCTGGATAAACGCTATTGGAGTTCGGCGGGTGCATCGGATGATAGTGAGCCGGGGTTGACGCTTTCTACGCCGCGAACGTATCTGCTGTCGGCGACGGTAGACTTCTAATGGAGCAGGTTAAATGCGTCGATTGTCTTCGAAAATACGTTAACTCCACTAAATGACCGTTTAGTTGAGCTAACAAAAATTGGTCGCGATAGCGGCCGAGGTAATGACTCAGCCCAACTCAACATGGCTTTTCGTTATGAGCAATAACGCAAACGGGCCTAAAAAACTGTTATTTCTTACAGTTTTAGAATTGCTCTGAGGCGCAAAGGATAGTCGCTGCGTAATGAGCACATTCTCTCCAAGGAGCAAACGCCATGACAACGTTCAGCGATGACCAGCTCTTGAACCTGACTCCAGAGCAATTGAAACAATTAACACCCGCGCAACTGGCACGCCGAAAGGATTTAATCAACGAACCGGCGGATCAGCGTGTTGTTACGAAGATTATTAATGTGCAAACGACCGAGCCTATAAACCCGGTGAGTGACGAGTAAATTTTCCAGAAGTGTAGACAAAGCGTTTCAACCAGCTCAGAAATCCCGTTACGGTAAGTAGCGGGATTTTTTTCAGTTGAATGATCGAAAGGGGAAATCTGCGGCAATACCGGAGGTAGAGGTTTGGCAATATTTATCGTGGCAGTGGATTTCGATTACGCGTGGCAATCACGACAACCATGCGAAGCCCGTAACATCTTGTTACGTGTAATGTATATTATGTTAAATGATGGATGCGAATGGCCTCAGGCTTTGGATGTCAGATCCACCACTCCTAACCTCTCAGTCTAAGCAACGCCATTCGTTTGCAGCTTCAACAACCAATGTCTCTCGATAGTCCATCCGATAAAAGCCTGAGCACCTTCGCTTGCTTGGCGAGCCTCGGTCAACGGTGTGCCAGAAGCCGCTACTCGCAACCCTCTAATCGCCGGCAGGAACCTTTCACGAAATCCACCAGGTTGAATCGCGAAATGCGCTTCGATACGTTCAATCGCGTATCGCCTTTCTGTCTCATCGAGCATCGCTAGATAAAACACCATCTGCCGCCACGCGTACGCCGTATTTTTGATCATCACCAAGCTGGAGTGATAAAACCGCAACTTCATCTGCTGGCGTATGCATATCCATCTGAAGCATTCCTCGGCCATCGAAGCCAAGCGATCCTTCAACAGCGTTTTCAACCCAAGCTCACCAAATAAGAGCGCAAGGTTTTGCGTCGTCAGGATCTGTTGTTGCTCGATGATTTTCCCGTTAATCGCCGGCCGCCATGTACCCAAGCGCTCATCAGCCCTCTGAGCGCACAATCTGGCCAATGCGTCCCTGGAACTAGCGTCAGGTCTGGAGAACCTTTTCCGCCTGGATTTCGGTTGCTCAGGAAGCATCGCCAATTGGCTTGCATCAATGTCGTAGTAATTGGCGTATAGCGTGCCACCTGTCAAAGATGCCGCCTGCCTGGCAGATCTTATGTACTTGTTCGAGAAAGTGCCCATGAAAATGTCCGAGGCGACCTCTTCCACAAAAGGCAGATCCAGCTTGGCCATCGCACCAAGCGCAGCAAATTCCTGAATGAGTTTGTTGGGCAGGATCGCTTGAGGAAAAGCGCAAAGAGTCATTGCTGCGGATTCGATCAGGAACTGTTTCGCTGCTTCAGCGACCACCGCGTCCGTTTCTCGCTGGTCTTCAACAGCCGCCACCCACGGCAATTCATTCATCCTGACCTGACTTTGCAGATCCAACAGCAACAATGATCGGCGTTGTCGAAAGGCGCGATAGGTTGCGACAGAGAGCATCCGCAGCGACGTATCGCGAAATCCTGCGCTGCAGATCTCAGCCGTAATCGCTGGCAGCAGCCGCGCCACAGTATCCCCGGATGTAATCAATTCCTTATCGATCAACTCGGCAATTGTGCCCTTTCGACACCGCTCGACGCGTCGACAAATATCAGGAGGAATGCCGCTACCTGTTAATAGCGAATATGTGCTCGCTTCTTCGCAGGTAACGGGTTGCAGCAGAGATGAAAAGTCGGAAACTCCGTCCGAACCGGGATACATGCTCAGACGTGCGGCAACCGCTTTAGCAAGTAGATGGTGACCGGGTGCGGACACGTGACTGCGTTGAGAGTCTCTGTGCTTCTGATGAGATTCGGATTCGGGATGACCATGCTTGCGTACGAAATCGTCGACGATCCTGCGAATTCGTCCGACTTGCCGTTCCGTAAGCGACGCCGCATCGCTAGCGCAATTCCCCAGCAGTGCAAACAACTCCCCTGCCCGATCCCTTGAGCTTTCAGCTTCACCTGAAGCGCTGGGGCAAGAAGCATCGAACTGCTGCTTCAGGGTATTCGCCTGCTCAAACCAGCCCTCGGGATACCGGCGACAAGGCCAATCATCCTGATACGTTAAAAGGAAAAGCGACACCGCCGAATCGTAAAGCGGTAACCGAGTTTCAACGACATGCTTCTGCACTGCCACGCGCGCCTGTGCCGGGCGATTTGAAAGCACGGCTCTGACATCCCCGACAGTAAAAACCTGCACTTGAGCTGTTGAAAGCGGCAAACCGTCAGAAGCCATCGGAAAGAATCGCAGCTGTTGAAAGAAAGGCGCTATTGCTTCAACCAGATCCCATGCGTTCTCTGTACATTGCTGCCCCAGCAACCAGGCCACGGTCAGCAGTGCAGCTTCTTCGGGCACCTCGATTCGATAATCCCCGCTCGCCAGCTTCGCTTGCAGTACCTCGATCCCCTCCTCCGTAAGGTGCCAAGTATTGAGATCGAGTCGCTCGAAGCCAGGACGGATACCTGGAATCGAAGCAGCCAGCTGTCGCTCGTACTCGGTCAGTGCACCGCCGGCCATGAACTGCCCAGTGGCGAAACCTCCCGTGACGACTTCCAGCGTGATCCACTCAGGCACATCCGCGAATGGCGTTCGTGAGCCATACGACGCGGATCCCTGCAATATGTGCTCGATTACATTGCGCCAGCGCTCGATGCGCTTGCTCGTCTGTCCGTTATTGTCGAGGCCCGGTGCAGCGAGTGCTCGAGACAGTTGAAAGGCTGCATAGCCGGCACCTATGCCGGCGTTCGCATTCGATTCCCTATCGTCCCTGAGCATGAGTCCTTCCGCGCCTGCGATGTTGTGGGTCCGGGGGCTGGATTCGAACCAGCGCCCACCCGGTTAAGAGCCGAGTGTTCTACCGCTGAACTACCCCGGAACAGAGCGCGGATTGTCCACGAGTGCTGAACCATTGTGAAGATCGAAAACATTGCCGCTTGTGAACCTGAACGTAATCCCTGGAACTCGTGTGCTCAGTCGTCAAATGCCGCGATGTTTGCTCAAGTCCTCGCCGCTCAGCGTGATGGACCGATGCTGTGACCACGCAGGCGGTTCACCACCCGATTAATCTCCCCTACCACCCGCCCCGTCGCCTCCTCGATCGTTCCCTCATTCCGACACAAAAACCAACCCTGATCGCCAGCGGCCACCTCAAACGCCTCAGTACAAGCGACATGCTCCTCCAGACCGCGAAGTACAGTACTGCTCAAGCCGCGCCGGCGTGCCCCCGCCCTCGCCCACGAAATCTCCGCCGCTGTAACCACCCCGACATGCAGGTCTGGCACCTGTACGTTGCGGTCAATGTTCAATTGCAGGATTTCAGCAAACGGGACTATCCGGCGAAATGCCGCATCGGACGGGTACCAGCGATCGATCAGGATGATGCTGTCGGCGGGTTGTTTGGTGAGCACGTGTTGAGAAATCCAGCGGCGGCTATCAGCCAGGCGTTGGCAAACTTCCAGTTCCAGATCCCGGTCAGGATGGCGGACGAGTTGGTTCACCAAGTGCATTGTCTCGCCCCTGAACGGGTCGCTTTTTTTCTCGCAGAGTCGGATGACTTTTTGCTTGTCCGCCCTCAGGACTTCAGTGATGGCCTCCAACAGCGAGGTTTTGCCGACGCCTTTGGGGCCATCCAGAGCGACAAACAGCGGACGAGTCATTTTTCTCACAGGCTTTAACGGGGAGTAGCGAGCACTCTAACGGATTTTCAGGTTGAACCTCTGTTGCTCGGACGGACTCCCAAACTCAAATCCAGGAGAAACCTATGACCCAGACAGCTCTAGTCGTGGGCGCCAGCGGCATTGTCGGCAGCGCCATCACCCAGTTACTCATCGACAACCAGTGGCAAGTCGCCGCGCTGTCGAGGCATCCGTCGCAAGCGCAAGGCGTGATCCCCGTAGCGGCAGACCTTCAGGACCCTGCTTCACTGGAACATGCGCTGAGGGATGTGAAACCCACGCATGTGTTCATTACCACATGGTCGCGGCAAGCCACGGAGGCCGAGAACATTCGCGTCAATGCCGCCATGGTACGCAACGTGCTCGCCGCCATTCGCCCAGCCAAAAGCGTCAACCACGTAGCGCTGGTTACTGGCCTGAAGCACTACCTCGGCCCGTTCGAAGCCTATGGTAAAGGCAGCCTGCCGCAGACGCCGTTTCGCGAAGAACAGGGTCGTCTCGATGTCGAGAATTTCTATTACGCTCAGGAAGACGAACTCTTCGCCGCTGCGGAAAAGGACGGTTTCACCTGGAGCGTGCATCGCCCGCATACCGTCACCGGGGTGGCCGTGGGCAACGCGATGAACATGGCAACCACGCTCGCCGTCTATGCCTCGATTTGCAAACACACCAATCGCCCTTTTGTGTTTCCCGGATCCAGGGTGCAGTGGGACAGCCTCACCGACATGACCGATGCGCGGCAGTTGGCGAAACAGCAACTGTGGGCGGCCACCACGCGGGCTGCGGCAAATCAGGCATTCAATATCACCAATGGCGATGTATTCCGCTGGAAATGGATGTGGAGCCGAATTGCCGAATACTTCGACCTGCCTGCTGCCGACTATCCTGCGTCACCCTCGCCTCTAGAGAAGCAGATGGCGGACGATCAAGCCGTTTGGGCGCAAATAGTCGCCGAGCACGGTTTGAAAGAGTCCGACATTGGACGTCTGATTTCCCCATGGCATACCGATGCCGACCTTGGCCGCCCAATCGAAGTGGTCACGGACATGTCGAAAAGCCGCCTGATGGGCTTCACTGCCTACCAAGCGAGCGATCAGGCATTTTTTGACGTGTTCGACAGGCTGCGGGAGATGCGTTTGATACCTTAGGCGGTTCCAGACAGATAAGGTGGGCACCTGGCGTGCCCACCTCATTCAACGGTACTTTCCACGCCCTCGCCCCTCCCCTCATCTGCGACGTTCATTCGCCCTGCGAAATCCTCCCGCCAGTCACCGGCAGAACGCAGCCGATCGTATATCCCAACTCCAAAATAGCGCCTTCCACAGGTATCGCTCTGTATCCAAGTGTGTACGGACGCAAACACGTTACACAACATTGATCTTCCCGCCCCCTCAGACACAAGCGAGATACACCAGCACGATGAACTGCGCTCACGGCCAGCGCAGTGCTCCTGTGCCTGACACCTGTCATTGGAAGCACCTGAACGGCTTCCACTTTCTTGACGACAAGTCGGAGGATTAAACCCATGCATACAAACGCGTCATCGGTCTTGAATCGGCTGCAACTTAATCTCGATCGCGCTGGGGACTGGATCGCCCCTTTGAGCCTGCGCGTTTTTCTGGCTTGGGAGTTTTTTGAAGCGGGATGGGAAAAGTGGAACGGTGATAACTGGTTCCCAAGCATTCAAGGGGCCTTTCCTTTTCCCTTCAATCAGCTGCCGGCTACGTTCAACTGGCAGTTATCCATGTGGGCAGAGCTGCTCTGTTCCATTGCTTTGCTTGTAGGCCTGGGAACACGTCTTTCGGCACTGATCCTCATAGTGGTCACCGTCGTGGCAACTGCCGCAGTCCACTGGCCAGCACACTGGTCGACGTTGAGCGAACTGGCTATGGGGTACTCCATCAGCAACAAAGGCTACGGCAATTTCAAACTGCCCTTGATCTATCTCGTAGCACTTCTACCACTGGTATTCACAGGCGCCGGCAAGCTGAGCCTGGATGCATGCATCGGTCGGTATCTCAAGCGTTTGAATGCACGCTGAGTGTTATCGCTTCACCAAGGTTATCGCTCTCAACCCCCGCTAGTTAATCAGGAGTTTCATCATGACCCATATTGATAAAGTGCTGTACACCGGCAAAGTCCATACCTCCTCGGGTGGTCGTAATGGAACCGCCCTCAGTGACGACGGCCGACTGGATATAAAACTGTCGTCGCCTGGCACCTCTGGCGCCGGTACCAACCCAGAGCAGTTGTTCGCCGCAGGTTGGTCGGCCTGTTTTATCGGTGCAATGGGACTAGCGGCGAGCAAGCTGAAAGTCACCCTCCCGGTTGACCTCGCCGTCGACGCCGAAGTCGATCTAGGCACAACCGATGGTGCGTATTTCCTCCAGGCTCGCCTCAATGTCTACCTTCCCGGGCTTGATCGAGAAGTCGCTCAAGACCTGATCGAAACCGCACACCAGACATGCCCGTACTCCAAAGCGACGCGGAACAACATCAACGTGGTGATCAACCTCGTTTGAGCAGAACTGTGGCGGGTTTCAATCACCCGATTCACACCTCCCGGCTGCCAGCGGTAACCGTGGAGGTGCTGTGGATCGGGGGTTCCAGACGTCGAATCGGAGTATTGAGCTCATGCAAACGAACACTTCATCACCAACGCATGTAGATCCACAGCTCCCCGTTGAGGCGACCGTCGGGCTGGGATTGCGCCGTGCGCTGCTTAACACGCTTCGTGACGCTCCAGTCGGGGATTTCGATTTTCTGGAGGTTGCTCCAGAGAACTGGATCGGCATCGGCGGCGCTCATGGTGAGGCTTTGCAGTTGCTGGCTGAACGCTATCCGCTGTCATGCCATGGCCTGTCACTGTCGCTGGGTGGCAGTGCGCCGCTGGACGAATCTTTTCTTGAGCAAGTCCGCGGGTTTCTTGATCGCTTCAACGTGCCGTTCTATAGCGAACACCTCAGTTACTGCAGTGACGATGGCCATTTATACGACCTGCTACCGTTGCCATTCACTGAGGAGGCCGTTCATCACGTTGCTGCACGCATCCGTCGTGCACAGGACATTCTCGGTCGTCGTCTTGCTGTAGAAAACGTCTCCTACTACGCCGCTGCTCATCAGGACATGGACGAACTCACTTTTACCAATGCAGTGCTCCGCGAGGCCGATTGCGACCTGTTGCTCGACGTTAACAATGTGTACGTCAACTCAGTGAACCATCGCTTTGATCCAACGGTTTTCCTCGCCGGCCTGGAACCAGAACGCGTAGTCGCCATGCATGTGGCTGGCCATTACGACGAAGCTGACGACCTGATCATCGACACCCATGGCGCCTCGGTCAAACCAGTAGTCTGGTCATTGCTGGGACAGGCTTATGACCTTTTCGGCGTGAAGCCAACCCTGCTGGAGCGCGATTTCAACTTTCCGTCCTACGACGAACTGGTGGCAGAGCTGAACACCATCAGGCGCTTGCAACACGACGCCAATGCTTTGGTGCGGGTGACCGTCGATGGCTGACTCCCCTTCAAGTTTGCACAGTCAGCAGCTCGCGCTGACCCGGTACCTGCGTGACCCGGACAGTTATGCGCCGCCTGCGCAGATGAATCCCGAGAGAGCACAGGTCTATCTCAACTTGGTGTTGAACAATCTGTTGGGGTTGCTGGGTGGGACGTTTCCGGTGCTGGTTGCCGTGCTGGGTGATGACGGTTGGCGTGCACTGGTACGACGTTTTTTGCGTGATTACCGCGCGCAAACACCACGCTTCGGAGAAATTGCTCGTGAGTTTGTAGACTTCGTAGCGAGCCTGGAAGACTCGCCCGGCTTTGAGCATCCCTGGTACCCGTTCTTGCCTGAATTGGCTCATTACGAGTGGGTGGAAATGGCGCTGCAACAGTTGGACGCTGCGCCGTTAAAGGCCAGTGATGCGGCGCATTTACTCGACCGTCCCCTCAGGCTCTCCCCGCTCGTCTGGCCGCTGGCTTACATTTGGGCCGTACATCGTCTCGCGCCAGGCCACTTGCCTTCTGAACCGCCAGAACAACCGACGTTGCTGCTGATCAGCCGTGTGCCAAGTGGCCAAGTGCAATTCTCCCAGGTCAGCCCTCTCGCGTTCCGTTTGTTGCAGCGGATCGAGCAGTTCCCTGACATGGATGGTCGAGCGCAGTTGCACGCTTTGGCTGCGGAGGCTGGTGCATCAGATGTGACCGGCTTCGTTGCTGACGCACTGGTGCTGCTGCGCCAGCTGCATGAGCAAGCTGTCGTCGGCGTAGCCGCGACACCCGCTTTAAAGCTGTTGTCCTGACTGACGAGCAAAGGCTGAGGTCGTTTTTTGTATCTCTATGTACCCAAACGCTAAGTCTTGGGATTGGCTTACAAATGCTCCGCTCGCCGATACATCGCCGATACATGACTCCCGCTAAATAGGCCTACCCGAACAAGGACGCTCTGTCGAAGTGGAAGACGCTTGCGCCTTTCGCCTCGAACTTCCTTGAGGGTCTATCCGCCCTGTGGCATGAACCGCGGCCTCGCCGCGCAAAGCATCTGGAGAAGCACTATGTACCGTAAACCAATGTCGAACAAAACCAGTCTTGGCCTGGCCGCAATTGCTTTAGCCGGTGGCATGAGCCTGGCATCGTCCGCCGCTTTTGCTGTTGAGCCATTGCCCCAAGGCTACCAACTGGCATCGGCCGATAAAACCGGCGAAGGCAAGTGTGGCGAAGGCAAATGCGGGGCCAGCGAAGCCAGCGACAAGTCCGCTACTGCCGAAGGCAAGTGCGGTGAAGGCAAATGTGGCGACGACTCTTTCGCTCGCACAGACACCGACCATGATGGCCTCGTCTCTCTTAAAGAACTGCTGGCTGTAGCACCTCAGGGCGGTGAAGAATTCAAAGCGATGGACACCAACCACGATGGTTTTCTTTCGGAAGGTGAGGTCTACAAGTTCAGAACCAACCAGTACATTTCCAACGGCAAGAAAGTCCCAACCGAGCTATTTACCCGCATGAGCAAATCGCAGAACTGATTCCTCCCGCCGTAGCATTCGCCCTCCCCCGCGCCTGCAGCCAGGGAGGGCGATTTACCTTCTGCAAAGCCCCCAGTTGTATTGATTACATCGCGTTATAAGTGATGTTCTCCGCCCCTGATTTATCCCCTGAACGCAACACTCTAAAGTCCATCCCACTGCTCCCCTCTTCATATCGATGGGGCGCCTACTGGAGACTTATCCCATGCCTTTCATCAGCGTTCGTATCACTCGCGACGGCGTTACCAAAGAACAGAAATCCCAAGTCATCGCCGAGATCACCAAAACCATGCAAACAGTCCTCAACAAGGACCCGCACCTCACCCACATCGTTATTGAAGAGGTCGACACCGACAACTGGGGCTATGCCGGAATTACCACCACCGAGTACCGCCAACAACTGACGGAGTTGAAGAAATGACTTTCCCCGTCAGTATCGACTTTGTGTCGGATGTCGTGTGCCCCTGGTGCGCACTCGGCACCACAGCGCTGGAACAAGCCATCGCCAATGTTGCCGGCGAGGTTGCCGTGGAGCTGACCTTCAAGCCCTTCGAACTGAACCCGGACATGCCGGCCGAGGGCGAGCACGCCATCAAGCACATGATGCGCAAATACGGGCGCAGCGCCGAAGAAGTCGCCTCGCGCAATGAAATGATCGTCGCGCGCGGCAAAGCCATCGGTTTTCAGTTCGACCTGGAAAAGCGCAGCCATTTCTACAACACCTTCGACGCCCATCGCCTTCTGCTCTGGGCCGTGCAGGAAGGCCGCCAGGTCGCGCTGAAGAAAATCCTGATCGAGGCTTATTTCACCAATGGCGAGAACCCCAGCGACCACGAAACACTGGTGCGTCTAGCCGGTGAAGCGGGACTTTATACCACCCGCGCCCGCGAGATTTTGACTAGCGAGGCGTTCGCTCTCGAGGTCCGTGAACTTGAAAGTTTTTACCTTCAGCGCGGGATCAACTCGGTCCCGGCCATGGTGCTGAATGGTCGTCAATTGGTGTCCGGATCGCTATCCGTCAAAGAATACGAACAAATCCTCAGGCAAGTGGCACGAGAGTCCGCCCCGGCCTGACAAAGCGACTTAACTGCAATACCAGTTATTAACCATTTGGCCGGGGCCTTGGTGAAGTGACCGCCCCACTTCCTTTCATCAACGTCAAGTGAACCGTCATGCCTCACGACTTGAATCAACTGGAAACTGCGCTGGCTGCTTACCCCCGAGTGGCGCTGCTGGAAGGCCCGACACCAATTCAGAAGCTGTCCCGCCTGAGCCGGGCAGCCGAGCTGCATGGCTGCAATCTGTACGTCAAACGCGATGACCTGATGGGCCTCGGCGGCGGCGGTAACAAACTGCGCAAACTTGAATTCCTGCTTGGCGAAGCGTTGGCCGAAGGCGCGGACACACTGGTTACCTGGGGCGGTTTTCAATCCAATCACGCCCGGTTGACCGCCGCCGTCGCGGCCCGCCAAGGCTTGGCCTGCGAGCTAATCCTGACCCCGTCGGCGGTGCGCAGCGATGATGATTTTTGTCATAACGGCAACGTATTGCTCGATGACTTGTTTGGCGCAAAGGTTCATCGACTGCCGCCGGGTCTGACGCCGGACAGCTACGCTGGCGAATTGCTCAGCGCGCTCAAAAGCCAAGGCAAAAAACCCTTCCTCATACCATTGGGCGGCTCCAGCCCCAGGGGCAGTCTGGGCTACGCCGCTTGTGCAGGAGAGATCCTCCGCCAGGCGGACGCGCTCGGCGTTCACTTCGAGCGGATCATCATTCCCAATGGCAGCGCCGGAACCCATTCAGGACTGCAAGCAGGTCTGGCACTCGCTCGATCATCAACCGAAGTTATCGGCTACTCGGTGTTGGCCACAGAGGAGCAGGCCATGGCGGCGACCTTGGGCAAAACTCGGGAAACCTTGCAGCTCCTGGACCCGTCCGCAACCCTTGCGGAAAGCGCAATCACTGTGGATGGCAGTCAACGTGGCGACGCCTATGGCGCCCCCACCGAATCGATGCTCGAAGCGGTCCGGCTGCTGGCCGGCGTTGAGGGCTTGCTGACGGATCCGGTCTACGGTGGCAAGGCCTTCGCCGGGTTGCTCGCTGCCGTGCGCCAAGGCGACTACCCGGCAGGAAGCAATCTACTGTTTGTGATGACCGGCGGCTTGCCTGGCCTCTTTGCCTACCGCAGCGCCTTCAACTGACTTGAGCTTTTTCGTCGTCATAAATAACTGATGCCCGGGCGAGCCCACGGCATCGGTCACTCAACTTGCGTGGAGTACATCGTCATGTCGAACGCCTCTTATCCGCTGAACCGCACCGCTTATCTGCTGGTCGATCCGTACAACGATTTTCTCTCGGAAAACGGCAAGGTCTTCCCCTTGATCAAGCCGATTGCCGAACAGGTCGGGCTGCTCGACAACCTGCGAGCCCTCGATCGCGCCGTACGAGCGCAGAACATTCCAGTGGTCATCGTGCCGCACCACCGCTGGGAACACGGCGACTACGAAGGCTGGGACCATCCAACACCGACCCAGTGCAAAATCATGCACATGCACCACTTCGCACGCGGTGAATGGGGCGGCGAATGGCATCCCGATTTCGCGCCGAAGGACGGCGACATTGTCGTGCAGGAACATTGGGGCTCCAGCGGCTTTGCCAATACCGACCTTGATTTTCGCCTGAAGCAGAAAGGCATCACCCACGTGATCATCGTCGGCCTGCTCGCCAACACCTGCATCGAAGCGACCGCCCGCTACGCCTCGGAATTGGGCTACCACGTCACGCTGGTGCGCGATGCGACCGCCGCTTTCCGCGCGGAAATGATGCACGCCGCCCACGAGTTGAACGGGCCGACTTTCGCTCACTCAATCGTCACCACCCAAGAATTGATTGAAGCGCTGGCAGTGCAGGAGTAGCGGCGATGAACACCGATTTCGCCAGTTTGCCGAGGTGGTGCGTCAAGGCCGCTTTTTGCAATTGGCGATCGGCCCCCGTCAAAAATGCACCTTGAGCAAGAGACTCAGCGCATTCTGGTCGGTAGAGAATCCGCTCGTGTCTTCAATCCCGTATTTATTCGACCAGTAATCCCACTCAAGTCCCGCATAAAAACGTTTTTGCTGTTGCCCCAGCGCCTTGCCCACGTCGTATTTGACTTGTGGGTTGAAGTGAAAGCTCCTGGCCACATAGTTGGAGGTGCCTTTGTTGCCGACGTCGTTGACGTACCACTCCAGATAGCCGTCGAAAAGAATGTCGGAGCGACCCACCGGGAGGGTCATGGACCAGGTCGGGTTGATCTGCCATTGACCTGACGCCTTACCGGTGATGCCGTCGGGTTTGCGGTAGTAGGTATTCAGGGAAAAGCGATCGAAGCCTGGAAGCACGAGGTCGACAGCGGGACCCAGCAGGTATTTGCGATTGCGGTTTTCACCGCGCTCGTAGGTGGCAGCGATGAAGACGTCCTTGACGATGCCATAGCTCAGGGAGCGGTCAGTGATTTTGCCCAGCGACAGCCGTGGGGAGAATTCACCGTAGTAGGAATGGCCGTCGGCACCCGAGAGTCCGCTGGACCATTTGTTGTCGACGAACATGAAGATGTCGCCCCACGTCCAACCGCTGGCGTGCTCGAAGCTCAGCGTTTGCTGAGTATCGTCGCCAGTGCCGTCGACTTTGAAATGCTCGCCGTAGAGGTAGCTCAAGCTGTTGTCGTTCCACAACAGAGGGCCAGCTTCGGCGCCGGCGCTGACCAGAGCTAACAGCGGCGCCAGGCTGCGACGCAGCTGTGAAGGTGCAAGTAATGGAATACGCGATGCTTTCATGGGCTGCCCTTGTCAGGTGATTAGCGGATATCACCGGCAAGGCATGCCCGAGCTGCGATCAGACAACTGCTCTGGCCCTCAAATTAACGAGGGGCGACCCTTGCCGGGTGCGCGGCGTAATGCCGCCAGAGCAATGCCCTGCACCTCGGGTCCTGTTGAGAGCCCTCTGTGCTGACCGCTTCTACTCGATTCCGGACTAAGCAGGGGTTGTGCCAACTGAGCGAATACAATCTTCAACCCTCATTCAGCACAATCGATGGGTAAAACTGAATACTTTGCAGCTATCGGTTGCGCACCAGATTGAGGCGCGCTCATTTGAATTCGCACCGTTGCGATTCGCCTGCCCACCTCGTGCTGATTGCCTCGCCCGCCGGATCCCGTGAGGGCGGGCCTGCGACGGCTTGGCACACTTTTGGCTATGACTGCTTTCGAGTAGAAGCGGTCAGTGCCAGCAATGGCACCGGGCATTGCTCTTGCGCCCTCCCATGTGGGCGTACGTCCGATTGGATGCTTGAACGCGGCGCCAGCGCCCCGGGCAAGAGAGAAGTGTCAGCCGTGTAACTACGCATATACGCCCTCTCTCCTTCCCTTGTTCTCTCCAATCGGTCCCTCGCTGGCGTGCCGATTGGCGCGCGGCGGTTTTCGAATCGTTGTGGAGAACACATCATGAAAATTCGCTTTGCCTTGGGTCAACCGCTTCGCTCGCTACTGGCCATGGCGCTTGCGCCCGCCGCTCTGATCGCGTCTCCACTGGCTTTGGCCAATGACAAGGTAGTGCTGCTCACTTCATGGTATGCCCAAGCCGAACAGGGTGGTTTCTACCAGGCCCTGGCGGATGGACTGTATGAAAAAGAAGGCCTGGACGTGACCATCCGCATGGGTGGGCCGCAGGTTAATGGCATGCAGCTGCTGCTCAACAAGCAGGCCGATTTCATCGTCAACTACGACTTGCAGATTCTCAAAAGTGTGGAGCAAGGCCTGCCGGTGGTGGCCGTGGCCGCACCCTTTCAAGGTGATCCTCAGGGTCTGCTGACCCATGCCGATGTGAGCGGCCTGGATGCGTTGCAGAACAAACAGGTGCTGGTGTCCACCTCCGGCCAGCAAACGTGGTGGCCGTGGCTCAAGGAAAAATATCAGCTCAAGGACAGCCAGGCCCGCCCCTACACCTTCAACCTGCAACCCTTCTTCGCGAACGCCAACACCACGCAGCAGGCCTATGCCAGCTCCGAGTTGTTCCAGGCGTTGAAGGCCGGGGAGAAAGCCAACTTCTTCCTGTTTGCCGACGCCGGTTACCCGCCCTACGGCTCGACCCTGGCCACTCGCCAGGATGTGATCGATCAGCATCCTGAGCGAGTCCAGCGCTTTGTTCGCGCCTCGATGGAGGGCTGGAAGCGCTACCTCGACAACCCGAGCGCCAACCACCTGATCAAGGCTGATAACCCGAACATGAGCGATGAATTGCTCGCCTGGGGCTTGTCGACGCTCAAGCAATATCGCCTGGTCACCGGTGGTGATGCCGCCACCCAAGGCATCGGCGTGATGAGCGATGCGCGCTGGCAGGCCACCCGAAACTTCATGGTCGACGCCGGCCTGCTCGGTGCCGATGCGCCTTGGCAGAAGGCCTACACCACGCGCTTCGTCGAGGACTTGAAGGTACTGCCTGGCGCCGAACAGTCCGCCAGCCGCTGAGCCTGATTGCAAGACTGCTGAACCCAGAGCCCGAGCCCAAGAGCCGGCTGAACGAATACCGTGAGGACACTTGTTATGTTGGTCACCAAACAACCTGTATTGCGCCGTTTCTGGTATGCCCTGCTGCCCATGACCGCGCTGGATGCCGGCCCGCAGCCCTTCACTTTACTGGGTGAGGCGCTGGTGCTGTGGAAGCGCCCCGACGGCACCCCGGTGGCCATGCGCGACCGTTGCTGCCACCGCACCGCCAAGCTCTCGAAAGGCTTTGTCAGCGAGGACGGCAACATCGCCTGCGGCTATCACGGCTGGGAATACGACTGCACCGGCACCTGCGTGAAGATCCCGCAAAACCCCGCTGGCATGATTCCGCCGGGCGCCTCGGTCCAGGCCTTTCACTGCCAGGAAAAATACGGCTACGCCTGGGTTGCCCTCGACGATCCTCTGCAACCAATCCCTGAGTTTCCCGAGGATGGCGCCCCGGGCTACCGGCGCATCTTCCAGTTTTATGAAGAGTGGAAAACCAGCCCGCTGCGGGTCATGGAAAACTCCTTTGACAACTCGCATTTTTCCTTCGTCCACAAAGCCAACTTCGGCCTTTTCGACCAGCCCGCGCCGGCCGGCTACGAGTTTCGCGAAACCGACTACGGCTTCGAGGCGGAGACCCGGGTACCGATCCGCAATCCTGAGGAAAGCTATCGCATCACCGGCACTCGCGAGCCGATTACCCAGCGCCACCTGATCAACCGCTATTACCTGCCCTTCTCCCGGCGCTTTGGCTGCATGTACCCGGACAGCGGCATCCATCACATCATCTACAACTGCGCGACACCCATGGAAGACGGGCGACTGATGCTGGTCCAGTGGCTGTACCGCAATGACAGCGAAGAGCAATGCTCGACCCAGGAACTGATCGACTGGGACGCAGCGATCACCGCCGAAGACCGCGACATCCTCGAAGCCACCGATTACGACGCCTGTGTCGATACTCGCCGGCGAGTGGAACTGCACATGCCGTCGGACAAGCCTGGCCTGGTGATTCGCCGGCAATTGCTGGGCCTGCTCGAAGCCCACGGTGAAAGTGAAGTGTTCCTCAGCCATTGAAGTCAGCGCCCCGGTGTGCCGGGGCTTTACCGGACGCTCATGACCCAAGGGGAGAGCGCTATGTTGATGCAAACCATAACTGGGGCCAACGCCCTGCCGCAGGCGTTGCCACGGGGCGACAGCGTCGGCGTGCAAACACCGTTGTTCGCCAATCAGGTGGAAAAAACCTACAGCAACGGCACCCAGGCCTTGAACCGGGTGAAGCTGGCCATTCAGCGCGGCGAGTTCGTTTCATTGCTCGGCCCTTCGGGCTGCGGCAAGAGCACCCTGCTGAAAATGTTCGCCGGCCTCGAAAAGCCCTCCGCCGGCCACGTGCGCTGGTGGGGCAAGGACAGCCCGGCCAGCCCGACCCAAGGGCAAAGCCTGGCGATGGTGTTCCAGGAGGCGACCCTGATGCCTTGGGCGAAGGTCAGCGACAACGTGCGCCTGCCGCTGGATCTGGCCAATGTGCCCAAAACCCAGAGCCAGCCAAAGGTCGACGCCGCCCTTGCCCTTGTCGGCTTGGACCGCTTCAGCCAGGTGTACCCGCGGGAACTGTCCGGCGGCATGCAAATGCGCGCGTCCATCGCCCGGGCCTTGGCCACCGAGCCCAATCTGCTGCTGATGGACGAGCCCTTCGGCGCCCTGGATGAGTTCACCCGCAACAAGCTCGACAGCGACCTGCGTCAGCTGTGGGCTAGCCGCGACCTGACCGTGGTGTTCGTCACTCACAGCATTTTCGAGGCCGTCTACCTGTCATCGCGGGTGGTGGTGATGGGTGCGCGCCCGGGCCGAGTAATCGCCGACATCGAAATCGACGGCCCGTTGGAACGAGACGAGGCCTACCGCACCTCCCCGGCCTTTATCGCGCAGTGCGCACGCCTGTCCCGGCTGCTGGCCGAGGCCAATGGCGATTCTTACTGACTTTATTGAGAGCCCGCTCATGAACCCGTCCTTTACTCCCTGGTTACGTCACCCCTCGGTGTTGCGCATCGTCTCGCCGCTGCTGCTCGGCGCGGTATTGCTGGGTCTGTGGCAATTGGCGTGTGTGGCCTGGAAGGTGCCGGTGTATCTGGTGCCCTCCCCGGTCGATATCGGCCGTACCCTGATCAGCGATGGCCCGATGCTGTTCGGTGCATTGTGGATGACCTTGAAGATCACTTTTTTTTCCTTTGCGCTGGCGGTGCTTATCGGCACCCTGGCGGCGTTTGTGTTTGTGCAGAGCCGCGTGCTGGAAGCCAGCCTGTTTCCCTACGCCATCCTGTTGCAGGTGACGCCGGTGGTGGCCGTGGCACCGCTGATCATCATCTGGTGCAGCAACACCACGCTGGCGTTGATTATTTGCGCGACCCTGGTGGCGATTTTCCCGATCATCGCCAACACCGTACTCGGCTTGCGCAGCGTCAACCCCGGCCTGCTCAATCTGTTCCGCCTGAACCGCGCCAGCCGCTGGCAGGTGCTGTTGCGCCTGCGCATTCCCAGCGCCCTGCCGTGTTTTTTTGCCGGGCTGCGCATTGCCAGCGGGCTGGCGTTGATCGGCGCGGTGGTGGCGGAGTTCGTTGCCGGCACCGGGGGCACCGGTGCAGGGCTGGCGTATCAGATCCTCCAGGCCGGCTTTCAACTGAATATTCCAAGGCTGTTCGCTGCTCTGCTGCTGATCGCCTTGACCGGTGTCGCGTTATTCAGCCTGATGGCCGTGCTGGCTCGGTTGAGCCTGCGCAACTGGCATGAAAGCGAACTCGGCTGACCCTTTGAATCCGCCGCAGATGCGGCGTATGGAGCCTCACATGAAGATTCAAAATAGCTGGCTGGTACATAACGCCAGCGCCATCCTCACCGGCTTGTCCGGTGCGGCGGCGCGCCACGCCGGGCCTGATATCCGTATCGTCGACGGCCGCATCAGCGCCATCGGCGCCCTGCAACCCCAGCCCGGCGAGCGAGTGCTGGATGCCACCGATTGCGTGGTCTACCCGGCGTGGGTCAATACCCACCATCACCTGTTTCAGTCGCTGCTCAAAGGCATTCCCGCAGGTATCGACCAGAGTCTGGGAGCCTGGCTGGGTGCCGTGCCCTATCGCTATCGCGGCGCGTTTGACGAGCACAGCTTTCGCCTCGCCGCGCGCATTGGCCTGGTCGAATTGGCACGATCCGGCTGCGCCACCGTCGCAGACCATCATTACCTGTACTTGCCGGGCATGGACTTTGACAGTGCCGAGGTGCTGTTCGAGGAAGCCGAACGGCTGGGGCTGCGGTTTGTCCTCTGCCGTGGCGGCGCCACGCAAGCACGGCAAGCCGAAGGCAAGTCCATGGCCGGGCCGGAGACCCTGGAGCAATACCTGGACGACGTCGAGCGTCTGGTGCGGCGCTACCACGACCCGGCCGCCGATGCCTGGCGGCGGGTGGTGATGGCGCCTACCAGCCCGCCCTACTCCATGCCTGCCGAACACCTGCGCGAAACCGCCCGGGTCGCACGGCGACTGGGCATTCGCCTGCACAGCCATCTGAGCGAAACCGTCGAATATCAAAATGAGGTGCAGCAACGCCACGGCATGTCGCCAGTGGCGTTCTGTGCCGAGCACGAGTGGCTGGGGCCGGACGTGTGGTTCGCGCATTTGGTGAAACTCGACGCCGAGGAAATCCGCATGCTCGGGGCCAGCGGTACGGGCATTGCGCATTGCCCGCAAAGCAATGGCCGCCTGGGCAGTGGCATTGCCGATGTGGTGGCCATGGAGGCTGCGGGAATGCCGGTGTCGATTGGCGTGGATGGCGCCGCCTCCAACGAGGCCTGCGACATGATCAGCGAAACCCACGCCGCCTGGCTGATGCAACGGGCCAGACTTGGCGAACGGGCCCGCCCGCGTTATGCCGGCGGTGACGAGGAAGGCGGTGCCAGCGCGGCCACGGTGGAAGACGTGGTGCGCTGGGGTACGTCTGGCGGGGCTCGGGTGCTGGGGCTGGACGCCGTGGGCAGCGTGCAAGTGGGCATGGCGGCCGACCTGGCGATCTACCGGCTGGACCAGCCGCGATACTTCGGCCTGCATGACCCGGCGATCGGGCCGGTGGTGGGCGGAGGACGCCCGACCTTGCGCGCCTTGCTGGTCGGTGGCCGGTTGACCGTACACGACGACCAATTGCCTGACTTCGACCTGGCCGAACTCGGCGCCCAGGCCCGGGACGCGGTGCGGCGGTTGCAGCAGGCCGCAGGCGTACGCTCATGAGCTGATCTCCCCGGCACGTGCTGCCGTGCCAATACTCGGCCGCATCAAATGTCTGGTAGATGGAAAACTACGGCAGTCATCGACTTGGGACTGTCACCAGACAGTTTCAGGGTCCCGGAGAAGAAAGCAGCGGACGGCGTATCACAAGGCGCTGCTACAACAATTGCTCGCGTAAAAAATCGATGAACGCCATCGTCCGCGCTGAACGTCGTCGCTCGCGGCTGAGTACGGCGCTGACAGGCAGCGCGCTGGTCTGATAGTTGTCGAGTACGGTACTCACCCTGCCCTGCTCGACGTCAGCTGTGAACAGCCATTGCGGTGAGAGGGAAATACCCAGGCCGGAGAGCACCATTTCGCGGATGGCCTCGCTGCTGTTGCTGGTGACGTTGCCCTGAATACCTACATCGAACGCCTGGCCGAGGTGCGTAAAGTGCCAACGGTCGTAATGCTCCAGCAACGTGAAGCCGATGCAGTTGTGACCTGACAGTTCGCTGGGCTCACGTGGCACGCCGTGTAGATCAAGATAACCGGGCGCCGCATAGACACGCCGTGGGCTATTGCCCAGTGGTAGTGCCACCAATCCCTCGCTCTTCACTACGCCAATGCGGATCGCCAGATCGATGTTTTCCTTGAGCAGGTCTTCATTGTGGTCACTCAGCCGCAGGTCAATCCGAACGTCAGGATGGCGTTGCAGGAAAATCCCTATGAGCGGTGCGATGCATAACCTTCCATAACTGACCGGGGCGGCGACTCGTAAAGGGCCGGCAATCTGCTCCTGGCCACTGGTGAAGCTTCGCGTGGCAGTTTCGACGTGGCCGAGGATTTCCTGGCAGTGGTCGTAGAAGCGTTGACCTTGGTCGGTCAGGGCCAGGTGCCGAGTGCTGCGTGCGAACAGTGGCCCACCCAGATATTGCTCCAGCGCGCGCACTTGCTTACTCACCGCCGGCTGCCCCATGTTCAGTTCACGGGCGACCGCCGAGAAGGACCCGCGCTCCACGACGCGGACAAAGACATGCATGCTGTCGAACAGATCCATCGACGATTGGTTCTCTTTGCGGAATAAGTCATATGCAAATTGGGTTTCTTATCGGAATGATTAAAGCGCGGCAATCTGTAAGCGTCCATCCCAACACAGGTTCCCGCCATGAAACATTCCATGCTTGCCGCCATCGCCGAGTCCGCTCAATCCCCTCTGGCCATCCGTCACATCGATCGCCCTGTTGCCGGTAAGGGGCAAGTCCTGGTCAAGGTTCACGCCGCAGGGGTCAATCCGCTCGATACCAAAATTGCCGCCGGCGCAGGGGCTCACGCCCGCCAAACGCTGCCGGCCGTGCTCGGCCTTGATCTTGCCGGTACGGTGGTCGAAACGGGCGAAGCGGTCGACGGGTTCACCCCGGGCCAGGAAGTCTTCGGCATGCCCGGCGGGATCGGCGGTGCCCAAGGCACCATGGCCGAGTACATTGCCGTGGATGCCCGCCTGATCGCGGTCAAGCCACACACCCTCAGCATGCGTGAGGCGGCTGCATTGCCTTTGGTATTCATCACCGCGTGGGAAGGTCTGGTCGATCACGCCAATGTCCGCTCTGGTCAGCGTGTCCTGATTCATGGGGGCGCGGGTGGGGTCGGCCAAGTGGCTGTGCAACTGGCCAAGGCACGCGGTGCCGATGTCTACGCCACCGGTTCGGCGGGCAGTCTCGACTTCATACGCTCGCTGGGGGCTACAGCGATCGACTATCAGGCACAGAGCGTTGAGGATTATGTCGAGCACTACACCGCCGGTGAAGGGTTCGACATTGTCTACGACACCGTCGGCGGCAGCACGCTGGATGCATCATTCAAAGCCGTGAAAGCCTATACCGGGCACGTGCTGAGCTGCCTGGGCTGGGGCCAGCACAGCCTGGCACCGTTGTCGTTCAAAAGTGCCACCTACTCGGGCGTCTTCACCCTGGCGCCACTGCTCACCGGCAAAGGACGCGAACACCACGGCGCTATCCTGCGCGAGGCCGCTGCGCTGGCCAATGCGGGTCAACTGACAATCCGCGTGGATCAACAGCACTTTGCGCCGCAAGACGTCAACGAGGCATTTCGCCAAGTCGCCGAAGGCCGCGGCAAGGGCAAGGGCAAGGGCAAGGGCAAGACGGTGATCGAGTTTGTGGCTGCATAGTTCCTTGTAATCTCTTTAGAGCGCACTCGGCCAAAAGCGTGCGCAATGGTCCGCAACGTCCTCGCCGCCATTCTCCCAGCCAAAAGCGTCAAACACGTAGCACCCCACGAGTTGAACGGGCCGACCTTCGCTCATTCAATCGTGACCACCCAAGAATTGATTGACGCGCTGGCAGTGCAGGAGTAATGGCCGATGACCCTCATAGGATAGCTGATCGATCACCGGCCCATTTCTACACGGCCCAACAGGAGCAGCCCAAGGCACCAAAAAAACTTCGGGGGTCCGATACTGGAGCATTGGATCCCCATGCACCGGCATGATCGTGACCGTGCAGGCCGCAAAAGCTTGCGCAGCCGCACGAGGCCGCGACTTGGGCGCGCAGCGGAGCCAGCGAGTTTCTGCCTGCTCCGTCTGGGTCTCCCCAAGCGCCATAACCTTTAAAGGTACGCGTCGGCGACCAGTCAGGCATGGCGGGCGGTAGCGGGTTGTCGTCAAACCTGGCGAATTGGCCGGCCCCGTAAACCACGCGCCCGCCAACCACGGTCATATCGGCGGTAAGAAATGAAATCTCGTCTTCAGGCACAGAGAAGTAGTCCTTACTTGGCACAATCAGGTCAGCAAAGTGACCGGTCTGGATGCGACCACGTTTGCCCTCTTCGTTAGAAAACCAGGCGACATTCTCTGTCCACATCCGCAACGCCGCTTCGCGATCAAGCAGGTTTCGTTGAGGGTACAGATTCAGACCGCCCACCGTTTTACCGGTTACCATCCAGGATAGCGAAACCCAGGGGTTGTAGGAGGCAACCCGGGTGGCATCGGTGCCTGCAGACACTTTCACCCCTTTTTCCAGTATGCGCGCTACGGGCGGGGTCGCTTGCGCCGCACGGGCGCCGTAGCGCTCGACGAAGTACTCCCCCTGATAAGCCATACGATGTTGTACAGCGATGCCACCGCCGAGCGCGGCGATACGGTCGATCGATTTGTCCGAGATGGTTTCGGCATGATCAAAGAACCAATTGATGCCAGCGAGGGGGATGTCCTCGTTGACCTTCTCAAATACATCCAGCGCTCGGGTAATGGTTTCGTCGTAGGTGGCATGCAACCGCCACGGCCATCGGTTCTCTGCGAGGATGCGCACAACTTCCTCCAGTTCTCCCTCCATCTCGGGCTGCAGGTCCGGTCGCGGCTGGCGAAAATCTTCGAAGTCGGCAGCGGAAAACACCAACATTTCGCCCGCGCCGTTGTGACGGAAGTAGTCGTTTCCTTGCTTGTACTTAACGCTGGAGGTCCACTTGAGGAAGTCCTCCTTCTCTTCCTTGGGTTTCTGAGTGAACAGGTTGTAAGCCAACCTGACCGTCATTTGCCCATCGTTGTCCAACTTCTGGATCACTGCGTAATCGTCGGGATAGTTTTGGAAACCGCCGCCCGCATCAATAACCCCTGTCACACCCAAGCGATTGAGCTCGCGCATGAAATGGCGAGTGGAGTTGACCTGATAGTCGAAGGGCAACTTCGGTCCCTTGGCCAACGTGGCGTAAAGGATCGTCGCGTTGGGCGTGGCCAACAGCAGGCCCGTAGGCGCACCATTGGCATCGCGGTAAATTTTCCCGCCTGGTGGCTCGGGGGTATCTCGGGTGTAGCCGACCGCGCGCAAGGCCGCACCATTGAGCAAGGCCCGGTCATAGAGATGCAGAAGAAATACAGGTGTATCGGGCGCGATCGCATTGATCTCGGCTATGGTTGGCAAACGCTTTTCAGCGAACTGGTGTTCAGTGAAGCCACCTACCACGCGAACCCACTGCGGTGCTGGTGTGTTAGCCACTTGGCGCTTGAGCATGTCCATGGCGTCAGCCAGTGAACGCACACCGTCCCAGCGCAATTCCAGATTGTAGTTAAGGCCGCCGCGGACCATGTGGGTATGGTTATCGACTAAGCCAGGGAGCACACAACGGCGCTTGAGGTCGACAACTTTTGTGGCTGAGCCAGCCAGCGCCAGGACTTCCTGGTCTGACCCTACAGCCAGAAACTTGCCGTCTTTGATTGCAACGGCGTGGGCGACTGGGTTGGCGCGATCCAGTGTAGTGATCTCGCCATTGTGGAAAATGATGTCCGGAATGGAATCGGTCATATTCGGCCCTTCCCTACTTAGAGTTTCGGAAAAAGCGCTGCGTCCAAAGACACCCCCTAACGCTAAGGTGGAGGCGGCCTGGAGAAGTTTTCGGCGCGATGTCATAGGTAGAGGCCTCACAGATATAAAGCCCGTTTCCAGGGCCTTCAGGGAATAGCGAACCTTGAGAACCGGTTACTCACGTCTGACTGGACGTTTTAGACTGCATACATCCTCATGCTCCACCTCGTGTTTTGGACAATAACGCCGATGGGTGGAGCTATCGCGTCAGCGCTGCGCGACAGCTCTTGCATAACGGATTTATTTAGCAGGGTTTGGACCGATGTGCTCGCCGTGTTGCACCCGCTCAGGCGCCTTATGCACCATGGTGTAGGCATAATCCACACCCATCCCGTAGGCGCCGGAATGTTCCTGCACGATCCCCATCACGGCTTCATAGGTCTCCTTGCGCGCCCAATCCCGCTGCCATTCGAGCAGCACCTGCTGCCAGGTAACCGGTACGATACCGGCCTGAATCATGCGGTCCATGGCGTAGTTGTGCGCGTCGATCGAGGTGCCACCCGAGGCGTCGGCAACCATATAGATTTCATAGTCTGTATCGCGCAGGCAGGACAGTGCGAAGGTCGTGTTGCAGACCTCGGTCCACAGGCCGGATACGACGATCTTCTTACGGCCGGCAATGGCGGACTCTGCCAGGGCATCACGAACGTTTTGGTCATCCCAGGAGTTCATTGAAGTACGTTCGAGGATTTTGTTCTGCGGATATACCGCTAGCAACTCAGGGTATGTATTGCCAGAGAAACCCTCGGTTTCCACAGTCGTGATGGTGGTAGGTATGCCGAACGCTTTGGCAGCCTTGGCCAACCCCACGACATTATTTTTCAGCACCTGCCGATCTATCGACTGCACACCAAAGGCCATTTGGGGCTGGTGGTCGATGAAAATCACTTGGCTGTTTTGCGGGGTCAGTATTTCTAAGTACTTGTTGGACATGGCGCATTTCCTTTGGTAAGTAGAGCAATACGAAAGCGGCGTTATGCGTGGCTGCGCAAGCAGAACGCTACCCGTCCTGGTAGGGTTAAAAGCCACTTTCCGGACGAGTTCAGGGGTGCCGAAAAGCCCCGTGAATTTACGAATGCAGCATTGTTCAGCCGCGTTCGCGGGGTTCAGTTAAATGCCCGAAAAACGCTTGCCAAGCTGCTTTTGCAAGTGCACATCATCTGCGGCTAATTCGCTCCCACCTTGAAGGGAAGTGCATCTTTGGATGTCTTCACGGTCCATGAACCGGACTGCCGGAACGAACTGGCAGACGCGTAGGTATCTTCCATGAACTGGAAATAGGTCATCTTTCCATCCTGAACTTTCGCATGGATGGAAAACGGTGATGTGAACAGATGTCCGACCGCCACGGAGCGGTAGGTGAACTTACCGAAAATCGCGACATCTTCGCCGGAAGCGATTTTGGTAGTAATCGTAAAGTCTTCGATTTTCCAGTAGTTTGAGACCTGCAAAAACAAAGAGCTAAAGGCTTTGGGACCTTTGTTTGTGCCGGTCCACGGCATGATTTTTCTGAGTTCTGGATTGTCAAAGTTTAGAGAAACATAGGTGGCGTCTGGAGCTGCCAACCTCATTGCCGCGGCTTCGACTTTGTCGGGTGCGGTATTGGCCAGGAATTCCACGACAACCGCTAGTGAAGCAGCAGATTGCGCTTCAGTAGCTGACTGCGCCGACGCTGGAGTGATTGTTACTAACCATGAGGCGAGCGCCATTGCTGCAGTGATCAATTTGATGCTTCGAGTATTCATGAACTCTCCATTTATGAGTACGATTTTGCGATTCGCGGTCATCCAACCCATGTTGCAAATTGCTACGCGTCGAAAAGCGACAATTGGTACTGGAGCAAGGGCTATGCCAATTTTATAAAACTTATATAAATCGATATTTATCAATGACATATAACTTAATGTGATGTCGCGAGTATCGGGCTCGGAGTTTATCGAAGGGCTTGTTTGATCATTTGATGAAGTCTCGGCGAGGTTTTGTTGATTTGATCAATCCAGCTCAAGCGTGGTCCACGGTGAACCGCCAGGCGGCCACGCAAAGTCACTCAAGACTCTCGTCATGCAACAAGCCGCTTTTCTTCAGGCGATAGGCCAGTGCCGGCCGGGTCAAGCCGAGCATGCGAGCGGCTTGCGAGACGTTTTGGTGTGAAAGCTCCATGGCGCGGCGCATCAGCCGTTCTTCCACAGCATCCAGGCTGATGTTTTTATCAAAGATCTGCGTAACCCAATCGGGACAAGGTTCTTCACCGCCAGCCTGAACTAACGCGCCATCAGAGTTGAGACGATCACCGTGCGAATCGTCTGTTTTTGGGAAGACTGCAAAGAGTGCATCCTGGCCTATGGTCTCGTTGCTGTCGGTCAGGATGACGCCACGCTCAATCGTATTTTCCAATTCGCGAATATTCCCCGGCCAGGCGTAGCGGCGACACAATTCAAGAGCTTTGTCTGATAAACCCAGCGTTCGCTTGTGATATTGCAAGTGAAATTTGCTTATAAAGTGCTCGGCCAGCAGTGGCAGATCTTCAAGCCGCTCGCGCAGTGGGGGAATCTGCACCGGAAACACATTCAAGCGGTAATAAAGATCGGCGCGAAACCGGCCCGCTTCGACGGCGTCGGCGAGGCTTTCATTGGTAGCAGCGATGACTCGCACGTTGATCTTGCGGGTTCGGGAATCGCCTACCCGTTCCAGTTCACCCTCTTGCAGTACCCGAAGTAATGTCGCCTGCGCTCTGGGCGTCAGCTCCACCACCTCGTCTAGAAAAATCGTCCCTCCGTTGGCCCGTTCAAAGCGTCCTGGGCGGGTTTGATTGGCGCCGGTAAAAGCGCCTTTCTCAACACCAAACAATTCGGCTTCAATCAGGTCCTGAGGAATGGCAGCGCAGTTCACTGCGACAAACGCTTGCTCGGCGCGATCACTGCGCAGATGCACGCTCCGTGCGATGACCTCCTTGCCGACGCCAGTTTCTCCGAGCAGCAGGACGGAAATTTTTCCTTTGGCAGCCTTGTCGATCATCTTGCATACCTTCAAATAGGCAGGCGAGCGCCCTACTCCGTAGAATTGAGCTTCCTGCTTCTCCAGGCTTCTACGCAGAGAGCTGATCTGTGATTGCAGTTCATACAGCTCCTCGATGATTGGGTCGGCTTGAAAGTACTGTCTGAATTCTGCGGCGTTCTCCCATTCCTCGGCAGGTTTACCAATAATGATGCAGCGCTCATCCCCGCATCCGCGACAGGTCGTTTCTTGGATGATGATTTCGCGTTTCATGAATGAAGAACTGTACGCACAGGCGTAGCCCAACAAAGACCAACAGACTGGTTCCTCCATCAGGCCGACTTCAGTCAGGCAAGTCTCGACCTCAAAGGAGTCAATCCATTCGAGCTCGCAATAAAAATGGCCGCTCTCCTGATCCAGCTCTAACTGAATGGGTTTCGCATTGACCATACCTTTGAGGGAATGCAGTTGCGGGCCGACCAGAAACATCTGCAACTGCGGACTGTCTGGTCTGAGCTTGCGGGCCATTTCCGCATCCTTGAGTCCAGACTGGTAGCCAAGGCGCAAGAAGAACCCCTTGGCGCGGTCGACGCCGAGGCTATTGATGAGTTCACGGCGAAAATTAGCCATCGCCGATACCTGCATCAACAACATGCGCTGCTCGCCAAACCAGATCTTGCCTTCCGTGCTTTGAAAACGAACCTGGTCGCTCAGGTCGTGAAAGCCGGAATAGTGGAGCTCAGGGTTGTAACTGACAGCCATTGAGAGAGACCTCGATTATTGTTTTGAGCGGTCTTGATCAAGCTGTGGCGCCGAGTGAAAGCACCGAAACAATCGATCGCGATATGAAGGGATTTTAGTGCATTGCTACGCAGAGCCAGCGGGCCTCCCGATGCAAAGACATGACGGTGCACGGGCTTCGCGGGCAGATGAAGGCAGTTACCAAGCGCCAAAGTCAGCCAGGCTTAATGTTGGTGATCTGGCCCGAGCCGGCCATGTGCTGTGTTGGACTAGGTATTGGTCATTCGCAATATCCCAGCAGATTGCGAATGCACGCCTTCAGTATCGGCCGTCGATGAACGCGGGAATGGGGCGCCTCCCTGGCAAAGCGGTACTTCACTGGCCCCTCACTCCCGTGCTGATCAACCTTCAGCGGGTACCGGCGTGTCGAGCAATTGCTGCTCCCACAGATAAGCAATGCCGCTACCTGCAGCATGCTGGAGAAGCACATCGGTTACAGCGCCTGCCGTATCGAGGCGTGCCCAGTCGCGTTGCCATTCAGCCATGACTGCCAACCAGGTCATGACATTTGCCCCGGCGCCGACCATGCGTTGGATGGCGACTTGATGGGCTTCGACCGAAACGCCACCGCACGCGTCGGTGACCACGGTAACGTCCCAGCCCTCGCCTAGTGCTTGAATCGCTGGCATGGCGACGCAGACCTCAGTCCACAGGCCAGCCAGGACCAATTGCTTGCGGCCTGTTGCCTTGACCGCGTCCACTACTTTCTTGTCTTCCCAAGTATTGATGAGCGTTCGGTCAATCACCTCCTGACCGGGGAAAACGTCGGTGATTTGCGGAAAGATCCAACCGCCACGCTCGGCAATCACACTGGTCAGAATGGTCGGGACGTTAAACGCCTTCGCAGCCTTCGCCAATGCTGTCGCACAGTTGACCGCTGCGTGCGGATCGTGGCTATTGAGATTGGTGAGTTGAAAAGGCTGGTGGTCGATCAACACAAGTACGGAGTCTTCTGGACGAAGAAGCGAAGCAAGACCGTTACGAAAAGCCATTAATCCATCCTCTTGTTGCCGTGGGTTGGCACGTTTATTTGCGGGATCAGTTTCCGTGCAGCGCGCCTTATGAGCGGCGATGCCTCATGCACTGTGCAGCGCCCTCAAACCTTCGGGTAGTAGCAGCGAATGACTAACTGTGTCGCGCAATGAGGAACGCCACGGTTTTTGCTGCCATTCTCTGGCGATGGCTTCACGGCTTCATGACGACGCGCCCCAGCGGTTTGCTTCGCTCCGCGAAGTCATGCGCAGCAGCCTGCGATAGGGTAAAGGCCCGTTCAATGACAACCCGTATACGCCCCCGCAATACATCCTGTAGCAGCTTGTCGACACTCGCACGCACTGCCGGCCGCTCGAAAAGTGGCCCCATGTACGCACAGATCAGGACGTCCCCGGGAACCGCTATTGGCGCCAAGGCGCGAACTCCGTAATGTGCAGTTCAGATGTACGTTCTGGTAGTCGCATTCCGTGCGTAGCTGCGTGACAAAAAAAGGAACGTGGAAATGGATATAGAAGAGCTTGAAACCTTTGTAGAAGTGGCCGATGCCGGCGGCATTTCCCGTGCGGCAACGCGCCTGGGCACGTCGAAATCTATCGTCAGTCGCCGGCTTGCCCGCCTGGAAGCAGAGCTGGGCGTGCAACTGATGGCGCGTACCACCCGCGGTGCGGCCCTTACCGAAGCTGGGGCGACCTTCCGCGACTACGCCGCCAGAATATGCGCTGAGGCCGAGTCGGCACGCGATGCGATCTTGCCTTCCGGCGAGCTTTGTGGCCGCCTGCGGATCGCCGCGCCCCTGACTTTGGGGCCAATACATTTCGCGCCGATCCTCGCGGAAATGGCCAGGCGTCACCCACAGCTTCATGTGCAAACGAACTACACCGATCGTTTCGTTGACCTCATCGCCGAGGGGTATGACTGCGCGATACGGGTGGGCTACCTGCCCGATTCCAACATGATCGCCCGGTGTATCGGACCGATCTTTGGCCAATTGGTAGCAAGCCCCGTCTATATCAAGGCGCATGGAGCGCCCGAAACACCCGACGAAGTCGTCAGCCACCAAGCACTGATGCAAGGCAATGAATCGTGGTCATTCATGGATGGTGACACGATGGTTACGGTGCGCCCGCAGGGAACGTTCAAAGCCGACAATGGCATCGCATTGCTGGCCGCAGCTTTGGCCGGCATCGGCATTGCCTGGTTACCTGACTGGGTCACGCATGAGCATTTGGCGAGCGGCGCACTTGTAGCGATCATGACGGATTATCCGCCGCCTCCAGCAGGCGCTTATGTAGTTCGACCGCCAGGCCAGCACCCTGCGCGAAAGATAAGGGTGCTCACCGAATTGCTGCTTGAATACTGCGACCAGGCGGCACATATTCCTGAGTCGCCACAGAGCTGAAAGACCCGATTGCAAGCTCCCTTAGAGTGAGTCCTGAAAGCAAAGTATGGATACCAGGCTTACTTATTGATCCATCAGAGCTATCGCGGCTAATACGTCCAGTCCTGATCAGCGCACCCGAATATTTCTCCAAAGTTTCATTCCTCACTCGCGAATAACGCCAACACCCGGTTGGATGTTCCGATTTGTGCGACACAGTAATACAACCCACGAGACTACAAACCAAGGAACTGGATCCCTAATATCCGCCCCCGTATCGGCACGCTTGCACCATCCCTGGTGAATGCGCGCGGCCAAATAACTGCATGCCAGACAGGTGAGTAATGATCGATTTGGAAGGAAAACGTGCGTTGGTGACGGGAGGAGCTCGCGGGATCGGCGCCGCTATCGCAGTGGCACTGGCAGAGAATGGCGCCGATGTTGCGTTCACCTACCAGCAGTCGACGGAAAAAGCTGAGGCAGTGGCCAAATTCATCGCTGATAAAGGGCGTCGTGCTATCGCGATTCAAGCCGACAGTGCCAACCCGCAAGCCATTGAATGCGCAGTCGCGCAGGCCATCTCGACGCTGGGCGGCCTCGATATTCTCGTCAATAGCGCGGCTATCGGCTTGAACGGAATGATCGCCGACATTGATGTAGACGACTATCAAGCACTGATGGATATCAACGTGCGAGGCCCCGTCCTGTTCGCAAAGGCGGTCATCCCGCATCTGCCCGCTGGCGGAAGAATCATCACAATTGGCTCGGGACTGGCAGAGCGGGTGCCCTTTGCGGGTGTAACAGCCTATGCAATGTCCAAGTCGGCGTTGCTCGCATTCACCCGGGGTTTGTCGCGTGAACTCGGCCCCACCGGCATAACCGTTAATCTTGTTCAGCCGGGATCGGTCGACACCGACGCAAATCCAGCCGACGGCCCCGCCGGCGACTTTCAGCGGAGCCTGTCGTCCTTGGGACGTTTTGGCGAGCCTCGCGAGGTTGCGAGTGCGGTGGTCTATCTGGCCAGTCCTGCCGCGAGCCTGATCACTGGCGCCATCCTGACCGTGGACGGCGGTGCGATCGCTTGACTAACGCTCAGGCAGCTGTCCGCAGTGGACGGCAGCCATGGACTGTTGGTCAGGGGTTGAAACGCACTAATGGCCATTTGCAGAGGCAGGAAGCATTGGATATTGATGATCTTCGAACCTTCGTCGAGGTAGCCGACGCGGGCGGTGTTTCGTCGGCGGCCCGGCGACTGGGTGTTGCGAAATCGATAATAAGCCGCAGGCTTCTGAAGCTGGAAACCCAACTGGGTGTGCAGCTATTGGCCAGGACAACCCGTGGTGCTGCTGTCACCGAAGCGGGAGCCGCCTTGCGAGAGTATGCGGCGCGGATCGTCGCTGAGTTTGACGCGGCCAGGGACGCCATTGTTCCAGATGGAGACCTTCGAGGTCGCTTCCGGATCGCAGCACCGATCTCGTACGGCCCGACACATATTGCCCCCGTGCTTGCTGAAATGGGGCGACGCCACCCTCTCCTGCACATTCATGCAAGTTACAGCGATCGTATCGTCGATCTGATTGGCGAGGGCTTCGATTGTGCTATTCGGGTCGGCCATTTACAGAGCTCCAATTTCATCGCAAAGCGTGTGGGCAGCATTCACGGCAAACTCGTGGCAAGCCCAGGCTATGTGAGTACACATGGAGCGCCAGAGGCTCCCCACGAGATTCTTGCGCATGAATCTCTTATGCAAGGTGCGGAAACCTGGCGGTTTATGGATGGCCAAAAGTCCATCATGGTTAATCCCCAAGGGCGCTTCAAGGCTGACAATCCTGTCGCGCTCGCCGCGGCAGCCGTTGCAGGTCTGGGTCTAGGGTACCTTTCTGACAGCGTCATCGACGAGCACATCAAATCTGGCGCATTGGTGTCCGTCATGCACAGATATCCCCCTGTTCCGGCGGGTATTTACATTGTTCGCCCCCAAAGCCAGCACCCTGCGCGAAAGATACGGGTGCTGACGGACATGCTGGTCGATTGGTTCGCAGATGTGAGCCCGGGCAACGTCCTCTCCCTTTAGAAGGCAAGCCACTCGGGACGGCGAGCGTTCAATCTATCCAATTGCCGGACGCATCTTCCACTCGTAGTTCCTGCACAACCATGCCATTCGCCTGCATGCAGGCGCTGAGCTGCGCATGTTTGCCTAAGATCAATCGCCTGAGTAGAATGCGATTCATTATCAATCATGTATGTCCCGGGATGCCGATGCGTAGCGACGAAACACTAGGTACTGCAGATCCAGGGCTGCTCTATCGCACCCACTTCTCGTGGTTACAGGGCTGGCTGATTCGGCGCATCGGCTGTCGCGACAACGCCGCAGATCTGGCGCAGGACACTTTCGTCCGCGTACTCAAACACCGTCATCAGTCCGGCGCTCTGCGCGAGCCACGCGCCTATTTGAGCAGCATCGCCCGCGGGTTGATGATTGATCAGTATCGTCGTCGCGAACTCGAACGTTCCTACCTGGAAAGCATCACCTTGCTGCCTCAACACGAGGTTCCCTCGGAAGAAAGCCGGTTGATGATTCTTGATGCCCTCGAGCGCATAGACCGTCTGCTCGACTCGCTTAAACCAAGAGTTCGCCAGGCGTTTTTATTTGCCCGACTCGACGGTCTGACCTGCGCACAAATCGCCGAAAAGCTCGGTGTTTCCCGCGCGACGGTGGAGCGCGACCTGGCCACGGCCCTGCAACACTGCTATCGCTTGCGTTATGTCGAGGCCTGAGCCCGAGGCGCTGGATCCGGCCATTGTCGAGCAGGCAATCCAATGGCTGGTGCGCCTTCGCTTCAATCAAGCCGATGAACAGACACAGCGCACGTTCGAGCACTGGCTGCAGCAGCGCCCGGAGCATGGATTGGCGTGGCAGCGTGTGGAAACGCTTGGCGATGAATTCGAAGGCGTGCCAGCTCAGCTGGCTCGACAAACCCTTAAGGGCGCCCAACATGGAATGCGCCGGCGGGAGAGCCTGAAGCTACTGGGCATATTGGCGACCGTTGGCACGGCAGCCTGGCTCGGCCGCGACTACACCCCCCTGCCCTCCATGCTTGCACAGCAGCGCAGCAGCACCGGCGAGCAACGACGTTTCGAACTCGATGATGGCAGCCTTATCCAGCTCAATAGCGATAGCGCCGTCGACAGCGATTTCGACGCCCAGCGGCGCCTGATCATCCTGCGCCGTGGTGAAATCATCGTGAATGTCGGTGCGGATCAATACTCGCCGCAAGCGCGACCGTTGTGGGTGCAATCACGCGACGGGATCATGCGAGCCCATAGCTCGCGCTTTCTGGTCCGCGAGCGTGACGACGGCACTCTGGTCGCAGCTCAGGAAGGATCAGTCACGGTTTTCCCCGGTTCCGGTCAAGCGTCTGCGAGCCGCAACGTCGTGGCAGGAAATCAACTGCTGTTCACCTCAAGCGACACCCGAACGTTCAGGGACATCGGCCTTGATCTATGGGGTTGGGGTGACGGTGTGATCAGTGCGAACCATATGCGCCTTGGTGACTTCATCGCAGAGTTGTCGCGTTATCGCCCAGGAGTCCTGCGCTGCGCCGA
The DNA here is from genome assembly GCF_004307595.1 of Pseudomonas sp. Sample_23. Classification (NCBI taxonomy): domain Bacteria; kingdom Pseudomonadati; phylum Pseudomonadota; class Gammaproteobacteria; order Pseudomonadales; family Pseudomonadaceae; genus Pseudomonas; species Pseudomonas sp. Sample_23. The sequence goes on from NZ_RCNX01000063.1 coordinate 58,843, forward strand.
AGAGGTCGCTGATCGACGCGTTTCCGGCACCTTCCAGCTCGCCGACAACGATCGGGTCCTGGCATTGATCGCGCAGTCACTGCGCCTGCACATTGATTACCGAACCCGTTACTGGGTCACCGTAACCGCTGCCACCTGACTCCACCCGAATATTTTTTCGCTACCTGAAAAATAATGAGGTGGTTTCTCATTCTCGTTCGACCTGTAAGGAAGGCCGGAATACAGGCCAGTCTGCCGATGTCCTTTCTTGGAGCGAGAAAATGAGTTCGTCCCCGGTTTCACAGCGCCATCCATTAAGTCGTGCCATGCACGGTGCGATTTTGGGTTTGATCGTGAGCAGCTACGCATTGCCATCGCTGGCGCAAACCTCGGGCGCTGATCACAGCACTCAAGTCAAACAGTGGAATATCGCCCCCGGGCCACTGGCGCCGGCGCTTGACCGCTTTGCGCGCGAGGCTGGCATCAGTCTTTCCTTCGACGCCTCGAGTGTGGCGAACCGCACCACGGCTGGCGTGAATGGCTCGCTCGAAACGTCGGCAGCGCTGTCATCCCTGCTCCAGGGCAGCGAATTGCAGATCGAACAGCAAGGCCCAAATGCTTACCTGCTGACCCCTCAAGCAAAAACCGCCGGCCCGCTGGAACTCGACGCAACGGCCGTCGAGGACTACCGCCTCGCCCCGCTCATCATCAATGCCAAGGTTCGGGTCAGTGCCGACGACGACGCCAACTCGGTGGTTGCCAAGGAGCTCTGGGTGGGCGGCAAGGTGGCCACCAGCATTCTCAATACACCGGCATCGGTGTCGGTGGTGACCAACAAGGAAATGCAGCAACGCAGCGTCAGCACCACGGAAGAAGCGCTGCAATACACGCCGGGCGTGGTCAGTGACTTTTATGGTACGGATGATCGCAACGACTATTTCCAGATCCGCGGCTTCCAGGCCACCACCTACCGTGACGGCTTGACCCTCAGCTCGATGCGCGGCGTACGCGAAGACCCGTTCGCCTATGAGCGCATCGAGATTCTGCGTGGCGCCAACTCCACCCTGTTTGGCCCTGCGGACCCGGGCGGTTCGGTAAATTTCGTGACCAAACAGCCGCGCTTCGAGAAGTTTGGCCAAGGCTATGTGACCTACGGTTCGTTTGACCATGTCGAGACAGGCATCGATGTCGGCGATGCGCTGAACGACGAAAAAACCCTGGCCGGCCGCTTTACTGCCAAAGGCCAGAACAGCGATCGCGAGTACGATCATTCGCAGGACGACAACCAGTTGTTTATGGGTGGCCTCACCTGGGCACCGACGGATTACACGTCGGCCACGATGATTCTGGACTACCTGAAAACCGAGAGTTCGCCCAACAGCGGCGGCTATCCACTGGATCGGGAATACGACCGCAGCAAGTTTTATGGCGAGCCCAGCTACAACTTCCACGATGTCGAGCGCACCAGCCTCAGCGGTAACGTCACCCATGATTTCGACAACGGTTTTGTGCTGCGCAGCAATCTGCGTTACAGCAAGTTGACCGATGATTTCGGCTACGTGTACCTCAGCGACAGCGCCGCACGTGTCGGTACCACCGTCGATCGATACCTGTTTGGCACGGACACTGAAGCCGATCAGTTCAACGGCAATCTGATGCTGCAATACGATGCCCGCTTCGAGAACATCGACAGCAGCAGCCTGGTGGGCGTGGAGTACCTCGATTCGACCACCAAGGAAAGCTCGGTCTACGCCCTGACGACCCCGATCGACATTGCCAACCCGGTGTTTACTGGCGTTCCACGCTCAATCGGGCCGTATGCCGTCAACAAGCGAGACGCGACCACCAAGGCCGTCTTCCTTCAGCAGAACCTGTCGTTCTACGAGCGTTTCATCGTCACCGGGGGCGTGCGCAACGACTCGATGGACCTGACCAGCAAAGGCTTGCAATCCACTGAGAAAGACACCTTCTCCGAAACCTCCTACCGAGGTGCGTTGACCTATATCGTCAACGATGAGGTGTCCACCTACGTGAGCATGGTCGAATCCGTCTCGCCGCCGCAGGTTGGCGTGACACCGCAGACAGGCAGGCAGTACGAAGTGGGCGTGAAGTATGCGCCGATGGGAATGGATGCACTGTTCTCCGCCGCCGTGTATGACCTGACCCAGGAAAACGTCACCATCGCCGTGGTGCTGCCGAGCGGCATCATCGAGCAGCAGACGGTAGGCGAATCGCGCGCGCGTGGCCTCGACCTGGAGGCCAAAGCGCAGGTGACGCAGAACCTCAGCCTGATCGGTGGCTATTCCTACATGGAGTCCGAAGTATTGCGCGGTTCGTTGTACGACGGCAGCTCGCTGAAGGGTAACGAGTTCGCCACGGCACCCAAACATTCAGCTTCGCTGTGGAGTTACTACGACGTACCCGCCACTGATGTCAGCGTGGGCCTGGGTGCCCGCTACGTCGGCGCTTATTACTTCGATGCAGCCAACTCCGGCAAAAGCGATGGCACCACGCTGTTCGACGCTGCCTTCAACTACAAAATTGCCAAGGGCACCGACCTGGCGGTGAACGTCAGCAACCTGCTGGACGAGCAGCACGTGGTCGGCTCCGGCACCGCGAACTTCTACAACCCGGGCCGCGAGATTACCGCCAAGCTGAGCTACAACTGGTAAGCAGACGGGTAAGCATTTTTCCCCATAAAGAAAACGGTGCCCGCGTTACCGCGAGCACCGTTAACTACGGGCAATACCCAGCTTGATCTACGCTTGAATGAAATCACGCGGAGAAACAGATCATGTCCCTCGCTCCCGGAAGTCTATTGGCCCTGGCTTTGGGTGTCTGCTTTTGCACATCCGTACTTGGACAAGGGGCAGCAGACAGCGATTCTCCACCGGCGATACTGCCCTTGGCATCCGAGAGTGCGCCGAGACTCATTGCCTACCCGCCGCTTGCCGAGCCGCTCGCCCGTGGAGTGGTCATCATCCAGTTTCGAACAGAGCACGCCAGGATCATGCCGGTTTTTGGCAAGGTGGCTGCGCAGGTATCACCACGCTTAGGTCACCTTCACGTGACCGTCGATGACTGGAAAGGTACGTGGGCGCACACCAGTGAAGACCCGATTATCCTGGTCGGGCTAACGCCCGGTCCTCACAAGGTTCTCTTGGAAGTGGCCGACCCGACGCACCAGATCATCACCAGTACGACAGTGAGTTTTACAGTACCGGAGAAGAAACCGATGGACGCTCCCCGTACTGACGATCATCACGCGGTAAAACCATGACTGCTGTGCTATTCGCCGAAACAGGCAATGATCGGCGTCTCTGCCAGCGATTGACTGGCTCAATATCTCCAGAAAACCGGGGTCACGAGCACCAACACCGTCAGGATTTCCAACCGGCCTAGCAGCATGCCAACGGTGAGTAGCCATTTGGCCGCATCTGGCAGTGACGAGAAATTACCTGCCGGCCCGATGATTGTGCCCAGGCCGGGGCCGACGTTACACACCGCCGTAGCGGCACCGCTCAGGGCGGTAATCCAATCAAGCCCGATCAGCGCCAGGCCCAAAGCAATGGCGGCAATCGTGATGGTGAAAAAAAACGAGAAGGTCAGCAGCGAGCGGACGATTTCCTCGTCGATGGGATGGCCGTTGTATTTTTTCTGAATCACGGCCCGAGGGTGAATCAACTGCTTCAAGCTGCTGACCAGAAGCGCGGCAGCCACCTGAAAACGGAAGATTTTCAGCCCGCCTGCCGTTGAGCCGGAGCAGCCACCGACGAAGGTCAGATAGAAAAACAGCAACACAGCGAAGCTGCCCCACAAGGTGTAGTCGCCAACCGCAATTCCGGTGGTCGTGACGACCGAGGTCACATTGACCGCCACGATACGAAACGCGTCCCACCATCCGTAGTCGCTGTGAAAATACAGCCAGGTACCTACTGCCAACGATGTGACGAGCAGGAATCCAATAAACCCGCGTACCTGGTGGTCCCTGATCAGCGCACGCCGATTGCCCCGACAGGTTGCGACGTACAAGGTGAATGGCAGGCTGCCCAGGATCATGATGACTACCGCCACCCAGTGAATTGCTGGCTGCTCCCAGTGCCCGAGGGAGGAGTCCGACGTCGAGAACCCGCCGGTGGAGATCAACGACATTGCGTGGTTGATCGCTTCGAATGGGGTCATTCCTGCGAGCCAGAGCGCCAAAGTGCCGACACCCGTCAGGCCCAGATAGAGCAAAAGGATGTACTTGGCTGCAACATGAGAACGTGGTGTCACTTTCTCCGACCAGTCCGAGGACTCTGTCTGGAAAAGACGCATGCCGCCGACTCGCAAGAGCGGAAGAATCGCGACAGCCATGCCGATAAAACCGATGCCGCCTAGCCAGTGCAGCATGGAACGCCAGATCAACAAGCCGGGAGAGGCGCTATCCAGACCGGTGAGTACCGTCGAGCCAGTGGTTGTGATGCCCGACATCGTTTCAAAGAACGCATCGGTGTAGCTGATATCGCTGATGAAAACCATGGGTAACGCTGCGAAGGCGCACACAACAACCCAGCTAGCGGTAGTCAGCAGGTACATGTCCCTGGGCCGAAGATTGCCAGTCTCCGGACGCCCTCGCATGATCAACAGCAGACCACAGATGAAGGTAATCAGACTCGACCAGAGAAAGGCCGACAGTTCGTCGCTATGCTCATAGATCACCAGCGTCATCATGGGTATAGCCATGCTTACCGCCAGGGTGATCAAAAAAATACCCAAAATGAAGCCGATAAGCCGAATTGCTGCGAGGGACATCACGATACCGTTCCAAATTAGCGCCGCGCAGTATCGGATGCCCTCAATAAAGACTGCGTAAATTCTCCGTAAAATTTTGACCTGCAATCAGTCAGGCTGCGGGAGTCAAAGCGTGGCTATGAGTCAATTACAGGCCTTCGCAACAGGCCGGAAACGGCAGAAGCCGCCAGTGCCAGCCCTCTTCGCATCAAACGAGTCCCGGCCTGACGCTGCATGTTGCGCGTAAAATCTGGCTGCAGCATGCAGCGCCGTGCAAACGGGAGTTGATCTGCGCTGATCGCTCATCAGGAGGAAACGAGTTTCTCGTAATCAGAGAAGGGCTTGAGCGCGCAGTACTGCACGTGTAGCAGATTCCCTTTGACGTAAGGCAGCGCCTCGATGTAATCACGCGCCTCTTCGAAGGTGACGGACTCCAGTTCAAACGCGGCACCGGGACCATCGGCCAGCCCATGAACTGCGCGCACGATACCGCCAGCGAAGCCTTGCCAAACGTGCACTACCTCCGGTTTCGCCAGCCGCTTGAAGTCTTCTGCCGCTCCATCAGCACGGCGAGTCAGAATCACGAAGGTTTTCATGTCACCTCCTCCGTTTTCAGCTGCTTGCGCTGGATTGTTTCACCATAAGCAACGTGCGCCATTATGCCGCTCTGGCCCACGGCCACATTCGGTTTAAGCTCATTGCGGGGAGTGTAGTCCCCACCGTTTTGGGGCCGGAAGGGTATTGGCGCATCTGTGAACAAATCCTCGAGTCGGGTGCGCCAAGCCTCTTTGGCTGCGACGGCATCTGCGGCGGTCAAGTTGCCAGTGCCGTATATGGCGAACGTCGGCAGCACATCGAACCCAGGAAAGTAGAGCGAGCCGTGCGTGATCGGAAACAGCAATTGCTCGAGTGGTCCGTTGATGCCGCGCGGCGAGTAGTCTTCTGCGGGGCCGCCGACAGCGACTGACAACATGGCCCGCTTGCCCTTGAAGGCGCCGTCACCATAGCGGTAGGCGTTGCCAGCGTCCTTGTAGCCGTGGGCGAGTCCGGCTGCCCAGACGCGATCTATCCACCCCTTCATGATGGCCGGCATGCCGTACCACCAAAGCGGAAACTGGAAGATGACAACGTCTGCCGCTAGAACCTTGTCTTGTTCCGCCGCCACGTCAGGACTTTGGCGGCGATGACGATAGGCGTGGGCGGACTCTGCTCCGAACGACAGCCGCTGAGGGTTGGCCCGCTGAGGAAAGTCGTGCTCGTCAAATATCGCTTTCCAGCCCATGGCGTATAGATCGGATTGCAGGACATCGTGTCCTTGCGCAGTCAAGCATTCAACAGACACATCCACCAGTTGCCGCGTTAGCGACGAAGGCTCGGGATGGGCATAGATGATCAGTACTTTTTTCGACATGAAGGACGGCTCCGCTGTGATTTCGAAGGAGTGTCGCGGGGCTCGGGCCATCTGTGAAATCGCGAAATTTTGCTGCTAACATAAGATCGATGGATACCAGACGCCTTGATCTAAATCTGCTTGTGACGTTGGAGGCCCTTCTCATTGAGCAGAACGTGACCCGGGCTGCCGCCCGTCTGCATTTGAGCCAGCCAGCAGTCAGCGCTCAGTTGAGCCGTCTGCGCGACGTCTTCAACGACCCTCTTCTGATCCCCGCGCAGCGTGGAATGACGCCCACCGTCAAAGCCTTGGAGCTGCTCGTGCCGCTTCGCCAGGCACTTGACCAGGTAAGGGCGACCGTCACTACTCATCTGAATTTCGAGCCCGCGACGGCGAGCCTGACGGTATCAATCGCCTGCACGGATTACGTGCAGGCGGTTTTGATCAAACATCTCGTTGTCGCCATGCGACGCGAAGCGCCGGGTGTCCGCATCGCACTGCGCATCCTGGACGTACCACAGCTGGAGCTGCAGATGACCCGCGGCGAGGTGGATCTGGCCGTGATAAACATGAACGGGGTTCCGCCCGCACTGCACTCGCAACACCTCTATGATGAGAGTTACGTGCTGATCGGGCGTCGTGGGCATCCAAGCCTGCGCGCGGACCTGACCGTGGATGAGTTCGCGCAGCTGGAACATGTCGTGGTGTCACTGCGCGGCGGAGGCTTCTCTACCTCGGTGGATCACGCCTTGGTAGCGCGCGGGCTGCGGCGTAACGTCGTTCATTCAGCGTCGTCATTCCTTCCAGTACCGGAGTTGGTCGCGCAGTCGGATTGTGTGGCCCTGGTTCCAAGTCGTCTTGTAGAAGGTCGCAGCGAGCAACTGCTGTGCGTAGCCCCTCCATTGCCGGTGGAAGGTTTTGCGATTGGCTTGTTCTGGCATGAGCGGTCGGATGGGCACGCCGGCTTCAAATGGGTACGTGAGCTCATCACTCGCGTGGCCGATTCTCGTGCATCCGATTATGGCAATCCAAGAACTCTGACAACCTTAAAACCCGTCCAGACAAGCTAGCGTGTCGAGTACTCGATAGGTCAAAGGCTCGCTGGTTGGCTCGCTCTTGCAAGCTCGTTATTACTGAATCGACCTTGCCTGACGCCTTCTTCCCTTAGCCTTGCTCCAAGCAACAAAACCTTTGGCCGCATCGATTCTGGACGTCCATGGAACACTTCAGGGTACAGCCTTAGTTTGATGCAGGCCTGACGAAACGGCGCTGACGACACCTGAGGTTCTTTGCCGGCTGCCGTTCGGCCCGCAAAAAACCCACAAATGCCCTGAGCGGCGAAGGCTTGTGACGGAGGCCGTGGGAGTAAAGAAACGGATCGTCACACGCCTGCCACCAGTCCTCTAGAATCGGCACCAGTCGACCATCGGAGAGCGGCTCGTGTAGAAAATCCTCGAAGGTATAACCGATGCCCAGCCCGTTGATGGGCGAGCGAATTTTCAAATCGTGCGACGACGTCAGCAGTCGCCCCTCAGGCGGGATACGCACGATACGGCCGTCTCGATGACACTCGAATACGCCGACTTCGCAACTCTCGAACCGATGGCCAAGCAAGTCCTGGCCCGACAGTTCTTCAGGCTACGTGGGCGTACCGCGTTCAGCCAGATAGCCCGGGGCGGCGGCCGCAACGAACCGCTGGCGGCGCGGCTGATGGGCACGGCGATCATGTCCTTTGCCAGGCTCTCTTAATAGCGCAAGCCGGCGTCATACCCGCTTTTCGGCTCAATGACGTGAACGGCTGCTTCTGGCCGTTTTTTTGCCTGTTGGGGTGGACGGAAGTTGACCCCATATAGATCGTCCGTTCCGTCTCCTTTCCTACTCAGCACCTGCGGATGAGCGACATGTGCTGTCGCTCCCGCAAAGCAATCTTGAAGCACCGAAGATCGCACGTGGTCGCCATGCTCATGTCACTCCCCCTCACCTTTGTCTGTCCCGAATGCCTCTGGAAAACGACCGTCTTGCCTTGTTGTGATTCAAGACCGAGTGTTCTGCCGCCTCCCACACGCTGCCCGGCTTGCCATCACTTGCCGCTCGGATATCGGGAGGCGACCCGCAAAGAAGTTCTCAAGGCGCGTTTGGAAGAATTTCTAGTCCTGAACAAGATAGAGCGCGACATATCTTGTCGCCCCACTCAAGACAATGTCTGCAAATCAAGGAGCCACTTATGAAAAACCTGCTTGCAGTGATCGGATTATTTGTCGTTTTGCAGAAAGGCTACGCGTTCTATCGCGAATACAGCGATCTCAAACGCGATGCCCAGAACCGGGGTGCCCCCGATTGAGCAGGCGCAACAATTGCACATGTCGAGACTTTAGTTTTATGAATACAGAGATGGCACTAAGCCATCCAATCTCGTAGCATCGATGCTGAGTTGGCGCCAAAATTGGCGACCATCCATTGAATAGGCTTACAAGGTAGTTACCATGTCTCAAGCGAAGGATACGCTGCTGCGGCTGTTCGCATTGCTGCGTCTGATACCAACGGAGCCGCAGCGCATTGCTACATCGACACTGCTGGAAAAGCTCCGGGACAAGGGTTTTTCCGTAACGCTGCGCTCCGTTCAGCGCGATCTTAGCCGGTTGTCCATTCCCTTTTCACTTCAGTGCAACGACAGTGAAACTCCCTTTCGCTGGAGTTTCACTCGCGACGCGCCGCTGAAACTGGAAGATATGGACACCCCGACAGCGCTGGCGCTCTACCTCTCCGAACGACATCTGACCACCCTGCTCCCGCAAGCGGTGCTGGACCAACTCGGCCCCCAATTCAGGCGCGCCCGAAACTTTCTGGGCGATCTGGGTAACAACGGCCTGGCAGATTGGGCAAAGCGGGTCCGAACGGTTCCCAACGGCAAAACCTTGCTGCCTGCCAGCATTGCACCCCAGGTCTGGAGTGAAGTTTCGACCGGCTTGCTGGAGCGCCGTAAACTGGAAGTGATGTATCAGAGCCGCAGCAAAAGCGAACTCAAGCAGTTCCGTCTGCACCCCGCCGGACTGGTTTCGCGACACGCGATCAGCTATTTGGTGGCATCGGTTGACGGCTACGACGATCTTCGCCAGTTCGCCCTGCATCGCATTCGCGAGGTCAGGGTTCTGGATGAAGTGGCGGAGCTGCACGCCACGTTCGACGTCGACGACTACATCGACACAGGGATTTTCAACCATCGACAAGCAGATGCGCAGGTCGAACTGGTCGCCGACGTTCACCCGCAGATCGCCGCCCTGCTCAGTGAGACACCGCTGAGCAGCATGCAGAGCCTCAGCGACCTACCTGACCACAGCTGGAAACGCTTGCAAGCTCAAGTGTCGCTAGACCGGGACACGCTTTGGTGGATTTTTGGGCTCAACGACAACATTCGGGTCCATGCGCCACAGGTCTGGGTCGATGAGATCCGCCAGAAGCTGAACAACTTGCGAACCCTCTATTCCGACGCCGTCTCAACAAGCACCTGATGCCCGACAGCGCGCCGATCAACCCTCTGTATCTAGATGATGCCAAGGAAGCTCCATGGACAACCAACGTAAAAAGGCATTGAACAGCTCAGTCAGCCTCTGCCCGATCTGGCCCACCCAAGCGTCGGAAAAGATTGGCCACATGCTGAGCGAAATCAACCACGCGAACGCCATCATCGACAAGATTGCCGGAACCGCGCAAAACAGAGCGATCAAAGGTGGGTTCGCCGCAGAGACATGGCACGCCGAATCATTCAACCTGGACGCGATTCTCAAGGATAAGGAAGTCCGCGCCTTCACTGACAACTTCACCAACACCCCGTTAGCGAAGAATCACACCATCCACGATATCGTGGTCATGAAGGGCGACGAGCAACTGCTCGGAGCGCAATTGAAGTATTTCAAGAATGGCGATGCCACGCAGAAGGCATTCAGATCCACCAAAGACGGCATTCATCAGTATCAGGACAGTGATGCATTCATCGGGCCTGCAGATCAGATCGAACAGATCAAGGAAGCGGCCAAACGAGACATGCAGAGAAACCAGCAAACGCGGCCGGAAGTGGCCAATGCCGCCGAAAAGGTTCGCGAGAAGACGACGGGCAACCTCGATGTCGAGGGCGTTCAGTCAACGCCTCTGGGCAAACGGGACGCCGAGCATCTGGGCAGCGGCACCGAGGCAGGCAAGCAATTGCATGAAAAGATGCAAAACGGTTACCTGAACAAGGCCACCGTTCAACAAAGCCTTTACGCGGCAGGTTCGGCAGCTGTCATCACTACGGTGATCGCGGGCAGTATCAATACTTTCCAGTCGATCAAACAAGTCCGCGACGGCGAAATCACGGTGGAGCAAGCGACTTTCCAGATTCTCCAAAACACCGCAATCGCCGCCGGTGACAGCGCGCTGAAGGCAGGCATCGCGACTGCGACGGTCAGCATCACAGCACGCAATTTGCCTGCACTGTTCGCGGGCTCGGCGTTCAAGCGCACCTTCGCCAATAATGGTGTGGCGGCTGCTGCGGTATGTGCCGTGGATGTGGTGCAGAACGTGGTGCTGTTTGCCGCGGGCAAGATCACAAGCGAAGAGTTGGAAACCCGAACGGGCCAAAACTTATTGCAGACTGGTGCAGCTGTCGTCGGCAGCTCGGTGGGCGCTGCAGTGGGCGCTCTCGGTGGACCGATCGGTGCGTTGGTGGGCGGCATTATCGGCGGCCTGATCACCACGATGGCCATGAGCATCGCTATCGACAACCACATCGAGAAAAGTTTCCGGTTGACGCTGACCGCCACCGAACACGTGGTGGGTAGCGCAATGATCATGCATGACTCGCTGGAATACCTGCAGATGTCGCAGTCGTTCTATGCCGAATTTCACAAGGGCCTGTACTTGTCCGAGCGCCAGTTTGCTGGCCAAGTCAAGACAATGGCAGCCCAAAGCACACAGCTGAAGAACCTGATCGATAATCTTTAAGGCATATTTTCAATGAGCGAAACGGTCGAAGCAGCACCCCAAGAAATTTTCAATCAACCGCTGAACGCCTCGGAGCGGGAAGCGGTTGAGGCACTCGTTGCCCAGCACCAGAACAACGCAGCGCTGACCCAGCAACTGGCAGTGGATGCTTCACGGCTGGTCACGTGCAGCGAAGAACGCCTGAAACAACAAGCCGAGAGCGGATTCTTCAAGCGGTTCGCCCGTGCATTCAGCGGCAAGAATCGCCAGAACCAGTTGCAGAACCAGGTCGACGCGCTGCACATGCAGAAATTCGCATGGCACTACCTCAAGCAACTGCAGCAGCAGAACCTGATCAACGCCCAGAGTATTGCGGTGATCCGCAACAACCTGGGCACGATGAACGAATACATCATCGAAACCCGTAATTTCGTCTTGGTGGCGGTCGACAAGATCAATCGCCGCCTGCTCCGGGTTGAGAACAACACCAATTTTCACCAATGGTCGCTAAACATCGAAGCGAACAAACGTCGCTACAAATCGATGCCCAAGGGGCTGCTGGTGCTCAACCTGGCGTATGACTTCATGCGCAGCCACCCCGGCGTCATGCTGACCACGCAAGACATCAACTACCTGATCGTCACGCTGGAAAAGCTGGACGTGGACTGTGACGAAGAAGTCCAACTGTTGAGTTTCATCATCGACCTGATCGATCAGATCGAAACCACCAGCATCGAACGCTACCGCTCGGTCATCGAGCTATCGTTCGAAGAGCATGTCGCCGATTCTTACTTCGTTCAGAAAAACATCTCGGGTTTGGCGTTCAACTCGCTGTATTACCTCTCCGACGAGTACGACCGCATCATCGACATGGTCTCGGACGGCGAGGTCTGTGACAGCTCCGAGAAGCGCGAGCGAATCATTTCCAGATTCTTTGGCAAAGCGTTTTCCGGCCTTTATACCCAGTACCGGATGCGCGACCTGATAGAGGAAATTATCGGCGGCAGCCTCCTGACTCTGGAGATTTACAAGGATCAGCACGGTCTTAAGGCCTTGCCCGACGAACCCGCCGAAGATGCCCATGCCGAGCCGGTTGCACTGGTGTCGTCGTTGCCGGACATCCACTCCCACACCTTCTTCGACACCACTGACGATCTTGACGCCCGACACAACTACCTGTTGCTGTTCGCTCTGTGCATCGAGAGCTCGGCGTCATTGAACAGACAGGGCCGGGAGTTTCTCGAGTTGCTGGCGCACAAGGCCGGGTGCCCGCGGGCGCCAATTGAAATCGCAGTACTGGCGGACAACCCCCGCAAGGTTCAGGACTACTTGCCGATCCTGCAGGATCTGCTCAAAGGCGACGACAAGACCTACACTTGGCTGCTCGATGCGTTCTACCTGCTGACGCTGTGCCAGAAACAGATCGAAGGTCCTCACGTGCTGCGTATCCTGAACGCGCTCAAGCCCGCACAGTTCAAGGAAAACTTCGCCCGTGGGCTAGTGATCAGTACCGAACAGGATGAAGAGCAAGTGCTTGCGGCTGCCGAGAAGTTGCAGCAGCAGACCAACGGCTGGAAAAACATCGTTCGTTACCGCGAGCTGCGTTTTGAGCAGACCTTCACCGAGGCTCGCGCCAGACTGCGCACGGTCGGTCATGAGGCCAGCAGTCTTTCGTTCGATCTGACGAAAGCGACCCTGAAAGCCTCTGATTATTCGTTCTTCATGGAAGCATGGGACGACTCGTTCCTGAGCAAGGTCAGCAGCAAAGTGGAGGAAACGGCTTACACTCTTGGCCGTGGTTCCTGCCTGTCCTCGCTGAACGAGATGCGCAAAAAAATCAGCGAGTTCATCTCCGGACATTCCAGCACGTTGAATCAGGGTAATCGCATGCTGGCGCGCTGGGGCCTGCCCACGATCTCTTTCAAGGACGAATCCGGCTATGCCGATTTCGAGCTGGACAACTCCGCAGCTAACGGAGACTGGTACGACCAGTTCCATCACTTCGAACGCCAGCTCGACGACACACTCAGTGCCTTTTCAAATGCCTGTGCGGACGTGGCCGAACAGCTCGCGCAATTCATGGAAGGTCGATTCGACGAGTCCGTGGTTGAGCGCAAAGCGAAGCAGCGTACCGAGCGACTTCATCAGGAACAGCAGGAAAAGCTGGCCAAACAGTCGGTCGTCATCGAAAAAGATGGCCGGGAACATTTATTTAGCATCGAGTGGGGTCAGGTACAGCACCCTCCCTGCGACCCCGAGAAAATCCAGTACATCAAGACCGATGGCATCACGTGGTTGATCGTCGACCACGACAACCGGGTGTATCGCAGCCTGGATCGAGAGCACTGGCAGAACGTGCGTCTCAGCGCCACCGACAACGCACCCGCCATCTCCCAGCTGTATTTCGTGGGTGGAATATGGATTGCCATAGCGGGTTACAACGACGGGTTCTATTACTCCCGCGATGCGCAGAACTGGAAACAGACCCGTTTCCCGGATGCGCAGGGCTGGGGGTTCACCCGAACTGAAGAGGTCATCCGGTTCAACGGCCTGTGGCTATGGAGATTCAAGGAGCGCAAGGAGTACTCCTACGTCGAAAAAGGGCTGATTTTCGACTCTACAAAGACCGGCAGCTACGACGAGGTCGCCATCTTCTGCACCGCCGACCTCGACGGCCCATGGCTGCGCTGGGAAGACGCACCGAACTTCTCGGAGGGAATCGAAGTAGAAAGCATGCAGCCGCTGCCCGATGGAAGCAGCTTACTTGCATTCTGCAAGTACAACTGGGTATTCAAGTCACTGAAGAAGAAGAACAACGTGGCCTCGTTCGTCAGCTATTACGTTGCCGGTAAAGGCTGGCGAACCTGCACTTGGGCGAGCGAAGACGACAGCTACGATGCACCGCTCATCACGCGTATGGGACAGACTGTGATGTGCTTCTACTCGGATCGTGTCATGACGTCCGATAAAGGCTATGAGTGGAAGCTTCAATCCAAAGACATTTGCATCAATGCCAGCGCCCATCTGCGAGATGTCAGTCTGTTTACGACACGCTGGGGGCGAGAGGCGCTCTACGTGAGCCAGACAGGAGAAAACTTTGCGGAACTGGTACTCGAAGAAGGCAATTGGAAGCACTTCGCGGCCAACGAGCAGGGCACCTTGAGCGTCTACTCGCCGAACAAGCATGAAACCTTCTTGCGAAGCGGCAACTACATCTGCCAGCCGAAAGCGTAGCGCGGATCGGGGGGCATCGTCGGTGCCCCTCTGTCATCAACTGCACGATTCAGTCGATGAACACCCATTATTTGAAAGAGATTTGACGAGGGGGCGCGCAGACCATGAACATCGACATTACCTCCAGGTACGAGTCGTTGAACAGCCTTGCCGGGCCGTCGCACAAGCGATGTTCCGTCATCTGTTGCTTGCCTCAATTGTGCGAGAAGGCCGAAAGATTACGCTGGTTGCTTAATCACGGCTATTGGCCGGAAGCTGCCTCCCAGGCAGCGAACCGTGAATGGTCACTCGTCAAACAGGGTCCAGCCATGGCAAATGCCGGCAAAGTCTTTTGCCGTAAAAAATAATGTCAGTTCCTTTGGGTCAAATTCTTTGTAGAGCCAATGCCCAGGAATGGGGCCTCTCGTTATCACGTATTCCAAGCGGTATTTTTGAACAGGTCCAAAACCGAAGGAGTGTGAATTCAACTCAAACCTGTCACCTCTGTTGAGCGCCCATAGCTTTTCAACAAGGCAGTCATCAAGCACCACCTCTCCTGCTACCTCAACGAGATACTTTGAATGAAGTTTCTGTTGAAGCCTAACGCTTCTGGCCATGCATCAACCTACCTCTGAACAGTCCGAGCATCGGCACAATAATACTTGAACATGATGATGACCGCTTTGGGTTGAAAAAAGTGCGTTGGGCGTCCGCTTTTGGTCGATAGCTGCCATTCGCCACTGGCAGCTATCAGCTGAGACGCTCATACATCTGGCCCAAGCAAACCACTCACCAAACCTGGCCCCAGCTTTTTCCTGCCTGCAATCCCAAACCCGCACAAAAAAACCACCGATGCGTTGTCAGTTGATCCTTTTCAGCCTATCTTCAATAAAACCTATACAGCCAACCTGTATGCGTACAACCTTTTCGCCCGACAGTGTCCCTAACCCGCACCGCCACGAGTAACCCGAATGAGCCCACTACTAGCCAGCCATTACCGTGAAATCCTCGTTGGCGTCGGTGAAAACCCGGAACGCGAGGGTTTGCTGGACACGCCCCAGCGCGCCGCCAAGGCGATGCAATACCTGTGCAACGGATATGCGATGAGCCTGGAAGACGTCACCAACGGTGCGCTGTTCGAGTCGCAGAGCGATGAGATGGTGATCGTCAGCGACATCGAGCTCTATTCGCTGTGTGAGCACCATATGCTGCCGTTTATCGGCAAGGCGCATGTGGCGTATATCCCCACTGGCCGGGTGTTGGGGCTGTCGAAGGTGGCGCGGGTGGTCGACATGTTCGCGCGGCGCCTGCAGATCCAGGAAAACCTTACTCGGCAGATTGCTCAGGCGATCCAGCAGATCACCGATGCTGCCGGTGTCGCGGTGGTTATTGAAGCCAGGCACATGTGCATGATGATGCGCGGTGTCGAGAAGCAGAATTCGATCATGACCTCCTCGGTCATGCTCGGTGCCTTTCGCGACAGCTCGACGACGCGGCAGGAATTTCTCCAGCTCATCGGCCGGCGCTAGTCCTATACACAGCCTGTTAACTGTACAAGCACAAGGAGTAGGAAGATGACCCGATTTCTGCTGCTGTTAGGACTGGCGCTCAGCATTGCAAGCTGCGGCAGTGTCGATGTTGCTCGTTATGCGGATCAGCAACCGGCATTGAGTCTGGAGCAGTTCTTCAGCCAGCCCGTCAAAGCCTGGGGGATGTTTCAGAAACGCAACGGCGAAGTGGTCAAGCGTTTCGAGGTCGATATCGCCAGCCGTCGTGAAGGTGAAAACCTGATCCTCGACGAGCGCTTCCGTTACAGCGACGGCACCCGTGAACGCCGAGTCTGGACCCTCACTCCCGGGGGCAATGGTCAGTGGAGCGGTCGCGCGCATGATGTGGTCGGAGTTGCTCAGGGCCAGATCGCAGGCAACACCTTCCACTGGCGTTATCGCCTGAACCTGCCAGTTGATGATTCGACCTACGAGATGAGCATGGACGACTGGATGTACCTGGTCGACGAAGACACGTTGATCAACCGCACCCGTATGTCCAAGTGGGGTTTCGAAGTCGGTCAGGTGACGGTGTTCTTCCGGCGCCAGAACGCTGGAGCGAACCCATGAGCAGCGGGTTGACCCTCGCCTCGTTCGGCGACGGTTATCGCGCCTTGGTGATCGGTGCCAGTGGCGCCCTCGGCACGGCGTTCTGCCAACATTTGAACCAGGATCCACGCTGCGCCAGCGTCCGTGCGCTGGGACGCAAAACTGTGCCGAAGCTCGACCTCGAGCAGCCCGAAACGATCGCCAGCGCCGCCGCCGAACTGGCAGGCGAAGCGCCCTATCACCTGATCATTCACGCGGCCGGCCTCCTCCATCGTGACCGGATCAAGCCGGAAAAAAGCTACAGCGCGATCGACGCCGAGTCGCTGCAGGCCGTGTTCCAGGTCAACACGCTGGGGCCGGCATTGCTGCTGCGCGACTTTCTGCCATTGCTTGCGCCTCAAAGCGCGATGGCGATGCTGTCGGCGAAAGTCGGCAGCATCGGCGACAACCGTCTGGGTGGCTGGTACGCCTATCGCGCCTCCAAGGCTGCGCTGAACATGTTGATCAAGACCGCCGCTATCGAACTCTCGCGCACGCGACCGCAGAGTCGCTTGCTCAGTCTGCACCCGGGCACGGTGGTCTCGCCGTTGTCGCAACCTTTTCGCGGAGCCTCGAGCGCCCGCCCGGCAGACATTGCCGCTGCGCAATTACTGAGTCTGATTGACACGCTGACGCCGGCCGATAGCGGCCATTTCTTCGCCTACGATGGAGAACGCCTGCCCTGGTAGGCAAGGAGTGAAGCATGAATCTGCAAACCCTCACCGAACGTGCGGCCAACAGTGAAGTTCGCGAACTGGAGCTGCTGTCACTCGAAGGTGGTTTTTATCTGGCGAGAATTCGCGTAGATCAGGGCCAGTTCACCTTGCTCGATGACGCGGCCAAACCAATGCACCTGCGTTCGATCAGCCACCTGCGCGACTTGCTGCAAACCGTGCCGGCGTTTCCCTGCGTGCTGGTGCAGCAATGCGTGCACGACGAAATGTGCGGCCGGGATTCAGGGCCGGTCGAAGAGCTGCGCATTCCATTTTCGCTGACCACGCCGTTATGACGCCGAAGCGAGGCAAGCGCTGCATGGCAGGCTGATAAGGCGCGCGTCGCCCACCGGCGACGCATTTATCGAACCCCTGCTCCGTCCACGGGTCTGCTTCACATCGATTCCCTGGAAGTAAACCCCATGTCCACTCAACACACACTTGTCCTGCTTGCCCGAGGCGGATACGCCGCGCGCGGCGTTCTGTATCTGATCATCGGCATCTTCGCGCTGTTGGCAGCGCACGATTCCACCAAACCGAAAGACAGCCACAAGAGCCTCGAAGCATTGCTCAGCCAGCCCTTCGGCTACGTGCTGATCGGTGTTGTGGTCGCCGGCCTGCTGGCCTTCGCCGCCTGGCGTGCGCTGCAAGCGATCCGCGATGTCGACCACCACGGCAGCGAGTTCAAAGGCCTGGTCATTCGCGCAGGTTTGCTCGCCGGCGGTCTGGTCAACGCGGCGCTGGCCTTCTTTGCCTTGGGTCTGTTGGTGAGTGGTCTCAGGAGTTCGGGCGGCTCCGGCGATGGCAAGACCAAGGATCTGCTCGCGCAGCTGCTGTCGTTCGAGCATTCGAACCTGTTGATCTACCTGATCGCGCTGATCCCGCTCGGTGTCGGTATCGCCCACATCATCAAAGGCTGGAAGGCCTCGTTCGAGAAGTACTTCGAAGCGGATGACGAAGTGATGCGTTACGTGCGCCCGGTGTCGCGCTTTGGCTTGATCGCCCGAGGCGTGGTGTTTATCGAGATTGCAGTGTTGATGGCGGTCAGTGGCTCGGTTTACCAGGCAACCAATCCACCCGGCATGAAGGAAGCGCTGGATGCTTTGCAGAATCTGCCGGCAGGCGGCGTGCTGTTGATGCTGATGGCGTTAGGGCTGATCGCGTTTTCGGTGTACAGCTTTTCCGAAGCGGCTTGGCGCCGGATCGAAATGGATGTGCCGCTGTAAGCGGCGATTCGAGGGGGCGTGTGCCCCCTCGACTGCTTCCCGTCAAGTAAACAGATCAACGCCCAACTGGAACGCTACCCATAGCGCCAGACCTGTAGCAAACATCAGCGCGATGTTTTCAAACAGGTTGTTGCGGTACTGCTTGTCCAGCAGCGATTTCTGGTTGGACATGATCAGCAAGCCCAGGGAAATCACCGGCAAACCAATGATGTTCAATGCGCTGACACCAATGGTCAGGGTGACGAAATCCGGCATGCCCGGCATCGACCAGATCAGCGGCGTGACCAGAATGAACAGCATGAACCACTTGTGCATCGGGTCGTGATGGAACTCTTTACCGTACTTCTCGCGACGCTCAGGACGAACATGCTGGAAGGCATCGGTGATCAGCATCGGAAACGCTGTGGTCTTGCCTGAAATACTGGCGAACAGCGTTGCGAACACACCGATGAAGAACACGTACCAGCCGATCGGGCCGAAGAAGATTTCCAGCGCCTTGCCCAGATCGCCCAAGGTTTTCACCTCGATACCGTTGGGCCGCAGGATTTCCGCGCCGACGATCCAGATCGCCAGGTTGATGATGATCCCGACGAACACCGCAAACAGCAGATCGTTACGCTGAATGCGCTTGTGCTGCGGCCCGGTCCAGCCTTTCTGGCGCATGACATACGGGTGCACGAAGTTGGCGATCGAGCCGGCGACCGCGCCGATCACCGAGACCGCCACCAGCAACGCGCCATGCACGCCTTCGTCCGGCGGAATGCTGAAGCCGATGGTGCCTTTGATGATGCCGCTGACATCCGGACCGGACATCACCGCCAAGGCGATGAACGCCAGGGTCATGATCGCCAGCAGCAGCTTCATCACGCCTTCGATCATCGTGTAGATGTTGCGCCCGACCAGCATCCACACCGCCAGCACCACCGCCACCGAGCACAGCAATGGCTGATCGATCTTGAACAGCATCGCCAGCGACTCCCCTGCCCCCTTGATCATGTAGGCGTTCATCAAGTGCCCCATCAACAGGGCATAAACCAGCATGAACCAGGCAAACACCGGGTTGAGCTGGGCGTAGCCCTGCAGAATGGTCATGCCTTGGTTATTGCACAGCTGGAACCGGGCAATGATGTTGACGATCAGGTATCTAAGCAACAGCGAGACCGCCAGCACCCACATCATCGCGTAGCCGTAGTTCGCACCGGCCACTGAAGACGTGATGAGATCGCCCGCACCGAGCCACGACAGCACGGCAATAATGCCGGGGCCGAGCAGTTTCAGCGTACGCAGGAACAGGTTTTGCGGTTTTGCGGCGGCCTGATGATCGAGTGGAGCCATGCTCGTCATAGGGGGTATCTCCGTTATTGTTTTTGTGAGAGTTGTTGCACTGCGCACATTAGGTAGGATGTCGTACAACAACGCTAACGGGAGAGTATGTAGAAATGTGTCAAACCTCAATCACGACCACCCTCTCCGGTCATTTCCGCTGATCAAAATCATCTAGAACAAGCACGTCAAATAAGCGTAGCGACGTTACAGGCCCACGAAATAGCCATTGATGGCCCAGCCAATCACTCATAGGATGACTGATCACAACAACAATAAGGCTGGGAATGATGAAAAGAACCCTCTTGATCGCTGCGCTCGCCTCCACGTTGAGCGTGACGGCCAACGCCGCTACCTACGCTTACATCTCAAGCCCCGGCGACGGTCTGATCTCGCAATATCGCCTTGATCAGAACAACGGCGCACTGACCCTCGTTGAGCAGATCCAGGCCGGCGACCAAGTCAATCCGATGGCGCTCACCCCGGACGGCAAAGTGCTGTTTGCAGCGTTGCGGGTCAAGCCTTTCCAGGTTCTGGGCTATCGGATCGACTCCAAAAGCGGTCATCTGACAAAGTTTACCCAAGCGCCCCTGGCAGAGAGCATGGCCTACCTGTCGACCGATCGAAAAGGTCGCTACCTGCTCGCCGCGTCCTACGGCGCCGATGCACTCAGCGTTCAAAAGATCGGCGAGGATCATCAGCCTTCCGCCAACATCCTGCGCTACCCGACCGGCCTGCACGCGCATTCGATTCGCACCGAGCCGAGCAATCGCTTTGCCTACGCCGGCAACTTGGGCACCGACCAGGTGCTGCAATATCGCCTGGACGCCAAGACTGGCGAGCTTAGCCCGATCGGCAGCGGCTCGGTCAGTGTTCCGGAGAAAACCGGGCCTCGGCACCTGGCGTTCTCGCCCAACGGCAAATTCCTTTACGTCGTCGGTGAAATGAGCGGCACCGTGACGGCGTTTTCGATCGACGAGGCCAGCGGCGCGTTGACCCGAATCGCTGAAGCCAATGGCATTCCCGAGCGATTGAAACTGGCCCACGGCGAAGTGCGGGATGCGCGCAACAACGACTTGAAAGACGATCCGACCCGACGCATCTGGGCTGCCGACCTGCGCATGTCGCCGGATGGAAAACTGCTGCTGATGAGTGAGCGCACCAGCAGCAGCGTTTCGGCATTTGCCGTGGATCCGGCAACGGGAGGACTGACGTTTCTCGACAACTACCCGGTGCAAGAACAGCAACCGCGAAATATCGCCTTCTCCCCCGATGGCCGCTGGCTGCTGGTGACGGGCGAGAAAAGCGCCAAGGTCGGTACGTACGCGGTGAGCAAGGATGGCGCGCTGAAGCGTGTCGGTGAAGCGGCATCCGGCAAAGGCGCATTGTGGATCGAGATACTGCAAACGCCTGACGCTTGAATACCTGCGGAGCAGCAACTGCTCCGCCGTTCTGCAACTAATCGCCCGCCGCTTCGGTCATTAGGTTTGCCGAGGTTGATACATTTACGCAGACCTCACTTTCAAGAGACTGCCCCCCGTGATCAGCCATCTCGATCGCCGCAACAACCGCTCGCTGGACAGTCTGAATTTCTTTCTCGCCGATGTCCGCGACGGCCTCGGGCCGTACCTCGCCATCTACTTGCTCGCCGTGCACCACTGGGACCCGGCCAGCATCGGCGTGGTCATGACCATTGCCGGTATCGCCGCACTGATCACGCAGACGCCCGCTGGTGCGCTGGTTGACAGCAGCCGGGCGAAACGGGCGCTGGTCATCTTCGCCGCGCTGTTGGTGACGGTGAGTTGTCTGCTCCTGCCGTTCATTTCGTCATTCAGTCTGGTGGCGTTGACCCAAGCCTTGAGCGCGGCGGCAGCATCTATTTTTGCCCCGGCCATTTCCGCGATCACCCTGGGCATCACCGGCCCGCGAGCATTCACCCGGCGTACAGGTCGCAACGAGACGTTCAACCATGCCGGCAACGCGTGCGCGGCGTTGTTGGCCGGTTTGTTTGCGTATCTGTTCGGTCCGGTGGCGGTGTTTTATCTGATGGCGGTCATGGCGCTGGCCAGTGTGATTGCCGTGCTGTTCGTTTCGGCAGAAGCGATAGATCACGATGTCGCGCGCGGTTTGCAGCCTGGCGATCAAAGCCATCAGCCGTCCGGATTCAAGGTACTGCTGAGCAATCGCCCGTTGCTGATGTTTGCCCTGTGCTGCGCGCTGTTTCACTTGGCCAACGCGGCGATGCTACCGCTGGTGAGCCAGAAACTCGCCCAAGCCAACTTGCACATGGCCACGCCGCTGACGTCGGCGTGCATCGTCGCAGCCCAACTGGTGATGGTGCCGATGGCGCTGCTGGCCGGTGCGAAAGCCGATGTCTGGGGACGCAAACCGTTATTGCTGGCGGGTTTTCTGATCCTGCCGCTGCGTGGCTTGCTCTACACCTTCTCGGATGATCCGTACTGGCTGGTCGCCGTGCAGCTGCTCGACGGCGTCGGCGCTGGGCTGTTCGGCGCGCTGTTCCCGGTGATGGTCAAGGATCTGACCCTCGGCTCCGGGCATTTCAATGTCAGCCTCGGCGCGCTGACCACAGCGTTTGGTCTGGGCGCGGCGCTGAGCAATGGGCTGGCCGGATTTGTCGTCGAGGCCGCCGGTTACAGCGC
>NZ_RCNX01000001.1:0-80804 GCF_004307595.1 Pseudomonas sp. Sample_23
TATTCGGCCAGTTCGAGCATTTTGTCATGACGATCAGCTTCGGCTTTATCCATGATTTACTGCAATCTTGGGTGCCTAGATATTCGGTAGGAGTGCTTTGGAGTCTCTCTAACCATTGATCAGAGGGGGTTGATTATCACTATTCGACGGTCTACCTTGAACAACAGTGCCAATGAAGCACCTAGGGTATTTGGATAGCAGATAGACGACGGAATCATCCGCGGCTTCGCATCTGTGCCCCCATGACTGTAATATTGTCGGGGTGCAGATTCATGAGTAAATATTGGCCCGTATCGATTCGCTGTTTTTTTCGGGTACTATCCTTTAGCGTCTCGCCGCTGATTGTCAAAGCTTACAAATTCGTTTTTTCTCTCTTAAAGTTTCGGATCCCGAAATGTCCTTTATTCTCTAGCGTTTGCTTGCAGGATGCGAAAATTTGCCATCTGGTTAGGTGTGTGGCTTTAGCTGGCTTATGCGAGGCAAAAGTTTATGCTTGAGTTCGCTAGCAATAACCTATCCACTAGGCTCTTCGGTCTAAAGTACAAAGTTATAAAGTACTCAGATGGTCGCTTGGCTAGATACATGTTAACGTCAGTTGAAACATGTGTTCCAAGTTTAAGTGCAAGTGTGTACGAAGTGGCGTATTCAATGGGTGGTCGGAGATATAAGTCAAGTATAAGGGCAATATTTTATCATATTGCATTTTTGTTCACTTGGGCAAAAGTAAGTTGTATCGATATAGAGGTAATGCTGCTAGAAGGAATTGGTCTAGATTTTAAAAGCATTAAAAATTTTTCTCGTTGGCTTGAGAAAGGTATATCTCCTCCCCAAGACGGCGACCAGATAAATCGATATGTAACCAAAATTCTTCATAGCTGTAGCTCATTTTGCTTATGGTTTGTTGAGAACTATACTCCGCTTGTAAGCAGTCTCGTCGACAGTAATATCAATTATATGAAACTAATAGAGAGTCATAAGAAGGCGTGGAGTGATGTGATGAGTGGCCGGGAATCTGATCCCGTTGCCCAAGATCTTACTGATGCTGAATTACGCTTGATTGAAGAATATCTGAAAAACAGGTTGCATAATGCTGCTGATAAGCGGGGCATGCATTTGCGGAATTATATTTTATGGCGTCTGGTTCTTAGGTTTGGTCTAAGGATTGGTGAAGCGCTCGCTATTCGGCTTCAGGATCTAGACCTAACAGGGCCTCATCCGTCTTTGGAGATCATTCGTATAGAGGAGCGAGGTAGAGATTATGTGGATCCGCGGACGCCAAATAACCCGCTCGTCAAAACCTATGGGCGGTTACTTTATTTCGCTCCGGAAGATGAGGATATCATCGGGTACATCGAAGCATACGTTTCTGAATATAGAGTAAAGGCTAACAAAATAAAACGCTCTACCATATTTCTGTTGCACGATTTTCTGTTCGTTTCTCATGGCCCATCCAATGCTGGCAGCCCACTTTCATGCTCTTCGGCGAGCAAGATATCAAAGGATATACGCTTGGAGTGCGTCAGTGTTTTTCACTGGCATATTGTCCGACATGCTGTCTTCAATCGACTTTACGAAGCGGCAGCCTCAATCGAAAATAATGCTACCGAAATTGATCATATAGTTTACATGGGGGGCTGGGGCAGTCCGAATTCACTGAACCGTTATGCAAAGCGGGCGATCAGAGATCTCACTAGAGCCCGGTTGCTTAAAAACAACAAGGACAGGGTTGAAAATGGCCATTGAGTTGAATGATCTCGGAGAGTTTCTTGATGAGTCTGGCAGGTTATACATTGAATGCAGGGCGGACTCGTTAAATCCATTTTTTATCGACGTTACTACGCATAAAATCGAAGCGGTGTGGAGAAGGCGGAGGCGCTCAATAGATTTGAGTAAGTATAGTCTACCAGACCCGATCATCAATGCAGCAAAGGAATACTTGAAAGCTAAACTTGTGTCGGTCAGTCCTGGTATTTTGGTTGATTTTTGTTCTGTTCTGTCGGATTTGGAAACTAAATGGAATGCATCGTGGGCGGATTTTTCATATTTGTCCTTAGGAGATTTGTTTAATATAACGTTGACATCATCGCATGGGCGGTCGGGATTCAGATCGTTTTATAGGTACGCAGCGTTGAAAGGCTTGGCCGGTGCGGATGAAGTCCACGCTTTAGAGTTGGATGCGATTAAAGTTAATAAAAACAATGCGTCGAAAAAAATAGTTCTTGAGTGGCATGAAACTAGAGGTGCTCTGACCAGTTCGGAGATTGAAATAGTCCGGCGCGCTATGATGACAGGGCCTCCAGATGAGTCCATATCGGATACAGCGAACCGGCTACTCACGTGGATTACTTTCGAAACATTAAAGCGACCCATTCAACTTGCTGAAATGTTAAATGACGCTTTATGGGTGCCAGATGCCACGGCAGTTGATCAGCAGTTTTTTCTGAGAATTCCAAAAGCTAAGAAACAAAGAGGGCAGACGCCAGAGCTCTGGCCTATTACTGAGCAATTAGCTTTAGCTATACGAACCTATTCAGCTAAGCCTTGTATAAAGATCTTGCAAGACAAGTATAAAACCTTGCTTGTAAATATGAAGGAGCGTCTCACACCGGGCTTCGGGCGTGGCTTATCGTCGTGGAGCAGAAGGCTAGGGCTTATTAGCCCTCGAACCAAACGGCTTTTGGTTTTAACGCCATATCGTGTTCGTCATAGCGGAGCTACTCAAATGGCTGCTCAAGGTGCGTCCAGAGACGAGATTCAATATGTGTTAGAACATGATTCTGTTACTTCGGCAGATTGGTACATTGATTGTTTAGCATCGGAGTTCTGCCCGCTGCTAGAGCGAGCAAACAAACAGCTCGGTGGAGTATTTTCAGAGCTAAATGGAATTTTTTTTAACGGCCGAGTTGGTGCCCGAGGGGTAGGCTCACCCATTCTGATTCCCGTCGTACAGCAACCAGCACTTGTCGGTGAATGTGGCAATAGTGGAATCTGCGGTCAACATCCTTTTTTTAGTTGTTACAACGGTTGTAGGTATTTTGTTGCGTGGCGAGATGCTGACCATCAAAAATCGTTGGAATACTTGGGCGCGGAGCTTGCTAGGTGGGATAGCGTTGAAGGCGGTAAAGAGAGAAGTAAAATTCTGAAAGATCTAGAAAGGGTTTACCAATCCGTGAAGGATGTTATAGACAGAATAAAAAATGGGGAGTGACTGTTTACATGGAATCCATGATGACAAACGTGCCTAGCGCACTTCGCGAGCTTGCAGATTCACTTGCGTATGCTTTAAGCCCAGAGATAGATATCTATAGTGACGAATGGGATATCTTGGATTGGGTAGCAAGGCCAGGAAATTTGACGAGTTTAAATCTTCGCTTCGGGCGGATAAAAAATCTTGATCTAAGGATGGTGACCAAAATCTACATTGCCGCAAAGCGAGTACAAATAGGAATTGCCGATGGTGGAGCTTTTGGCATTATTGAAGCGCTCGTAAGGCTAGATTCAGTAATAGGTATTAAAGATATTTACAAGCTGAATCTCCTTGATTTTATTGCTGTTGAGAAAACTTATATTGAACGTGGTGTTGTGGGTAAGGTATCAAGCTTGTCGGTTCTCCAAGCTTTCTCTAAATGGCTGCAGATGAGGCTTGGCTTAAGGATATTGTATGCGGCACCAAAGGCTCGCCCTAAGTACGGTAGACATGGCTCTGAAGAGGGAAGGCAGAAGAAGCTGCTTCCAACCGAAGTTCTACGAGATATCGTGGCGCTAGCAAATCACCAGGAGCTGTCACTCCGTGACAGGTTTTTCATAAATGCCTTAGTCATAAATATTGTGTTGGGCGGTAGGGTCAATGAACTAGCTTGTCTCCCTCTAAACTGTCTAATTAAACTTCAAGGAAAATGGGTGCTTAAAGTTTTTCCTGAAAAAGGGGGGGCGCTTTTTTATAGGCCGTTCCCTCAAGAAATGTACCCCGCTGTGAAAGCGGCCGTAGATTTCATCACCCAGCATACTTCTGAGGGGCGAGAAATAGTAAAAATGTTACGGGCAACTCCAGGGCTAAATTGGAAAAAAATATTCAGTACCGAACGATCTCTACGTTATTTTTTACAAAAATTTTCCTCGGAATGGACACTGGAACATAGTTTGTTTACTCCAAAAGGAAGCTATTTTTTTCGCACTGGGCAATTTGTTGACGCTATAGGGCTACTAGTTCGGTTCAAAAAACCGTGCAAGGCAGCCGCGTATCTGAATACGACAACCAGTGTGTTTAACAGGTTGTATTACAGCCAGATAGCGATGTCAGAGAAGATTTATTTATATCAAGATGAGTCGAATAAGCTTTCTCCTGTGACCTTTGAAGTTAAAAATTGGCAGAAGAAGCTTCGGAATCATCCACATGCCATCACCGCGAAGTGTATGGAGATGAGTTGTGGAATTACTCTCTCTGCGAATAGTTTTATGCGAAATGTAGTGGCTGATGTCTTTGAACAGGCTTTGTCATGCCAACTTCAAGATAAGGTTTTTCCATTTGAACGCGATCTGGAGTACGAGAAGGGTTTTTGTTACTCCATTTCACCCACAGTTAGAGTTGGTTCGGAAACATTGTTAGAGCCAGAAAATTCGTTGTTTGTTATTTCGCGGAACCTTTTATCGTTTTCAAAGTCCACACGGTCTAATCAGTTTAGAAAGGTGAGTGATAAAGTATTCATCCAGTGGCTAAACGGTACTTCAGGAAAAGAAGATTCTTTATTCAAAAGGTTCGATGTTCTTGATCCTCGGACTGGCGCCGTCGCGGAATTTACTTGGCATGATATTCGTCATTGGTTGAACACCGCATATAAACAGGGTGGTTTATCTGACGCTCAGGTGAATGTTATCTTGGGGAGGACCGAATATGCTCAAGCTCACGTATATGACCATACTTCAGCTCTAAGTAGGTCGTTGATGCTTCAACAGATGATGCAGCGCGTTAGGGAGGACAAAACGGTAGGGCTGATACAGACTACATTCAATAAGCTTAAAATAGCAGACCGTGAATCGGCCGAGAGTTATTTGACTGCTGCTATTCGTGTTATCAATCCGATGCCTCATGGTGGATGTGCACATAATCTCGCGCTTAAACCTTGTCATAATCATCTTTCATGTTTGGCTAAGGGTAAAGATGGTAAACCATGTGAGGTGCTGATCGTAGATTCGCAAAGTGATAAGCAAAGGTCCGAAATACAGCAGATTGCTCACGCAGCTACTTTGTTAAAGGTGCACATAGTAGATGCTGGAGGAGAATCAAGTCCACAGTTTAAGCACTTTGAAAATGTAGAGGACTCTGCTAATTATTTGTTGGCAGAGATTTTTAAGAAAATTGATTGCTGAGGCTTTTGGGAATGCACTGTAGAGGCGATAGACTAAAAAAACATTTAAAATTTAAGCTGCTTGAGCTTGTTGAAAGATATAGCGATCGTAAGCAGGGGTACACATATAGTCAAAAAGAGTTTTCCGTTTATGCCGGCGTATCGAGAGAGACGGTCAGAAAGTATCAGGCAGAAATTGATATCGTATTGGAGTCTTCACGTGTCCCGAAACGCACATTTGATAGGGACGCGAAATGTAGGAACCTGCAACGGAAGAATTTGAAGCTCCAAAGTGATTTGCTCAGGAGTGAAGCTATGTATTTTGCACTGCGACATCAGTATATTGCTATCTTAGAAGCGCTATTAAGTAACTCAATTGACGTTCGTGCCCTAGTAATTCGCACCCCTGCAGCGCTTAAGGTCGAGCAAGCGTATCGCGAGTGTATCTTATGTAATTCTGTTGTTGGTAATGGACATCCTTTGTGTTGAGTCAACATGCGATTTCCATTGCCTCATGCAGCGAGGTGTTGCCCCCGTTTTTGTCGAGGTTTTTGACGATGTGTCTCTTATCACACAGTATTACCGGGTACCTGTTTTGGCAGGTTGATGGGTAAATGCATAGCCCACTAAACATAGACACCAGATTCAATCTGGGTTGAGAGCGTCTCCCCACGCATATACCCTGATCCTGATGTAATCATGCTGTGCCATCAAATTACCCTGTCAGTATGCTGGGTCGTGGAACCAGCGGTCGGCGTTCTTCCGTGTTTCAAATACACGTACGGCGAGCCTCAATATATGCTTACACCTCCGATAAAGCACCTGTGCGTGATGCTCCAGCACCCAGATGGAGGGGAAGGGCAAACGCCGGTATTTAAGGCTGATTCATTCAGGATATCTCGGGGGAATTAACCTTTTTACGCCGCATACAGCCCCAACCGACTCCAACTCTTGCCCTATAGCACAGCAGTATCCGCGGTTTCGCATGCTTACCGGACCTGCTCAGCAATCGCTTCCGTGTCTCGATCTCCAACGCGAATCTCGTATGCCACTGATGCTGGGGCGAAGGCTTGACATAAAACCCACCAATCGGTGGTTTTTTGTTGATGTCATGCATTGTGATAACCGTGGAATTTTAGTCTTGCATGTTCTTCGCCAAAGCTGCTGTCTCTTCGATTTATCGGTGCAAGAGGCTTCAGCAAGATCGATGCAGGTCTTTTGCTGCGGCGCTCTCTGCTTGGAAGCTGATTTTCGATGCTTGTCGCTGCACTGATCTTCTCAGGCATCCTGTCTGGCGTTGGCTTCCCGATTGGCGCCACCATCGACGGCTTGGCGCACGCAATTAATGCGGTGCTTGGTCTGGCCAACAACCGTCTGATTTAGAGTTATGTCGTAGCGGTCACCAGGCTCTCTATACGGCCAATCACTGGCTCAAACATGTTGATCGTCAGAGCTATAAGAATGAGCGGTGCACAGACACGAGAGGATTGAAATCAGCTTTCGGTGAGGAACGCAACTCCGGTATTGAACTAATAATATGCCATCATTGTGCCAAGCTTTTTACCGTTCCCCTCCATAAGACACAGACATTGCCACCTGACCGAATATTGGCAACATCACGTAACGAGGAAGCAATACATGAAGGATCTCGGAGACATCACCCGGCAGTTCTCGATGGAAGGCGCTACACATCTCTATTCCAGCTTACCGGCCATAATCACGCCGGCGGATCTTTATCGCGTCAGAGACAATCTAGCGCATACAGAAGCGCTTTTAGCCTGCAACATCTACCTCATCGCTCGCCGGCCACGGATTTTCATCAAGCCGGAAGGATGTTCCTTAAATGGTCGAACGTTCATTGGCGAGTTCTTGGTGTTGCGTGAAAACGGTATGACCGCGGTTCCCTTTGCCTACGAGATCAGTCCTTCGTCGATCCCTGTAGACGTACCCATCGAAGATATAGCGGTAGCTCTCAACGGCACGTCACTCATCATCATTACGCCAGCGGGAAAACAATTCATTGCGGTGAACGCGATTATCGCCGTGGCAAGGAGCTTGCTCACGCCACACGACACCGATCTTGAGGTGCTCTATGTGGGTCAGGCTGTTGGCCGGACCAAGCCTCGCAATGCTCTGGATCGTTTGCTATCGCACAACAAGCTTCAGCAGATCCTCGCCGAAACCTCAACGCATTTTCCCGAACGAGAGGTTTTGCTGTTGCTGTATCGATTCGAACATGGCAGAACGATCATCAGTAACGGAGGCGATTTCAATGTCGAGGCACAGGCGTCTGACGAACAAGATGCTGCTCATATGGAGCGCTTGCGAAACGTTCAGTTAAGTAGAAGGGAGGTGGTGTCCCTGGCTGAAGCGGGGCTGATCAATTACTTTAAACCGCACTACAACACCCTGATCAAGGCGACGAACTTCTCCTCTAAGGGCAAACTTAAGGTTTTGACGCAGCTGCTGACGAAGGGAATTACCGGCCTGGTGGTGGAGCTTTGCTCAATAAACTTACGATCACGGATTGGTACAGTCCACGCGCAGCCCATCGACCTTACTAATTTCATGCCGGCCGAGGTCTTAGACGGCCGCAATCTTGAGAGTGAAGGCTTGAAGGAGCAGTTGCAAGAACAGTTGAGGCAGATGGCACACACGCACTACGCCAGGTTTCCTCTAACCACCACGCACGAAAGGAACACGTTCCTGCATGGCACTGCCTTCATCGGACAAACCGAGGAACCGTTGAGTTGGTAGGTCTATGGCAATTTTAGGCTAGCTCTTTCAGTCCTGCAGCCAGCTTATTCTTGAAACAGCGCCAGACGCCCTTTCTTGTCCGGGTTTTGGCGCTCGTCTATTTCTTGAGCTAGAAACACATCAAAACGGGGAGCCAATGGAAGAAGAGACTCAGCGCGCGTTGAGCTATAACGCCGCAGTTGAGGCTGGGCTAGAGCTCGCCTCGTATGAATATAAGAATGTTCCAGAGGGTGTGTGGGCAACACTACTCGACTTCGAGGTTTGGCCAAATCAGACTGCAGCCGGCCACCTTAGGTGCTACTTCACATCACTTGCTGACGATTGCCGTTATCTGCTTCCTGCATTCCGTCCAAATCAGCTCGGCAGCCCGCGCTATTCGCCTAGGGATGACTGCATGGATTTCTTCCAGCCTGGACTAAATTGGCAGACGTCTCTGTTGGAAGTCGGTAGAAATGCGA
The DNA here is from genome assembly GCF_004307595.1 of Pseudomonas sp. Sample_23. NCBI lineage: Bacteria > Pseudomonadati > Pseudomonadota > Gammaproteobacteria > Pseudomonadales > Pseudomonadaceae > Pseudomonas > Pseudomonas sp. Sample_23. The sequence continues at coordinate 8,561 of NZ_RCNX01000001.1, forward strand.
AAGGCAATGTTTTATGGATCGGCGCGGAGTTTGATGAACGAGCCTGAGGTATTTCTGAGGGCGAGCATGAGCTGGCGACTTGTGACGAACGACGCGATAGTGCTGTAGCCGTATCACAACATGTTGAGGAGATGGTTGTTTAGAACCTAGGTGGGCGTCGTCTTGAAAACACCGCCTACCCGTTGACTGAGCGGACGGCACCTTTCTATCAGTCGAAAACGTGTTTGTAGGGTGCATCAGCGAAACGACAGTAGAGATAGTTTCCGCTGCACGCCCGACTAGACACAATCCCGGCTGCTCAGAAACTGTCTTGTTCGCGGTTATTCTCTAGCGCGAATTTCTAGCGCAGTTGGACAGTGCTGAGCGCATCCATTTAGGCATTTTGCATTCCATGAGTTTGTTGAACTCTTCATCATTGAGCGAGTTTGCAATTTTGCTTGCGACCTCCTCATTCACCCCATTTTTTCCAAGATAAAAAAATGCGGTCAGGGCCGTCCCTATTCGCGTTCCTGCCCGCTGGAGTCGTTGCTGAGACGCATGGCGCAGCCGGACAACCGCGTTACCGACCTTGATCTCACGGGTCGCTCCGCTGGTATAGAAGGTAGGCAGAACCTGCATCTGAACACTTAATCCCAGTCGACGAACAGCCTCTGCACCATGGATCTGGATAGTCTCGCCTCTTGCCCTGGCAACGGCTTCCAATACAGAAATCGGGTTGGCTCGAACCCTTTTGCCAGAATATTGGCTGTACTTGGGACGCATGTAAACTCCGCGGGAAATGCGCTCCAGGATACCCCTAAACACCATCTGAGACAGAGCTTTGTTTACCGCGGAGCGGGAGCCCGTTCGCTGGAATACCGCCCTGACAAAGGGCCTCCCCTTGGGCATACGCTTGATACGTTTTGAAATACATTCTGCAATAGACACAGCTAATCCAATATCAGACGGGTTGTGGACACTTCCTTAGGCATGGAGCCTAGCGACGTTAGACGCAGACACCATGCTCAACTTGCCCTAGAAGCGCACTACTAGCCTGATCACCTGTCAGTGACGGCAAGCATTGCCAGCACGACAAATGAGGTTGAATCGTGCTGGCGCAGCTTCTTGCGTATGACAGAGTATAAGGGCTCACGACGCGATGCCTGTGAGCCATTGATTTTGCCAGTTTACGTATTGGCTACTTTGGCCTCTTGCAGTAATTGCTGGATCATTTTCTCTTGCGCGTCGTAGCGGCCTTCGCCGAAGTGGGTGTAGCGCACCTGACCCTTTGCATCGATCAGGTAATGCGCCGGCCAATATTGGTTATCGAAGTTGCGCCAGATCGCGTAGTTGTTGTCGATCGCCACCGGATAGGTGATCCCCAGCTTGCGCACTTGGTCCTTGACGTTGTCGATGATCCGCTCATAGCCGTATTCAGGGGTGTGCACGCCAATCACCACCAGTCCGTCCTTGCCGTACTTCTTCTCCCACTCTTTCACGTACGGCAGCGTGTGCTGGCAGTTGATGCAGTCGTAGGTCCAGAAGTCCACCAGCACCACTTTGCCTCGCAACGATTTTGCACTCAGCTCCGGGGAGTTGAGCCATTGCACCGCACCGTTGAGCGACGGCATAGCGCCCTTGCGGGCCTCGTCCTGAGTAGAGTCGGCGCGCACTTTGCTGATGAAGTAGTCGATGATTTTCGGCGCGTTCTTCAGCACGCTTTTCTCGACACTGGCGACGCCTTCGGACGACGTGTTCGCTAGCAGCGTCTTGTCGGCACCCGTTGCAATCACCGCGGCGCCAGCCAGCACCGCGACGCCAGCACCCCGACGGAACAAACCGGTGAAGGGGATTGAGCGTTTCAGGCGATGGAGCAGTCCGTGACCGGCGAAGATCAGTGTGCCCAGCGACAACGCACTGCCTGCCGCATAGGCCAACAGCAACAGGCTGGTCTGGGCGTTGGCGCCTTGCAGCATCGCGCCGCTCAGGATCACGCCAAGGATCGGCCCGGCGCACGGCGCCCATAGCAAGCCGGTGGCGACACCGATCATGATCGAGGTGATCGGCCCGGACGGCTTGCGGCTGTCCGGATCGAGGCGATTGCCCAGCCGCACAAACGGCCGCGCTAGCCATTCACCGATCCGCGCCGACACCAGTGACAGGGCGAAGAGTACCATCACGAACAGTGCAATGTGGCGGCCGGTGTTATTCGCCTGAGTTACCCATTCGCTGCTGACCACCGCCAGGCTGGAAATCAGCGCGAAGGTCAGGGCCATGCCGACCAGGGTCAACACGATCGAGGAACGCGTGCGATCGGCACCAGCAAACAGAAAAGGCACTACCGGAAGAATGCAGGGACTGAGGACTGTCAACAGACCGCCCAAGAAAGCGATTAGAAACATGATGTCCACCTTTTAAATGAGGGATGATCTGTTCACTGGATTGCGGGCTGACCGCAACGGTCAGGTCCCATCAATACTCAGGCCGCCTGGTTATCCAGCCACTGGCTTTGCGGCGTACGGCTGGCACTGTTTTCAGCCAGCGTCTGCCCCAGGGGTGTGCGGCTGGAACCGTCGGCTGCCAGTGTCTGGCCCAACGGGGTCCGGCTGGAGCCGTCGGCGGCCAGGGTCTGGCCCAACGGGGTGCGGCTGGAACCGTCGGCGGCCAGCGTCTGGCCCAACGGGGTTCGGCTGGAGCCGTCGGCGGCCAGTGTCTGGCCCAGCGGGGTGCGACTGGTGCCGTCAGCGGCGATCACGCTGTCGCTGCCCTGCTTGACCACCGAAGAAAGTTGAAAGCACGAATTGTTGCCACATCTGTTCTGTTCGACGGTAGCGTTGGCGTGAGCGGCGATGCCGGCCAGAGAGAAGGCAATAGCGGTCAGAAAGCGCAATACGTTGTTCATAATGATTGTCCTTTGAAGTGCGTAATCAGTTGTCTTCATTGCAGCCATCGGCAAACTTGCGGTAGTCGAGCACTTGGGTCTTGCCGGCTGAATCGAGGTACGTCAGGCGGGCGTCGACGATGCCGCAAGTCATCGAGTTATCCTGCGTCAGCGACACCACTTTCTGGATGTCTAGGTGGCTGCCGTAGGAGTAGGTTTGCGGAGCCACGTCGACTTCGGCGCGGGCTGACAGCGTGCAGATGTTTAGCGCTGCAAACAGGCAGGCGGAAGCGATCGATTTGGCCTTGGTGTTCATGGTGTCTTCCTCAGAGCTTCATGGTTAAGTTGTTGATTGGGCCGAGGGGCTGTATGTGCCTCGATGAACGCTATTTAAAGCTCGCGACGTATCTCGTCTGTGTCGGAAAACACCGGGTATAAATCGCAAAGTATCAATACCTTTCGGTAATACACCGCGTTACAAAACCCTGTAAAAATCGTGGCTGCCGCCGGCTTGTATTGGCGGTGAATCAAAATAGAGTTATTAGAAATGCAGCGAGGGGCGGGTGGCTGGCATTTAGCGACTGCACGGCGTCCTTCCCCCTGAATTGAGGTTTGGCCCGATGGAACATGTCGATCACATCCTGATTGTCGACGACGACCGCGAGATTCGTGAACTGGTAGGCAATTACATGAAGAAGAACGGCGTGCGCACTACAATAGTTGCCGATGGCCGACAGATGCGTAGTTTTCTGGAGGCCAACACCGTCGACCTGGTCGTGCTCGATATTATGATGCCCGGCGACGACGGCCTCGTACTATGTCGCGAACTGCGCTCGAGCAAACACAGGGCCACGCCGATCGTCATGCTCACCGCGCGGAATGATGAAACAGACCGCATCATTGGTCTGGAAATGGGTGCCGACGATTACGTAACCAAGCCGTTTGCTGCCCGCGAACTGTTGGCGCGGATCAATGCCGTGCTGAGACGTACGCGCATGCTGCCACCAAATCTGGTTGTGACCGAAAGCGGCCGGCTGCTAGGGTTTGGTCGCTGGCAGCTCGATACCTCCGCTCGACATCTACTGGACAAGGACGGCACCCTCGTCGCCTTAAGTGGTGCTGAATACCGTTTGTTGCGGGTGTTCCTCGATCATCCGCAACGGGTGTTGAGCCGCGATCAACTGCTTAACCTTACCAAGGGGCGCGAGGCCGATCTGTTCGACCGTTCCATTGACCTGCTAGTAAGTCGTCTGCGTCAGCGTCTGCTCGACGACGCCCGAGAACCGGCTTACATCAAGACTGTGCGCAGCGAGGGGTATGTGTTCTCGTTACCGGTCGAAGTCCTCGGAGCCCCTGCATGAATTTCGCTATGCGCTGGCCGCGCACCCTCGCTTCCCGACTGTCGCTGATTTTCCTGATTGGCCTGATCCTGGCTCAGGCGCTGTCGTTTGGCGCGCAATACTACGAGCGCTACGAAACCGCGAAGGACACTATGCTCGGCAATCTGGAAACCGACGTGTCTACGTCGATTGCAATCCTTGACCGTTTGCCAGCCGAGGAGCGTCCGGCGTGGCTCAACCGTCTTGCACGTCGAAATTACGGTTATGTGCTGGGCGAGGGTGATCCAGGCACGCCGATGGCGTCGGGAGATGTGCCGATCGCCGTGACGTCGATTACCGATGCCATAGGGGAAAAATATCCGCTGACATTCACTGATATTCCTGGTCCACGGCAGCGTTTTCAGGGGCATCTTCGCCTAAGCGACGGCAGTCCTGTGGTCATCGATGTCCGTCCGTCAATGTCACCGTTATCGCCATGGTTGCCATTTGTATTGCTCGGGCAACTAGTGCTGATGATCGCGTGTACCTGGCTGGCGGTGCGCATCGCTATCCGCCCCCTCACGCGCCTCGCCAATGCAGCGGAAACCCTCGACCCCGATGCCCACGCTATACACCTAGAAGAAAATGGGCCGAGCGAAGTGGTTTACGCCGCTCGCGCGTTCAACGCAATGCAGGCGCGCATTGCTACTTATCTTAAGGAGCGCATGCAATTGCTCGCAGCGATTTCTCACGACCTGCAAACCCCAATAACACGAATGAAGCTGCGCGCAGAATTCATGGACGATTCGGCCGAGAAAGACAAGCTGTGTAACGACCTTGGCGAAATGGAGCATCTGGTGCGAGAAGGCGTGGCTTATGCTCGCAGCGTCCACGGATCCACCGAAGAAAGTAGGCGCACCGATCTGGATTCCTTCCTTGACAGCTTGGTGTTCGATTATCAGGACATGGGCAAAAAGGTGCGGTCGAGTGGCAGAAGTGGCGCGGTCATCAATACTCGCCCCCATGCCTTGCGCAGGGTGCTAGTGAACCTGACTGACAACGCGCTGAAATTCGCCGGCGCCGCCGAGTTAGAGATTCAACGCGATAATCGCGGCTTTTCGATCAAGGTAATGGATCGCGGTCCGGGTATCGCCAAAGAAGAACTGACGAAGGTGATGGAACCGTTTTACCGAGTGGAGAATTCGCGCAACCGCAACACGGGCGGCACGGGCCTTGGGCTTGCCATCGCGCAGCAACTAGCCATGGCCCTCGGCGGTTCCTTGCTTCTTAGCAGTCGCGAGGGTGGTGGACTGTGTGCGGAATTAAGGCTGATGTTCGATAGTAGCTGTCAGGAAAAACCGACGCCTATGCCATGAGTTTTCGACAAGTTTCTTTTGATCGCGGCTTCGCGGCTAGTCGGCAACAGGTGAGACCACTATTTTTCATGCTTCGGCAGCAAATCGATAGATCTGATGTAACTGGTTGCCAGTAACATCTTTTCCGGTCGGCCTGTTCGGGACATAGCGCTCTGATCGGTGAGCGTCATTATGAGTCGGCTGCACTAAGAAATGTTCCCGGCCTCCATGATGTCGACTTGGATTCTGACGGCTGCAAAAAAGTATTGGTGTTGACGTTTAACGTGGGGGTGGTCAGAGGTACCCGGAGGAGGCGGTGCATAACAGCGACGGATAAAGAGATCTTGCGACGGTCGCGGAGGTCGCTTAGCGCCAAAATCGTGTGGATCATTAAGCCTTAATCGGATGTCGCTTCCTTACTGTGTACAACCACTAGCAGTTGAGCTTGGGCTTCCCCGACTGAGCGTAAACGATGGGATTTTTGGGCATTAAAGTGCAGAGCATCACCACGCTCAAGCACCACGCTTTCATTCAGGAAGTCTACCTCGACGCTTCCTTCATGAACGAACAGAAATTCCTCGCCCACGTGCTCTTTGAAAGCGGTGCCGGCGAATTCGAAGGGGGGGAAAACTAGGAATGGCAGCAGATTTCGATCGCTGACTTGATGGGCTAGCAACGCGTATTTGGAGCCGTGCTCGCCATTCGCCAGCAACGGCTGATTGTTACTGCGAACCAGGCTGTAGCCGTCCAGATCACTAGGCGCATCGTTGAATAACTCCTCGACGTTGACATGCAGCGCTCTTGCGAGCTTAAGCGCTGTAGAAATCGAAGGAGTGCTTAGCCCGCGCTCGACTTTGGAAAGATAGCTTTTAGTGAGACCAGAAGTATTGGCCAGCGCTTCCAGTGTCACTCCCATTTTCTTACGTAGAAGCTTCAAACGAATAGACATGAGAAAGGTTTTCCGTAGAGGATAGAAATTTGCGTTGCCAATGACACTGTGTGTCATTAGTATGATTTTGTGTCATTCTCTTTCCGAACCTGTCAAGGGGTTCGCCACGTTCCACACAGCAGCGACTTTCATCCTGCGAGGAGGTATGCCATGGCAACAACATTAGGACTCACGAAAGATCATCTTAAAACTCAGGCGAACGCTCATATGGATCGTGTCTTAAAAGACAGTAATTGGACGCGACGACAGCAGTTAGCACTCACATGCCGGATCCTTTTTGAAAATGGACATGACTCTGGGTTAGCTGGGCAGATTACCGCACGAGGCCAGGAACCGGGCACCTTTTACACCCAACAACTTGGGCTCGGCTTTGACGAGATCACTGCCAGCAACCTTCTGCTGGTCAATGAAGACTTGGAAGTTCTCGAAGGCTACGGCATGCCGAACCCGGCTAACCGTTTCCATACATGGGTCTACCTCGCCCGCCCAGATGTCCAATGCATCATCCATACACATCCCATGCATGTTGCAGCGCTGTCGATGCTCGAAGTTCCACTGCAAATATCGCATATGGATATGTGTCCTCTTTTCGATGACTGCGCATTTCTCAAGGAGTGGCCAGGTGTTCCCGTTGGAAATGAAGAAGGCGAGATCATTTCCGCTGCTCTAGGGGATAAGCGCGCCGTCCTGCTCTCGCACCATGGGCAACTCTCCACGGGAAGTACCGTAGAGGAAGCCTGTGTGGTTTCTGTGCTAATTGAGCGCGCAGCCGAATTGCAATTGCTTGCGATGTCCGCTGGAGAGGTCAAGCCTATTCCCTACGAGCTGGGTGCTGAGGCGCATGACTGGATCTCCAGGCCTCGCCGCCATGCCGCTGCATTTAATTACTACGTGCGCCGCGTCTTGCGCAAACACGCTGACTGCCTCAACTAATGTTTGATCACTCGGAAATCTAAAATGTCCTCTTCTATCCACGGCATCATCGGCTACACCATCACTCCCTTCACCAAAGACGGGATCAGTCTTGACTTACCTGCCCTGGCCCAGTCAATTGATCGTCTTATTGACGGAGGTGTCCACGCGATCGCCCCGCTGGGCAGCACGGGTGAAGGTGCCTACTTGAGCGATCATGAATGGCAGGAAGTCGCCGAATTCAGTATGGCTTACATCAACAAACGCGTTCCTGTCATTGTGAGCGTGTCCGATTTGACCACCGCAAAAGCTATCCAGCGCGCACGCTTTGCCGAATCCCGCGGCGCTGATGCAGTCATGGTATTGCCTACCTCATACTGGAAGCTGAGCGAGAAAGAGATTTTGCAGCATTACCAAGCGATCGGTGACAGCATTGCCACACCCATTATGCTTTACAACAATCCGGCCACCAGCGGTACCGACATGTCAGTTGAGCTGATTCTTAAAATCGTTGGTTCCGTGGAGAACGTCACGATGGTAAAGGAAAGCACAGGGGACATTCAGCGTATGCACAAATTGCAGCTGCTTGGTGAAGGTCAAATTCCATTCTATAACGGTTGCAATCCTTTGGCACTAGAAGCCTTTGCCGCGGGTGCCAAGGGTTGGTGCACCGCTGCACCTAACCTGATACCAGCGCTCAACCTCGAGCTTTATCACGCTATTTTGGAAGGCGATTTGCGCCGTGCTCGTGAATGCTTTTACCGTCAACTGCCGGTGCTGGATTTCATTCTCAAAGGCGGGTTGCCCGCCACCATTAAAGCAGGACTAAGACTCAGTGGTCTGGACGTAGGCGCACCACGCCTTCCTGTGTTTCCGCTGGGTGATGAAGGCCGCCAGCAACTGGTCAATCTTCTCGCTGACCTATCCTGACTCAGATGATCGTGGAGGAAAAGAAAATGCTCAATGGCGGCCACCACGGCACACTTTAATTGTCAGTTTGCAAAAAAAACCGCTCATCCGAAGCGGTTTTCTTTTTGGTAATCGCTGGCTGATATCAACAACAGCGAGTCGTGCATTGACGCTTGCTGTAACGCGCTTCTTGTCGATCTCGGAAAAATTGTTCGTAAGTCATTACCGGCTCGCCTGGATGGCTGACGGCTCTGAGCTGCACGTAGTTTTCATAGTCCGGTATACCATTCATTAGGCGCGTTAACTGTCGGAGCCATTTGAAGCTTCGGCGTAACTTTGATTCAGGCATGGGCTAGGCTCTATATAGGAGGGGAGGACTCTGTGGACGATATCGAGAAACTGCCTCGTAAAAAGTCTCTGTCGTTGCGATGAGGGCGTTATCGCACTTTGACCAGTGATTCCGAAGGACTATCCAAGTCATTCAGAATCAGCACGGGAATACCAGGTGAGTGGTAAGTTGATATATTCGATTAAAATTACATCATTTATGCTGCCCAGCATCTTACTGTGCAGCCAAAGAGATCCCGGATCAAGTGCCGCTTGTGTTCTCGTGCCAAAAAAAAATGCCGCGTGGTTACCAAAAAGCATCATCCGACTAGCTTACGTGGCATATGCGAATTCTTTAGCAGGACGCGAGACCACCCTTGCATTGGGCGCTGCTTGCGGGCAGTACACCAACAGCATCACTGCGATATGGGCACTATACTTATATGCGAGAAAACAGATCATGAGGTTTCTGAGCAGAGTCTAATACTTTCTGGGCTTGAAGCGCAAGAGAGCAAAGAGCAGAGAGCAGAGAGCAGAGAGCAAGTTTGCTAGATTTCAAGAAATAACAGCTTACTAAATGCGCGGATACAGACATAATTCAGATACTTTGATGAGGTGGAATAGAGTCCGATTTAATCTCAGAAGGTTGCCGCAATGATCACATTCTCCAAACCCAGGACCGTCCGTATTCTCATGGACTGGATCTCGACCCGAGCAGTTGTGGCGATAATCGCATTCCATTCACAATTTTCAGCAGCAGTGACGCAATCCGAACAGGATGTGGTTCTGACAACCATAAATGCTCCAGCAGCCTTAGGGCCATATTCTCAAGCGATTCGCTCGGGAGGTACGTTGTACCTTTCAGGGCAGCTCCCGATAGACCCAGCTACCGGAAACTTGCCGGATGAAAAGAATATCGAATCGCAGACCCGGCGATCACTAGATAACATCAAATCTATTCTTGCAGCTGACGGATTGGATATGAGCGATATCGTTCAAACTACGATCTACCTTACTGACTTGAACGATTTCGAAAAAATGAATGAGGCGTATAGCAGCTATTTTTCAGCTGCCTATCCAGCAAGAGTCACTGTAGAGGTCAGGCGTCTACCGAAAGGAGCGAGTATTGAGATCGCATCAGTTGCTAAGCGACATGATTAATCTAGGAATTCACTGCTATGTTCGGCGTAGCTATACGCTTGGCTGGCCATCGACCGTCCTGGGAGTAACGAGGCTTTGCGCTGCAAGGTTCTCGTGACGAATCAGTGAGGTCTGAGCCGGTAATTGTGAGCTTTTTTGTATTCAACGCTTTTCCATCGCAGTAACGAATCCATCGTTATACTTCCTAGATTGCCGTACTCGCTTGTTCTAAGCATCAGTTTGTGCAATTAGCGATCCTAAATTAGATGGCGTTAGAACTAATAAATAGCTGGCCGAAGACGGTTTTTGGCTAAATTCAAGCTTGACTCGATATGTGCGACCGCTGAGGTAGATGAAATATGTGAATCAGCTTATGTATGAATGATGTTGATTAAATGAAAAGCTCGATATTCGTCGTGATGGTAATTGCGGATCTCTCTAGTTTGGTTGCCACTCTGTGGTAACAGACAGACTGTGCCAATTCAATCCAAAGTTCCCGTGGATCCAAAAATAACTAGCGAGCCTTTGGAGTGCGCCTCTTAATCCTCTAAAGGTTTATCTCATCCGTTCCCATATCACGCCATTGCGCACCAACCTTCTAAGGTTAGCTATTTATATCGCAGAAATTTTATTTATAGGACTTGTCGTATCAGCCCTTTGCGATGAGTGACATTAAATGGCGCTCTGAAATTTTTATAATACAAAGGGCATATAATCCATCCTCAAAAATACCTGCTTAGTTGAGCTTAGTGATGCGACGAAGCGTTGATATGAAATATTTTTTCCGAGTTGTCCATTGGGATCTAATGAATTATACGGTTTTGCACCGATCTAGATGTTATACCAACGGGTTGGTATGGAACGAGAAAACAGGCAACAACGTAAACACGTCCAGCCGACCTATTATTCGCAAGGCTCACCAACACCTAAGTACAGTCGTAGCTTCATTACTATCCTGTTCTAATGTGCCTTAGCTCATCGCGAGTGAAGCGCAGCACGTGGTGGCAACGGAGGTTGGGCGTCGGTCACGGGTACTATGCAACACCTTGAAACATTTGTTACTGGAGCGAGTGCTACCCGTAGCCCCCTCACAGTCCCTCGCAGTGACGAAGGTTCTCTAAATGTCAGCGATTTTTGCTGGGGCATTATACGGCTGGGAGGTTCTGAGCAATGGTTTCAGCAGATGTCTCGGACCTTTGAACTGAACGCTTGATGGAGCTGCGTGGGCGTAAAATCACAGCTTCAACAGGCGTACCTATTGACACTAAAGTCAACTCGTGTGAGTAAGGCATTGCTATTTTCTAATTGTCCATTTGATATTTCTCATCCTTCGACACGGCCGACGACTGCAGAAAATTTATAGCGAGCACTCTAAACTTATTTATATTATTATGCGGTGATGTTAATGTAATGCCTTCCTAGTGCATTTGAGAACCTAGCTAAAATAGTTCTTCTGTGTAATATTTTTCGCGACGCGCAGTCAATTGCTAATTCGACGCACGGTACATCCCTTAAGAGGTCATTCTCTAAGCCAAGCTTTGCTTGGTTTTTTTTTGCGTTTTTCACGGCAACGGCCAAGATGCCCGCTGCGGACGAAACCATGCGGATAACTAAGACGGCATTCTGATGTTTTTTTTACCATGATCGGGTTCCGCTGGCCTCACTTCAGAATTCTTAGTAGCAACAGAGGAGGGCTGCTCCGGACTTCGTTCTATATTGAATATTACATTCGCGAAAGGGGGTCCCGCTGTGCAGGTTGGCGTTCACAGCGCCAGGCTAGATCGTGTGAATGGCAGGCAGGCAGGCATTGAGTTGATAATTCATTGTACCTTCGGCGTCTTCTTGCTGCGATCCGAGCTTTGTAGGAGTGAGTATTACTCCAATGTCGCTGTCCCTACAGCGAAGGTAAAAAAAACCCAGGCCAAAGCCTGGGTTCGAAGAAATAGCTCTTATCTTACGGGTTGGGGGCATCAAACATCATTGCCATAACTAAAGCGAGCTGTTCGAACTCTTCCCAGCCATTGATGCTGCTATCCATAGCTAACTTTCATCATACGAGATTAAGAGTCACTTCAATGTTGTTGCGTACAGCCTTGGAGTATGGGCATGTTTGATGTGCAGCATCAATTAGCTTAAGAGCTACATCACGATCCAGTCCTGGTAGGGAAATGTCCAGTCGAGCGCTCAGAAAGTAAGCATCGTCATTTTTGCAAAGCGCGACTCGAGCATCAATCGTCACGTCTTCAGGTAGTTTAATTTTTAATTTTCCCGCCGCAAGACCCAGAGCCCCGTCAAAACAAGCGGACCAACCAGCGGCGAACAGCTGTTCGGGGTTGGTACCTCCGCCTTTGCTGCCAGGCAGCGAATGTCGAATATCTAAAGCACCATCGTCGCTACGGGACGTACCGCCGTCGCGAGTGCCATGGGTGCGAACGTTCGCGACATATAGAACTTTTTCAGCTGTCATATACTGCTCCTGATAGGATCGGCCGCAAATGGGCGCATCCAATTCCGATTATTCAACGTCTTAAGTCACGGGGGATAAATCAGAACAGAATGATTTTTGTCTGACGATTGCACTAAGGTATCGACCCTAATCGGACCATGATCCAGGCTGCCAGTGCATGGTGTAGGGGCGTGTTGGGTTAACTAGTCCAAGATGCGACGCTAGCTCGGCCTGAGCGGATGTCATCCGTTTATCGAATTGGTGTGGTCTAAGGCAGTTGTGCCGGAGCATCAGGTAGTGACTGGTGGCGGTGCGCTTCTTGAGTTGGCGTGTAGCCCATGGGCGTAGCAAGTCAGTTTTCAAGCTGCGAACAAGCGCTATATCGACGCACTATCAACGATATCCGCGATGGTTCATGCTCTGGAGCATTCTTCACTTGTTTGTAGGCATCTTATCTGGGTCGTTTAGTAACTATAGATTCTGCATGAGGTTCCCTACCTGGAACCGACCGATTTGCTCGCGGGCGGCCTGCATCAAAACACGATGTTGCGGCACCGACGACGCTTCGATTTGGCGTAAATATTTCAGCGACCCGACCGCGAAACAGAATCCGTTTTAACGTCGGAGTTCGGTGCCTGAGGCGGTGGCCGTAGTAACTCGCGCGAAGAAAGCTAAAGACTGCGCAACTCCAATCGACCGTCTCTTGGGGTGGTAATGGTTCAATCCGTGCTCGTGCTCCTCAGTCATCAAGAGTGCGGTAGTCTTCTTTCAGTATAGGCTTCTGGCGCTTAAGGCTAGCGATTCCAGCTTCTAATTCTTAGTTTGCCGCTGGTCAATCGTCCGCGCGTCACTCTGCGGGGTAACGGCGTTGCGTCCTCCTGGATTGATTCACTCAGCGACGGAACGCGGACTCGGGCGCCCCAGGCGAACGGCTCGCTTCGATAGGGCTTTAGCCTTGATCGAGTTCGAGACCTGCGGCCTTCCGTTTGGATGTAGCGGCAAAGCAGCGACGTTGCTTGGTCAGTAGGCACCCCTATTCGGTGGGTATTCTCGTCCGAAATTGGTTCCCGGTTTCGTTTGACCACGGCATCTTAGATTGCAAAGCTAACGCGTATATCGGGTTAGCGAGAGGAACTGCCTTTTCTTAATCACAATTCATATTAAAAACCGGGTGTGCTGAATATCTGCCTTAGCTGGTATCAAAAGGAAATATGCGAACCGCGCGATATGCTGATACAGCCTCTCACTCCGTAATTTCGTGAGCTCGGTGAAAAAAATTACATTGTTGAACAACGCTGCTTAATCACTGCTTAGATTTGCTAGATATCTCAAACTGGGTGGAGGTTCAGCTAGGTGAGCTGATACCTTGGTGTAATATCTCGCGTGACAAAGGAGTGTAGGATTTAACCGCACGTTCAAATCACTTAGAATTAACAAAAAGGATAATAGGTATGTCGACACGTCATGTCTCGTCGCTAAGTAGTATTGCTGTTGCGGTTTTGCTGAGTACAGGCACTCTGATGATGGCCTCGCCGTTCGCGCACGCGCAAAGTGGCACGACCACTACGCCAGGCGCTGTTGTAAGCGAAACAGCGATTCGGCCATTCAAAGTGGATGTTTCGGAAGATGCGATAAGCGACCTGAAGAAGCGCGTCTTGGCAACTCGATGGCCCGACCCAGAAACCGTAAAAGATCAATCTCAAGGCGTTCAGCAAAATAAACTAAAAGCTTTGATTGATTATTGGGGTAAGGATTACGATTGGCACAAGGTGCAAAATAAGCTAAATGCACTTCCCATGTATATCACGCGGATTGACGGTGTGGATATTCAATTCATCCATGTCAAATCTAAGCATTCTAATGCGTTGCCGTTGCTTTTGACTCATGGGTGGCCAGGATCGATTTTGGAATTCACCAAAGCGATTGGACCTCTTACGGATCCGACCTCCTACGGTGGGCGCGCAGAAGATGCGTTTGATGTGATAATCCCTTCAATGCCTGGGTATGGATTTTCACAACGCCCAACTGAGGGTGGTTGGGGGCCGGAGCGTATGGGAGCCGCATGGGATGTGCTGATGAAACGCTTAGGGTATAAAAACTATGTTTCTCAGGGGGGAGACTGGGGTTCTGTAGTGGCGGATGCAATGGGGCGCCAAGCTCCTTCGGGGCTGAAGGCGATCCATGTAAATATGCCAGCAACCGTTCCGCCTGAGATTGCTCGGGCAATCAATGATGGTACGCCTCCTCCTGCCGGAATCAGTTCCGACGAAAAGGCGGCTTACCAATCCCTGAAAGATTTCTTTGGTAAGAATGCTGCTTACGGTTCGATGATGAGCACGCGCCCTCAGACAGTGGGTTATGCCTTGAGCGATTCACCCGTAGGGCTCGCCGCCTGGATTTTTGATAAATTTAACCAGTGGACTTACAGCGGCGGGGATGCGGAAAAGTCGTTGAGTAAGGATGAGATGCTGGACGATATCTCTCTCTATTGGCTCACTAATAGTGCAGTGTCATCAGCGCGTCTATATTGGGAGAATAATAATAACAATTTCAATTCTGTTGAACAGAAAACGCACGATATTAAAGTCCCAGTGGCGATTACTGTTTTTCCGGGTGAGATCTATCAAGCACCAAAGACCTGGGCTGAACGAGCTTACCCAACGTTGAAATATTACAATGTCGTTAACAAAGGCGGGCATTTTGCTGCGTGGGAAGAGCCAGAGCTTTTTGCTACTGAACTACGTAAAGCCTTTAAGCCTTATAGATAATTACTGATATATCATGCCTCTCGCAGAGTCGGTCGTTTGCTTTAGCGACTGATTTCGCACGGGGCGTGATATTAGGTTTTATTATTTAGCTAAAAATCTAATTCGGTAGGTATCAATCAGTCATAACCAAACTCAAATATTCGTGAGCGGTGTAGCGGACAATTTCGCCATGCGACTCGACGATACACACGTTTCTTATCGAGATAAACATTGACAGAGGGTTTTTTCATGCCTGAACAAGCTAGCAAAAAAGAACCTGTAGACCGGTTGGTCGTGGCTTCTTATACCAACGGAATTATCGGCCCCAGCCAGGCTATGCTAGGTCCGTTGGCGGATCGGGGTACAATCGTCACAAGCACGCCACCTGGGTGTTGGGGGCCGATGATCACTCCAGCCTTCCAAGGTGGCCATGAAGTTACGAAGCCTGTTGCGATTGTCGGCGCTGAAATCGGCGATGCGGTAGCGCTGAAAATAACTCGAATGCGTGTCACCTCTATTGCGACTTCGTCTGGAGTAATGAGCTTTGTCGAAGGGCGCTATCACGATGATCCGTTTGTCTCAAAATTTTGCTCGGAGTGTGGCACGGAGCGCCCCGCGAGTCATGTAGAAGGAATTGGGGAAGGCGCGATTCGTTGCAATTACTGTGGAGCGGAGGTCAATGCATTTCGCTTCAGCAATGGCTACGTAATTGTTCTTGATCATGAAAATCAGGTTAGCGTAACTGTCAATCAAGAAGTTGCTAATCGTCTAGCTGGAAAAGCGTCTGAGATGTCGGCGCTGCCGGAGTTGGCTCAGCAGCACTCGATTTTATCGCTGGCTCGGGCCGACATGCCGGGTGTTGCTGCTCACATGCGCCCGTTCCTCGGCAACATAGGCACTACGCCGTCCAGAGATCTACCAGACTCTCACAATTGCGCGGATTTTGGCCAGTACCTTGTAGGTGCGAGCCATCAATATGGCATGACTCGTCAGGAGCTGCATGACGCTAAAACCGACGGCCATATGGACACCAATTCAGTACGTGAAGGCTGCATTCTCATATGTCCGGTTAAAGTGCCTGGTGCCGGTATATATATGGGGGATATGCATGCTCAGCAGGGGAACGGAGAAATCGCCGGCCATGCCACTGATGTTTCAGGTGAGACTGAACTGACGGTGGAGGTGATTAAGGGGTTAATGATTGAAGGACCGATATTGCTGCAGAACATTGATGATCTGCCACCGATGGCTCGGCCAATGGATACTGTGCAGCGGCAAAAGGCCAGTGAGCTTGGATCAAGATGGGGACAGATTGAGCTCGAAGAAAATGGGCCAATTACTTTTCTAGGCAGTGGAGAAAACCTCAACGCTGCGACGGAGAATGGGTTAAGTCGCGCCGCCTCCGTGACGGGCCTGTCCTACGATGAGGTGCGCAACCGAGCAACCATCACAGGTTCTATAGAGATCAGTCGTCTTCCCGGAACTGTACGGGTCACGTTCCTTTGCCCCCTGTTTATTCTCGACCGCATTGGGATCGGTCATCTTGTACGTGAGAAGTATCAACTATGATTTCGTAAGTCGTTACAGTTCCCGCAAATGCGTTGTGCTATGAAACCACGACCAACGGAAATTAGCGCTCGTTTTCGCTAAGCTAAATCTTCTTTTATATAGTAGGTGATCCTCAGCGGAGGATCACCTGTCCCGACATCGCACCTCCAAGGGTGTTCCCATCTCATCAATACGTGCAGAGTCACATCAATTGCTACGGCTGTCTAAATCAAGCGGAAGGCTTTCCAGTTGGTCAGTGCGTACACAAGGTCTCTCTCAGACATATTTTAATTAGAGATCGTCCAGACTAATGAGATACGTGAGCGGTTCAACACGCTCCTGTTAGTGTACCGTCCACTGCGCCCCATGCCTGCCATATTCGCGGTAGCCCAAACGCAAGCAGATCACCCGCAAGATCGGCGCAGAGCGGAAGCAATCTGAGAATCTCCGCCATGGTTTCATGGCGGAGATCGATCTGGGCGCTTAGAGGATAGGCGAGCGTTTCGATGACATCTTTATTTTAGACACAGGTGCGGTCCCACTGCGGCAGGCTTGGTCGGGATCATCCAGTAGCAGTCTTGAATGCTCTTAGTTGCGGCAGCGTAGGCAAAACACCGTCTGCAGCCGCATTTACTCAAGTCATATTGCAGAAGGTGCTCGCCAGTCAAAAAAACCTCTGCTGAAGGTCAGGTATTGAGCATTGACGCCCTATCGATGAGGCTGGAGTACTGACGCCTGCCAGATTCTGCCGATGTACGAGCCGCCACGTCTGTAGGCGATTGACGATGATTTTTTAGTATAAAACGAAGTATTTTCTGAGGGTTTCCTCTATCTACCAAGTATGTGAAAACCTGGCTCGATAATAAATTTATCGCCTGCTTTAAGGTGAAGTGGCTGCATTCCGTCCTGGGTAATTACACAATAACCCTCTTGCAATACTCCAATTTTGCGTACGTCACACGCCATTTGCCGGATGTGGAAATCCAAGAATCCATTGAGTCAAAACACCCAGAACCGTGACAACGACATCCTCCACTTGAAGATTGATGAGCTTATACGAGCTACTCACGATGCGCAGAATGCCACGCTCGGTTTGGAGCAAATGGGGTCGAGTGAACTCAGAAAACTTCGTGAGCAATACCGCACGTTAGGTGAATCGGGTCAGATTAAGGTTGATTCTGCACGCAGTGATGATGATCGCTAGATTATCCATCTGTAAATCTGAGATATTATTTCATACAGACCTTCACCAACCGTCCAAAGAGAATGTCCATGTCCAAGCTCGCAGAATACCGCCAATTAGAAAGACATCTCGCAGAACAACTCAAGGCGCTGGAAGCGCTTAAAGGCGACGCTGATCTTAAAAAAGAAATTGAGTTTGAGACTAAGCTGCGTGATCTCCTTGCGAAATACGGTTACAGCCTGAAAGACGTAATCAACGTGCTTGACCCACGAGCTGGTCGCCGCGAACCCGCTGTCCAATCGAGCTCTGGGCTCCGCAAGCCTCGCCAAGTCAAAACCTATAAAAATCCGCACACTGGTGAAGTGATCGAAACCAAGGGCGGTAACCACCGTGGCCTCAAAGACTGGAAAGCTGAGCATGGTTCTGAAACCGTTGAGTCATGGCTAACCAGATGATTGTGCGTTGAGATATGAGAGCCCTACGGGGCTCTTTTTTAAGTAGGGTGGGGAGTAGCAGCGTTACGCGCGCTGATAGGGCAAACGATATTGCGGGACGGTGTCACCGACACCGTGGTCTATTCAGGGCAGTTGACCAAATGTTGCGGTTGCACCGAGGGCAGTCTGCTCGTTGAGCTTCCACAATCTGCTGACAGAAACCGCAATTCACACAGCAATACAGTCCCGACGCAGGCGCAGTTTCGAACTCGGCACGATGCTCTAAAGGTAGGACTGACAACCCAGGGCGCAGGTCTTTCTGTTCGAAAAAATAAAGGCTTACGTCGCCGTCGGTCTCAACCAGCCCGAGCCTTACTTGTCCGAGATGTTCAACCCCTTGCTGTCGTAATTCCATCAATAACTCGTTAGATGAGATGTTCAACGTTTCTAAAGATTTGAGCTCGTAGAGACCGTCACGAATGACCGTTACCGGAAGCCCATCCATCCAGGCTTCAAATTTTTTGCTCTTCGTCATTACCAGGACGGTAAGCCGGTAGAGAAGCAAGAGCGTGAGAAAGACTACGGCGACCGGCAAAAGCGGAACGTCATGGTAGAAGGACACGTCTCCTGCTGCGGAGCCCAATGTCAAAATCACCACCAGCTCAAAAAGTGAAAGCTGCCTGATCCCTCGTCGACCGCTGGATTTCAAAAAAAGAAACACTGCGAGAAAAGCGAAGGTGGCCCTGAAACCTACCTCCAGCAAAAACGCTAAGGGAAATTCGTCTATCAGCATCCGCTGGATATCAAAAGGCGACATCTTGTCCTCGATTTTATTTCAAAGTAGACGACAGATCGAAACAGTCTTTGGTTTCAAAAGCTGGTACCACCTATTCAGCCGGGAATCGAACTGTGCGATGAGGCTGCGACGCGTAGCAGCTTTATCAAAGATTCGCGCCATATCACGCGCTGCTACGTGGAGCTGGCTCGCCATCTGACATCGGTAATGCCGTATTTTCGGCTTGAGGTTGGGACACCATCTTCAGTGGCGGACGACCAGGTCTGGGAATGGGTGCTACACCCGCATCGCAACTAGCCCAGTGCCAGGCATCAGCGTTTTGCATCGCTTTGCTACGGATGATGAAGGACTTCGGCACACCATGAATCTTGTAGTTGATGACGAATAGATTGTTTTCCATGACTTACTCCGTCTGCTCATTGTTAACGGAGTCATCGGGCGCGGAAAAAAATACAAAAAATCAGGGACTTCAGCACCGGATTGGTTTCATGAGCAGTAGTGTTGCAGGCCTACAGGCTCAGCACCAACCATGTCCTGTCTCGTCTTACCATTTCGAAGCCAGACTTAGCGTTTGCTAATCGGTTCACCGGGCTGCAAAAGCTCCGCAACTGCTGTCACCAATTCATCGAGTGACCAGGGTTTGTGCAGGTAAATGGTATGAGCTGGCACTGCTGTGCTCTCGATCAGATATCCCGAGGTAAGTATCGCAGCGATGTGGGGCCACCTGCCTTTAACCATCTCTATGAATTCAATGCCTTGAACTTGTCCGGGAACGCCGTGATCGGCGATCACTAAGGCGCATTCACCATGTGCTTCGAGCAGATAGGTCAACGCATCATCCGCCGTCGCGAACGGGACAGTCTTCGCGCCAATCTCATCCATGATATCGGTCATGAGCAACTGTAAAGTTGGGTCGTCCTCAACGACGATGACCTCACCGCGAATCGGCAGCAATCCTTCCCAGTTTACGTTCAAACAATCCTCCTCTAATCCGAGAAACCGACCGAACGGGCGGAACGGTTTGCATGAGTGTAAGCGAAAATATCGCGTGTGCCTTGAAAGCGCTTGGAGCACGCGGGATTCTCGACACACGATATGGTCCTTGCAGACGTCCTCGCAGAACATGCTGGAAGCAGGGATGCACCTCAAAATGCGGAGCGCACATGGATTACATCGATTTGATTCAGTGGCCAGCGATGGCTGTAACAGTCATCTCAGCCTGGTTCATCGGCTCGCAACGAGCGTACCGCCGGATGATCGCTTTTTGGGGGTTCATCCTAAGCAATACGCTTTGGGTGGCCTGGGGACTCATGCTGAGGCGTATGCTCTGATTATTCTTGAGTGCGTACTGTTGGGAATGAATGCCCGAGGTTTTAAAAAAAACTTCGACGGGCACCGTCATTCTTGAATCTTCTGATCTTCTTTGCCCTTCGAATTTTTCCTCAATCCACGAAGGTTCATCAGAAAAAGGCAAACCTGCAATACGATCAATGCATAAGCGCCCGCGTATGCGCCCCAAATGACCCACAAGACGTTGCTCACGCTGAAGCACACAAACCCAGTCATTCGCTTTTTTGGTCGCTGCGATCCGATGAGCCATGCGGCCAGAACGGTGACGACCATCGCTGGTCACTGAATCCAATCCCAATAAGACAAATTATTCTCTCAATACATTATCGTGAGCCGGAGTGCTGCTTGGATGCCAGGCTGATCAGTCAGGCTTCTCATCGTCGGATTAGGGGTTTCGACTTGCCGAGAACGTAGCAGGGATGGAGCTGACCATTAGGATGTGTTGTCACAACAACAGATATTAGTGACCAACCCTCAGCAAGCTTTACGTTTACTTCATTGGTCGAAAGGGCTTCCATGATTTGCGTTGCCTCGGACATAAGCATTTGCCTATCTCAAGCTGAGGAGTTCAACTGTTATGCGCCCGTCCCGGATGAGGGTTCCTCTACCTAGATCGTGGCCCTGAATTGCATGATCACCAACCGTTGGAAAACCTTTATCAGAATGTGTTGGGCCTAGACAAATATCGAGATGTTAGGAGGACATGCGGTGGTCAAGCGCCTCATAGCTGCTCGTCTACACTGCTTCACGGATGACGGAGGAGGTGTTCATGCCGAGCCGAATGTTGACCGTTAAAGACTTGCAGGTGAATGTCTCAATCGCCGGCCAAGGCCCTCCGTTACTCCTACTCAATGGTCTGGGAGGTTTGATTAAAACCTTCGATGCTCTGCGCAACGAACTAGGTGACTACACAACGATCACTTTGGATGTGCCTAGTGTCGGTAAATCGCAAATGCCCCGCTGGCCGATGCGATTGCCAAGTCATGCCGGTCTGATCGCCGAAATGCTCAAACAATTGGGTATCGACCATGTTGATGTATTTGGCGTGAGTTGGGGCGGTGCGTTGGCGCAAGAGTTGGCTCTTCGTCATCCCACCATGGTACTACGGCTTATTCTGGCGGCGACTTCAGCGGGCCCGGTTCTACTGGTGAAGCCCGCTGACATCCTGGAGTTCTTGAGAGGGAGCGCAGGCGCCAAACAGCCCGAACGAGATGGTTCAGCCGATTCGACACAGGCGCTGCTACGTTTCGGTGTTGTAAAGCGAATGCTAACCGTACGCCTGCGAACCTATCATCACCAGCTAGCCGCTTTGGTTGGCTGGACAAGTCTACTGCGGTTATTCCGTCTGCGCTCGCACACGCTTATTCTGATCGGCGACCGTGACACTTTGGTACAGCCTTACAACGCGCACATCCTGAAACGCTCAATTCCACGATCCGAACTCCGCGTGCTTAAGGGCGAGGGGCATTTCTTCGTAGTGACTAGTGCCAGGCGAACCGCTGCCTTGATACGCGATTTTCTTTGTAGGCAGCAGAAGGGCGAAGGCCCAGCGCCCGAGATCACAAACCGCGCCAGAAAGCCCTGCTTACAGCGAACCATGACTGCTTAACCTCTGCCATGCCAAAGCTTTTCCTGGTGTGTAGCGGCAACAGCTCCATGCTACGGGTTTTCCCCACGTCCCTTAGAAACTTAAGGGAATCTCCGTAAGCATCCAGAATGCCGCCAATCCGTTCAAACTCTGCGGTTCTCCTACGGTCAACCTGACAGGTATTAATCGTCATGTCAGAGGTGAGCCAATGGATAACTATCACATCAAAAAAACGGAAAAACTTTGGGAGCTCGTCAAAGAGGGCGCGCAACGCGCCTCCAAGACCGCATCCACCAAAGCAGAAATTACCGAGATAGCAAGCGAATTTCTTCAGGGCAAGACAGCCTCTCTCAAAATCCACAAAGAGGATGGCACGATCCAAGAGGAACGTACATTTCCTCGGACAGCAGATCCTAGAAAAACCAAAGGCTGAACGGCTAATTGCCCAAGGAGGGCAGTGCCCATTGCACCGGACTGCAGTGGACGCGTTTGACTATAGGGCTGGAGGCATTGCGAGTGAACTTCGTCTCAAACACAGGTGCTGACCATGGTAATTGCATGTCTAGGATGGGGATCATTGATCTGGAAACCGGGCACCTTACCGCTTGCGAGCGAGTGGTTTATGGACGGCCCTGTGTTGCCCATCGAGTTCGCGCGGGTCAGTGATAACGGAGACCTGACGACAGCCATCTGTGCGAACGCGCCTGGGTGCAAAGTGCTTTGGGCGGTATTGGATCTGGACAAGCTGGATGAGGCACGCGAGGCTCTTAGAATTCGGGAGGGGGTTCCTCAAGACCGGGAGGATGGCATCGGTAGTTTCGTGGTCGGGACGAACCCAGCGGGAGTCATCGCTCAATGGGCGATCGCCCGCCGATTGGACGCGGTAGTTTGGACAGGGCTGCCTCCAAGGTTCGGAGGCGTTGAGGGGCTCGTCCCCGCTGCCGAGGACGCTGTTGCCTATCTCGCCGGCTTGAGCGGAGAAACACTGGAGAGCGCGCGCGACTACATCAAACAAGTGCCGTCTCAGATCGATACGCCTTACCGGCGAGAAATCATTTCAAGGTTAGGGTGGCAGCAACCTGTGCTGAAAGCCCGGAACGATTCCCGCCATCATGCCCATTCGTGGGTTTGCGGTATCCAAGACAGGGATCCCTCTTCGTTGAAGAAAATGGACATCGCCGCCTTCACAGACTCCAGCCGATGGGTATATGAAGCATCTAGGTGTGTAAGTGCGAAACTGGGATGCATGAAAAAGTCTGCGCAGATTTTCAGGGATTCCGAAGCTGCGGGTGAACGCTTTGATTTCCACGCCGGTATAAAAATTGCTCGCTTGAGCCCACCGCCAATTTGAAGACGTATATATGACGCTCTCCTTACCGATCTACGCAAGGCTGACACCTAGAGCGTTGTCCCTTTCGCTGATAGGTTTCGTCCTTTTAGTTTGTTTATCGTTGATCCTTGCTACTGCTTGGCAAATTGTGCAGTCGTCCGGTGAGCGAGTAGGCGCGGCCGAAATAACTGTTTCGAACATTGTACTTGCCGCTGAACAGCAGGCCCGTGACACGATGCTGCAGGCCGACAATACCTTGCGAGATCTTGCTGAGCGTGTGGCGCACGATGGAAGCGGCCCTGATCAGCAGGAGCGGTTGGCGAAGCTGATGGCCCGCCAAGTGAATGACATTGAAGGCGTTCAAGGTCTATTCATCTTCGATGCTCAAGGCAATTGGATGGCCAATTCGTTTTCCGAAGGTTTGCAAACCAAAAACAACGGCGACAGAGCTTACTTTCGATATCACCGTGAGCACGATGACCAGTCCATCCACGTTGGCTCGATAGTGGAAAGTCGAACGACAGGGGATATGGTGATCCCTATAAGTCGGCGTATCCAAAAAGCCGATGGAGCCTTTGCAGGGGTTGCGTTAGCCACGGTTCCGGTTTCATATTTTCAAAGCTTTTTCAAACGTATGGCCGTGGACGACGAAGGAGTAATTTTCCTAGCACTCGATAACGGTGAGCTCCTAGCCCGACGCCCGACAGTCGCAGCATTGATGACAACCAATCTTTCCAAAGGTGAAATTTTTAGCCGGTATTTACCTGAGAGCGATAGCGGGACTGCAGTCATTAAATCTGTCGTGGATGGTATCGAGCGGATCTACGCTTATCGTCGTCTGGCCGGGCTTCCTATCGTCGCAGCAGCTGGCGTGTCGTACGAGCATGTTTTTGCCCCATGGTGGTCATATGTTTACCAATCGATTGCACTGGTAGGTTCCATCATACTCGCGTTGGCATTTTTAGGTAGCTTGCTATATCGGCAAATTCAACAGCTGCTGGTTGCAGAGGACGAGCTAAAAATAATCCGAAAAGAGTTAGAGGTGATAGCTCATACAGATGGTCTCACTTCTCTAGCCAATAGGAGAAGCTTTGACTTTGCTATGGATAAAGAATGGAAGCGTGCCACGAGAAATCAGACAAGCATATCCGTAATCCTTTTGGATATAGATTTGTTCAAGCAATATAATGACCATTATGGCCACTTAAGTGGTGATGATTGCCTTGTGCGCGTAGCGAACGTTCTTGCTGACAACGTCAACAGGCCAGGTGATATCGCTGCTCGTTATGGTGGGGAAGAATTTGTAATTCTGCTTCCGGACACTGAGCTTGCAGGTGCGGTCATGGTTGCAGAAAATATTAGGCTTTCGCTTTTTAACGCAAAAATTCAACATTCATTGAGCCCATTTGGCGTTGTCACAATAAGCTCAGGTGTTGTCTCGACTTGCAAAACAGGGGAGGAGAATTACAAGGATTTCCTGCTCAAAGCTGACCGTTTACTTTACGCCGCGAAGTCAAAAGGGCGCAATCGAGTAGAAAGTTAGAATGTTTACTGTGAGACCCAATTCCACCCCTGTACAGCTAGACTTCTTGGCGTACTCGGGTGGCACGCCGGGTCGTTGGTTTAAAACAATTTTCCTACGAACTTAGAAAAGATGATCAGCGTGCCAGCATAGAAGATTGCGCTACTGAACAGAAATGTAAGGTCGCTGAGCATTTATGATTCCGCTTCGAAAATCCCGCATTCCTTGTAAGCCTCATTTTTCGCCTCTCCTCGCTGTGGATAATCAGTCCCACCCAATAGTGTCCTCACCGCCGTTAGACGGATAACCGTTGCTGTCATTTTAAGTACGGCCAGGTTAACTCTAATCGTGAACTGGTTTCAGAGCCGCCCTCGCTCGCGAGGTGTTTGGGTATCAGCTTCCCCATTCCGAACGCATTAACTGCCATGCTCACCCTTAAACCTCGACAGGCCTGTCGGCAATCGTGTTCAAAACCAGCGGAGGCTGCTTCCATCAAATTTTTGAAAAGGTCAGTTGTAAGCCAAGTTACTTTAACGTTTTTCATTTTGGTCATCTGAGGTTGTGGCGGCCCCGGTGTGGGGCCGCTGTACTGAGTTAGGCGTTTTTGCCTTGAACATACCCCGACCCAAGGTCGGCGCCCGTGACGGGTTCACTGAGCGGATCAGAGGCCGTGCGGGCCTTCATCGCTTCCAAGACTTCTACATCCTCGGCAGGCAGACTGACCGTCGCCAGCCCATCGCCTCCGTCGACCGCCGGCTCAGGATTTTCCACGTATTCCCAAGCACCGCCCTCGTTCCATGGGCCGCGTACGTTCGGCTCGCCCGACATGTTGAAATACTTGTTGGTGAATTCGGGCATGCCCGGAAGTTTGCCTTGCGGAAAGTTCGGCTGGATCGAATGCAGAGCTTTCTCGAACGATTGTTGATGGGCGATTTCTCGCGTCATAAGAAAGCCTAGTGCTTCTTTAACGCCCGGATCGTCGGTGACGTTAATCAGTCGCTCGTACAGGATTTTTGCGCGCGCTTCTGCCGCGATGTTCGAACGGAAATCGGCGGTAGGCTCGGTGATCGAGTCGACGTATGCCGCCGTCCAAGGTACACCCGCAGAATTCACAAGGGGGGCACCAGCGCCGTACAGTAGGCTGGTGATGTGCGAGTCGTTGCCGTTGCCATTGATGGCACGATACAGCTCACCTTCTTCTTGAACGCCCTCTGCAAGCTGACCTTTGGCGCCTCGATTAAGCATGACGATTATCGAGCCCACGATTTCGAGGTGGCTTAATTCCTCAGTCGCAATATCCATCAATAGGTCTTTGCGACCCGGATCTTCTTCCGCCAATGCTTGGGTGAAATACCGCGCTGCCGCAGCAAGTTCGCCGTTAGCGCCACCGAATTGTTCAAGCAACAGGTTGGCTAGGCCAGGATTAGGCTCTGCCACACGAACGGTGTATTGAAGTCGCTTATTATGTAAGAACATTTGAGTTTTCCTCAGACTAGCCTATGGGCGCGTTCGCTACTGCGGGGAATACGCGCATGCATAAGTTGTGAGGGGCGTGAGTTACAAAATTTTCTATTATCGCTACCAATCAAGACCGGCGGTACAACGCTGAGAGTTCAATAAATTCCAACCAAGAGCGCGGCCTTGCAGGCCGCGCATTCACCTCATTTTTTTGCTTCAAGGTGTGGATCTTCTGAGCGGATGAGGAACGCCTCCGTGATTTCTGGCAAATGTTCAAGTAGCCATTCGGCCATGGCAATTTCTTGCGGAAGAATCTGCTCGCACGCAGCTTTGGTTTCAAAGTCCCCTGCTGCTTCTGCGGCTGCAATCAGAACGGTGTAAGTAGCTATTTCTACGTTTTCGAAAACGTATCCAGCCATTGCTCCCTTCACTACTTCATCGCTCATCAGCGAGCCGCCGGCCGCTTGCCCGAATGCCATGATCTTGCCCGTCATGTCTTTGATAGTTGAAGAGCTACCACCAAGACGTGAGAGGCATTCGTCGATCAATTTTTGTTGGCCAAGGGTTTCTTCGATGTGCTGATCGATCCGAGCTTTTAATTCAGGGTAGTGCTCCAACCGCTTAGACTGAGCCTTGAGCATATTTTCAGCCTGTTGCTCCATCGCGTGCGCGTCGCGCAGCCAGTCGAGTAGATTTTCTTGTCGTGTAGTCATGTTCGTTTCCTCCATCATGGGTGTAATGAAATGGACGGCTTTGATGGGAGAACAGTTCAGGAATTTTCGATTATCCAGACGGCGCGGCGGCTCAGCTGCAATTCGTCAGCGGTTCGATACGACAAGTAATGTAGTGCTGTGGCTTGTATGGCTTGCAGAAGTATTCGCCGATCTGTCCAAAGTGTAGTAACTGAACGCTCATGCGATTTTCTCAGTGGCCGACTCAAATGATCGCCGGGCAAGTTCTCGTCCGTCTGCTCCCGCTCTAAGCTCAACAATCGCTGTGAAGAGAGCGGGGTGAGGGCTTCTTCAAGGTCGTCACGGCGGTAGCGAACAGTAGACCAAGCCAATTCATCACGTCACCCCCAACGCTCACAACCCTCTGAGTTCCACAGAGACCGTGTGTCTGACGCACAACCGTCATGTCGAAATAAATGAAACGTCCTCCATCTCGACGCCTTCCTACGTATAGGCCTGCCACGGCATCGCAGGCTGCTCATGTAACTCCTCCTGTTGCCCTTACACAGTACGGGCTTTTTCAACCCCCCCCCCGCACGAGTCGCTCATCCTTACAGACTTGTTGGAAAGAAGGTGGTGCGCCGATGAGGCCCGCAAATGATCCAAAAAAAGGGACGAAAAGGTGCATCCATCCTTATATCAGGAAGGGCTACTATCTCGGGTTATCAAGCGACGTTTATGTCTGTGTAAGTTGCGGAGAACAGCGAACAGCAGAGCAATGGGATGACTTCGAGCTCCGCTCTAGACCGCCTCGTGGATTATCTCCAAAATAGTTGAAGCGACGCTCGGCGGGATCAGCAAGACAGCACATGCCGATGTCGACATCACTCCCACATGTTGGATGGAGGGAGGATTCCGGCAGTCAAAGGCCGTAACGCTTATTCCCTCCTGAAGTGATGCAGTACCTACGTAAGCGGATGGCAACACACCTAGGTGCGGCTTTTAGTGGAGAAGAATGCCGGTAGTGAAGCAGCAGCGGCGGGTCTCGATAGAACGGCATCCTTTTACGAGTCACGTTGGCATTGATGCCGTGGTTTATGGCGACACTGGCCACCGTTGCGGCAGGTTACAGGCATTCCTGAACGACTTGGGCTTTGAAAGGCTTCGGATAAGAGCTTCGTTGGCGCGTGGAAATCCTGGCGATAAGGAGATCGCGTCCGCTTAAAAATACGCGGACACTATCGCCCTTGATGCTGGGGTTTGGTAGGTAAGTTCGGCGGACTCTTACACTGCTGACGCTCTGACATTGCTTTTGCACGATCAGCATGCATTGGAGGCGGTCGACGTTTGGCTTTCGGCCGATGGCGTGGAGGTTGTTGCAGATAACGCTGTGATGGCGGTGAAGACCTTAGGCACGAATGCAAAAGCGATCACAGATGCGATTACGCGGATAAGGCAGTCCTAATATTGCCGATGCAGTCCGCTCTCGGCCAAAAGCGGACATCGGCAAGCAACCGCTGTCGGCCAAAAGCTGTCGTTCGTGATTGTGGAAAGCCATAAAAAAGTGGATTTTCTTAGCTACCTGAAAAGCGCATTTGAGAAGCTCCACGGATGCGCCAGAGAGGCGTGGATGTTGCGACGTTTATTTGCGATTTTATTAGCTATCAAGCAAGCTACATTTTGCCATTATTGGTAGTTGGCTCAATGAAATGTAGCTATAGATATTTCATATATGTCAAGTCCGTTAAAGTGCTCAAGGAGGACGTCGAATGCAGTTTGTCACCAATGGGCCTGAGATACCGAGCGAATTACTGCAGGCTCACGAAGAAGGACGAGTAGTATTTTTTTGCGGCGCAGGTATTTCCTATCCAGCAAATCTGCCTGGTTTTGATGGACTGGTAACTAAGGTATACGAAAATACAGGAACAACCTTCTCAACAATTGAAAAACTTGCTTTTGAAAAAAAGCAATTTGATGCGACCTTAGATTTGCTGGAAAGACGTCTTCCAGGGCAGCGAGTAGCGTTGAGAGAGGCATTAGCGATTGCATTAAAGCCAAATCTTCGCCTTAAAGGTGCAACGAAGACTCATGAAGCATTGTTGCGGTTGGCTAGAAACCGTCAAGGGATTCTTCGGCTTGTCACGACAAATTTCGATAGAATTTTTGATGCCGCCGGAAGAAGAAGCAACCAAAAATTTATTGAGCATTCTGCACCGATGCTGCCTATTCCGAAAGCAAGTCGTTGGGATGGACTTGTTTATTTACACGGAGTTCTTCCAAAGCGACCTGATCCTACTGCCCTGAACCGCTTGGTTGTAACTAGCGGGGACTTCGGTCTTGCATACTTAACTGAACGATGGGCGGCACGTTTCGTGGGTGAGCTTTTTCGAAACTACGTTGTTTGCTTTGTTGGATATAGCATAAACGATCCTGTGCTTCGGTATATGATGGACGCACTCGCAGCGGATCGAATGCTAGGTGAGGCTACCCCAACTGCGTGGGCATTCGCAGACTGCAATCCCGGTAAGGAGAAGGAGAAGACTACCGAGTGGGAATCTAAAGGTGTTTCTCCAATACTTTACGAGGTGCCAAAAAACTCGCTCGATCACTCCGCATTACACAACACCTTACATGCATGGAGTGAAACTTATCGGGATGGCGTGACAGGTAAGGAGCGAATAGTAGTTAGTCACGCTTTAGCTCGACCTTCCGCTAGTACACGTGACGATAACTTCATAGGGCGAATGCTTTGGGCTTTGTCAGATATGTCTGGATTGCCCGCTCGCCAATTCGCAGAAGTGAATCCCGTCCCCTCACTTGATTGGCTAGTGGATGCTTACTCTCCAGCAAACTTCAAGCACAAACATTTAAAGCAATTTGGTATAACACCCAACGAAAGGCCGGACGAAAAGTTAAAGTTTAGCCTCGTTGTACGTCCAACACCCTATACTCTTGCACCATTAATGACCTTTGCAACCGGGGGGGCTGAAAACAGTCGGCTCGACGCTGTAATGTTTCAGCTTGGGAGATGGCTAGTTAGACATCTAGACAACCCTGAGTTAGGTATTTGGATTGCTCAGCAAGGGGGCCAGCTGCACTCACAGATGGCAGGTTTAATCGAAGATCAACTAGATTTGATTGCGCGTCTTGAGCGTGAAGAAAAAACATTTGAGTTGGATGAGATTCGCCGGGGCGCGCCGAACGCAATACCTCGTCCCCTCATGCGTGTTTTGTGGCGTTTAATTCTAGGTGGCTGGGTCAAAGGAACAGAGCACCAGTTGGGGCTATATCTATGGGTTCAACGTTTGAAACGCGATGGGTTAACTGCGACAGCGCGTATAGAGCTCAGAAGATTACTCGCGCCTCGTTTAACGATACAAAAATTGTGGAGATGGGGAACTGAGGAAAACCTAGAGCCACCTCGAAACGAAACTCGCTTAGCGCACTTAATAAATTATGAAGTTGTTCTTGTTAGCGATCATGTTAAATCAACGCTGGGAGACCTAGATAGTGAGCAGTGGCAGTCTAACTTGCCACTTTTGATTTATGATTTCGAGCAAGTTCTTCGTGACATATTGGATTTATACTCCGAGTTGGGAGAGGCCAATGAACAATACGATCGATCGCACTGGGATATGCCTTCCATTTCTCCTCATTGGCAGAATCGAGACCACCACGAATGGACTTTCATTATTGAGTTATTGCGGGACTCGTGGAACGCTCTGAATGCAATTGATAGTTCGATGGCTGGGCGCCAACCTCTCTCATGGTTTGAATATCCATATCCAGTCTTCAAGCGCTTAGCCCTTTACACAGCTAGCCAGAGCACAAATATACCTGCTGCTATATGGATAAGCTGGCTAGCGCGAAACGAGGGTGAGTGGTTGTGGAGCATGCAGACTAAACGTGAGGTTCTTAGGCTTTTCGTATTGCAAGGTAAAAAACTTAAGCAATCTGAACAAAAGTCACTAGAAAATATTATTTTAGTCGGGCCACCCCGGAAAATGTATAGGAGTGAATTAAGTGACATAAGCTGGAAAGAGATTTTTGACGAGTCTGTGACTCTTTATCTCTCTAAGCTTAAAGAGTCAGGTTTGACGTTGTCTAAGTCTGCTCAGCGCCGTTTTGATAATCTTCGTGATCCTGGCGCAGAATGGAAACCTGAGCCCCACGAACGTGACGAGTTCTCCCATTGGATGAGTGGAACAGGAGATCCTGACTATGTATTTACTAGAAAAATAGATATTGCCCCGGTCAAACGTGTTGAGTTAGCACCCTGGCTTAAACAGAAGCCAGAGCCAAATTATCCGCGTGGCGAAGACACCTGGCGTGAAGTATGTCAAAAACATCTTCTTAACGCGTTATTTGCACTGCAAGATTTAGCCGACGAAGATATTTGGCCTATTCAAAGATGGCGAGAGGCTTTTCATGCTTGGTGCGAAGGTCGGAAAATAATAAAATCTTGGCGCTATGGTGCTCCTTTAGTTCTTCGGATGCCAGACGACATTTTATTACAAGTGGCAGATTCGCTATGTCGATGGCTTGATGCCGTATCTAAGGGTTTTGTTTTGGACGAGCAGGCTCTATTGATGCTGTGTAATCGATTGGTAGAATTGCATGGAGCAGCTGCAGAAAATTCAAATAATGTCGAAGGTGTCGCTCAGGAGTCAGTAATTGGGGCAATCAATAATCCAGTAGGAAATGTTGCGCAAATCATTATAAATGTATGGTTTAAGCGTAAGCCAGGAGATAACGAGAGGCTGCCTACCGACCTTGAACCAATATTAAGCACGCTCTGCAATCCTCAGAAGTATCAATACCGGCATGCAAGAGTAATACTGGCATCTAACTTAATAGCTCTTTTTCGGGTCGATCGTTCTTGGACCGAAAGCCACTTGATCCCTTTTCTAGACTGGAAGCACCACGCAGAAGAAGCGAGGGGGGTCTGGGAAGGGTTTCTTTGGTCGCCCCGGCTTTATCAAAGCTTGTTAGCAGTCATCAAACCTTATTTTCTCGATACGTCAAATCACTACAGCAAGTTGGGTCAGCAGTCCCAGCAGTTCTCAGCATTTTTGACTTACGCAGCTCTTGGCCCCATAGAGGGTTTTACGAAGGTAGAATTTCGATCAGCTATAGCAGCATTACCTGTTTCTGGTCTCGAACAATCAGCTCAAGCATTATATCAAGCGTTAGAAGGCGCGGCTGATCAGCGCGAAGATTATTGGAAACATAGAATTGAACCCTTCTGGCAAGGCGTTTGGCCTAAATCAAGAGATTTGGCGACACAAGCAATAGCTGGTTCACTTGCTCGAATGAGCGTTGCCGCAGGGGGTGAGTTTCCTGCGGCGTTGGCCGCTGTACGAGATTGGCTGCGTCCATTACCACATGCTCACTACTTAATAAAAAAACTATTGGACTCGGGCCTTTGCTCAACATTTCCAGACACAGCTTTAAGCTTACTAGGACTGGTGATAGATAGTGAGTCATGGCTTCCCCAAGAGTTAGGAGCGTGCTTGGATAGGATTGTAAGCGCCAATGAATCATTGCGTATAGACGAAAATTATCGGCGCTTGTCTGAAATCTTTCGTCGTCAAAGGGGGTGAGAAACGCTATTTTCTGAGTTTGGAGAGTTATCTAGGATAACCAGCGGCGATTCAATCTAGATATCAAAAGTTGAATTGGCACACAAAGATTAGTGCCGGTCACTAATAAGGAGTAGCAATGAAAATTGAAGAAGCTCAAAAGTATTGTGATTTAATGCAAGAATCCAAGCATCGCACAGAAGTTATTGGATTTCTTCTTTAGGGCAAAATAAACATGGGCTTTTTGCCGATAAACGTAGAGTCGCTATATTTGCAATTTAGAAAAACTCTGGAGCTTATAGCTTTCGGGTCATTAATTGCCAATAGAGAGAAATACTCTGAAGCGAGAGCGGAATACGCTAGCGACTGGAATGCAAAGCGGGTTCTCAAATTAGTGAGCGTCTTAACCCCATGTTTTATCCAGAGCCAATTAATCAGATTCCCGTAACTGGAGAAAAATACAAGACAGAGTTGAAGCCTATTACAGAGGGTTTTTTGAGTCGAAGCGAATTTGAAATTTTATATGATAGATGCGGTGGCGTGTTACATAGTGAAAATCCTTACGGCGACACTTATAAGTATGACGAGCTCTGGGCGGAGGGGCTGGGTTGGGCGATAAAAATTAGAAACCTTCTTAACTGCCATAAAATTCACTTGGTTGATGATGCCGAAAGGTTTTACTTGATTCAAATGGGCAGAGAAAAACCGACATACACCCTTTTTGAAGCGGTCAAGTGATCTCGTCGAGCCCTCAACCTTAAGAAAGGTTGAATATCGCCATTCTACATTGCCGGCTCTGCCATGTGACCGGCAGGAACTGTCGTTGGCTGTCGTTTGCCTATGTCCGCTTTTGGCCGAAAGCTGCCGATCACGACTCGCCGCTTTCGACCCGTAGCCGCCTGTCGATTCGGCCAGAAGCTATTGTTCCGTGAACCACGCCGAGTGCTGTCAGTGCTTAAGACTTACTTGGCTTTTTCACGAATGCGGACTCCAGTTCCATCTCAATCTCTGTAAAGGTGCGTGCTGGTCTTGAGCCCACAGTTCCGGTTTCATTGGCACAATCAATAAGGAGTTCGAGATGGGAAGGACTATGATCGCCAGGAAATTTTCGAAGAGTTAGGTGAACGACTGTACCGCTGCACCACGTGATCTCGTCCGCCGACCAATAATTATCGGAGAAAGTGAGAATGACCGCTCCGGCATGAGTATTAATGATTGAAGGTGAGTATACCCACTGCGAGTTTCTCGCTTCCCAAGCAACTGTCCTGACAGCGAATTCGCCGGTGGGGCATTCAATCACTTCCATCTCGTCCATCCAGTAATAACTCCAAATTTGGATCGAAGTGGGCGTTACCTTTGCAACGCCGCGCTGCTATTTCGGGCCTGCTCTATTAGCAGAAAGCCTGGCATCACTGGCGCATGCTTCGGGCCGAGGGCTGCACCTGGCATCTGGCCGAAGCCGCCCCATGGCAGTCATCTGTACCGCATTGATCGACAGAAATGTCCGCCGTCAATCCTAAAATCGTGACGGTGGCTCGTTTCCGGCCTTGATATGCGAAAAAACCTGATCTGGATCTGCCTGGCACCAATATCTGAACAGAAGGCGAGGTTCGGTATTTCCGAAATATTGATCCACGATGCTCTCGGGCGGCACGGTCAATTCAGGTTCTGACCATTGCTGCGCTAAAACACCTACTGGTTTGTCAGACGAACAAATAATCCAAGTAGCCTTGCCTCCATTGATATTAGGTACGTAGCCCGCATTTTGTATCTTTTCGATTAAGGCACTCAGCGTTGCTGATGGATCGAGTGTGATCGACGTCGCATGGCTTCCCAGATCGTCTCCTGCATGAACGCTATCTCGATCAATGGCAACTTCCAACGTGAATACTCCTTTTTAGCGCTGTGCCGTCACTAGGTCGCCTGGCGTAGAGACATCACCGGCTACCTGTCCACAGTCTGCTCTTGGCCGGTACCTGCCTGTCCTGAACGCCTGAAATCGCCCCAAAGCCGGCATTCAGCATGACATGTGGGTATCTTCGTTGCACGGTGCCAAAATCGAATCTAATGGCTTTTACGCGCTCCACTTTCCCCACCATGCCACTCGCTTATTCGGCCAATAACAAGCGATTGTTGGAATGATCTGATTTAAAAGATCGTGCAATATACCTATGATTTCGAAGCCTATACGAACGGCTTCCAACCGGCGAACGCCCTATTTTGAGAGAGATCCTCGTGGAGACCTTTCCAGACGAATCGCACGAATTAAACACTACCCATTATATTTTCGGCCCGTTCTGCGTCGTGCCCGCGAAAAGGTTGCTTGAAAAAAATGGAGCTCCAGTTGAAATCGGTGGGCGAGCATTGGATTTATTGATCGCCTTGCTGATACGACCGGGCAGGGTGCTGACCAAGAGCGAACTGATCAAGCAGGTATGGCCCGATATCATTGTCGAGGAAGGCAGTCTGCGCTTTCACATGACTGCCCTGCGACGCATTCTCGGTGATGGTGACGTCCATGCGCGATACATCGCCACGCAGGTAGGTGTGGGATATGCATTTGTGGCTCCGTTGGAAGTACAACTTGCCGGGAGCCAACAAGCGCTTATCGCTGCAGAAACCAGCGGCAGCGGCCCAGTGATCAACCTAAGTCATCTACCTCCGCGTGCGAAGCTGTTCGGACGCGAGATCGATCTGCAATTAGTTGTCGATCACATGCTACAGCCCAAACTGTTTACCATCGTCGGCCCCGGGGGCGTTGGTAAAACCAGCCTTGCCATCGAGGTGGCGCACCGCATTTGCGCACAGGGTTACCAGACTGCCCGTTTCGTCGATCTAGCGCAGGTCGAAGATCAATCACTAGTGCTCTCGGCGCTGGCCAGATCCCTAGAGATACCTGTTCAGGCCGAGGACTCCCTTTATGTACTGCTCGCGCATTTGCGCACGCAGAGGGTGTTGCTGATACTCGACAACTGCGAACATTTGATCGATGCGGTTTCAGCGATCGTTGAACAAATCAGTGATGCGGCCCCGAATGTCGGGATTCTGGCGACCAGTCGGGAACCACTGCGAGCCCGTGGCGAATACGTGCACTGGCTCAATCCTCTCGAATTTCCCCGCGAGCCCAAACACCTTTGCATCCAACAGCTGCTGGGTTATTCAGCAATAAAATTATTCTTCGAGCGCGTATCATCAGCTAACGCAGCATTGATGTTGAACGATGCTGATGCGCAGTTAATTGCCGACATGTGCCAGCGTTTGGAAGGTATGGCATTACCGATCGAGCTGGCGGCAATGCGTGTAGCCAGCCATGGACTGACCTCCACCCACGCGTTGCTGGGCGAGCGTTTTTCTCTAGGCTGGTCTGGGCGCAGGACGGCCTTGCCGCGGCATCAGACGCTGCGTTCCATGCTCGACTGGAGCTATGACTTGCTGTCGCCGCTGCAGTGTCTTGCGCTGGAGCGGCTTTCGGTCTTCGTCGGACCGTTTTCTCAGGAGGCGGCTTCCCAGGTCATCGCCGATACTCAGATCGAGATAGCCGCTGCCGCGGCGATTCTGGATGAGTTGGTCTGCAAAGGGCTGGTCACCATTGATCAAACCGATTTGAGGTGGACCTACCGTCTGCTGGAGATGACTCGCGCCTACACCCGGGAGAAGCTGGCCACCAGGGGGGATATCGAAGTCAACGCTCTGGCGTTCAGGCATGCGGCTTTCTATATGGATCTGCTGGGGCACCTGGGTACCTCGCCTAACGAGATTTTCGAGAATTCGGCGCGCCTGGCAAGCCAGTTGGGCAATGTAAGAAGTGCTCTGGAGTGGAGCTTCGGGCCACAAGGTGATCCGGGACTCGCGTTGCCACTGGCCGCCGGCAGCGCACCGCTGTTTTTGCACTTTTCATTATTGGTCGAGTGCCGGACCTGGTGCACCAGGGCGGCTGAGTTACTGGAACTGGGGTACTTCGGCACTCCTACTGAAATGGAGTTGCAAGCCGCGCTCGGCCTGGTACTGATGTTTACCCGTGGCAACAGCGAGGCGGCAGAAAAAGCGCTGCTCAGGGCACTCGACATCGCCGTTGCGTTGTCAGATTACTGGTCGCAACTCAGGTTGCTCGGACGGCTACAGATTTTCTATGAGCGCATCGGCGATTTTGCTTCTTCATTGGCATGGGCCGAACAGGCCAGCGAGGTCGGCAACCTTTTGAACAAACCCGAGGCGATTGCCATTGCTGCATCACTGGCCGGTATTTCGCATCATCTGCTTGGTAACCAGCCACTTGCTCGTCAGCAACTGGAAAATTCATTACGTAACAGCTTGCCGTCACAACGCAGTGGCACGATCTACTACGGATTTGACCATCGTAATCGCACCGGATTGGCATTGGCTCGCACACTCTGGCTGCAGGGCTTTCCTGACCAAGCCCGACACTGGGCCGAACAGATAGAGGCCGAGGCCTCCGCTCTGCAGCATTCGGTCACTTACTGCATCGCGATGGTTTGGATCCTTTGCATTTACATCTGGACCGGAGACTTGCAGAAGGCTGCAGCGAGTCTTGAGCGCTTCGCCACGATCGCCGAATCCAATGCACTTGGCCCTTACATTGCAGCAGCCCATGGCCTGCGTGCGGCGATTGCCATCCGCGCCGAGCAGTCCGACAACTCCGTCGCGGTGCTTGAAGAAAGCCTGACGCAGCTGCACGGCATGCGCTACGAACTGCTCACGACCTCATTCGAAATCGCGCTGGCCGAAGGCTTGATTCTGAATCAGCAATATGAAAAAGCCCGGAAATTGGTGGACGGCACGATCAGCCATTGCCGCGCCAGCGGTGATGCATTTGCGCTGCCTGAATTGCTGCGAATCAAGTCGGGCCTTATCAGGGTCATGCACGGCGATGACGAGCTCCAGGCGTTGAACGTGCTCCAGCAAGCGTGCGTATTGAGTCGGGAGCAGGGTGCCTGGGCCTGGGAGTTAAGGATATCAATGGACCAGGCCAAATCATGGCTGGAACAGGGCAATCGGCTGCAAGCGCAGGAATTGCTCAGGGAATGCCGTGAGCGGGTAACGGAAGGCTTCGACACACTGGACGTGCGCCGACTGGAAGCACTCTGGCAGAAAGCTTTGGGCGACTCGCACCCGTCGTGATCAGGCGGTCCGGAGCGAAACGATCGATTAGCGTGGGCAACCTCAATTGATGGGGGTAATCAGTGCGGCCATCTTTACCAATTCGGCGAGCGAACGGGCTTTCATTTTGCGCATGACTTTGCCTCGATGAGCCTTGACCGTGATCTCGCTGATATTGAGGTCGGCGGCGATGATTTTGTTCAATCGTCCGCTGACCACCGATGCCATTATTTCTTGTTCGCGAGGCGTCAGGGTTCGGTAGGCCTGCAATAAGGTGCGCAGGTTTTTTTCGCCCTCGAGTGCAGCTTCGCTGCTCTCTAGCGCATCGGCCATGGCCTTTAACAACACATCATCGTTGAAGGGTTTGGTCAGGAACTCCACTGCACCGGCTTTCAATGCCCGAACCGTTAGCGGGATATCACCATAGCCGGTGATGAATATGATGGGGATCTTGCGCCTGTCGCCGGCGATCGTTGTTTGCAGTTCGAGGCCATTGAGGTCCGGCAGATTGATGTCCAGCACCAGGCAGCTGGGCACGAGCGGCCGAGGCGCATTAAGAAAATCCTGAGCTGATTCGAAAAGCCGCGGCTGCCATCCCGCGAAGCGAATCAACAGCTCTAGCGATTCACGCACGGAGATATCGTCATCTACGACGAATACGATGGGCGTGTCTTGGTGCATCGGTGATGCTCCGTATCTAGGGCCGAAGGCGTTTTTCGGGTTCAAGAGACAATCCTTGGGTATTCAGCCCGGTTTAATCAAACGGAAGCGCGGCGCTCAATGCCTTGACCAGTTGCGCCTCGCTGAAAGGTTTAATCAGACACTCCACGACGTCACCGTGGCGAAGTTGAGAATGTTCGCTGGTGTCTTCAAGAGCGGTGATGAAAATTACCGGAATACGGTACCCGCGCCGCAACAATTCTTTCAGTAGATCCGGCCCGGACATGCCCGGCATAGCCACGTCCAGAATGAGGCAGCGTGTGAGGTCGGGATAATCGGATAACAGGTATTCCTGCGCAGAAGCAAACGCCTGAACTGCGAAGCCGAACTCCTTGATCAGGTCTGGCAACGATTCACGAACCGACTCATCGTCGTCGACGACTGAAACGAGCAGAGGAATGCCCATCAATTACCCTCCATAGCGTGGTCGGAGATGTCATTAGCGTTCGGCTTGACGAGGGATTCCATAGTTCCTGCGAGGGAAGCAGACCGAAGTGGGATGGTAAAGACGAAAGTTGCCCCCGGTCCGTCGTTGGTGCGAGCCCAAAGCTTGCCAGCGTGGCGTTCTATGATGGAGCGGCTGATTGACAGGCCAACCCCCATTCCGGCACTTTTCGTCGTGTAAAAAGCGTTGAAAATACGTTCCATGTCATGAGGGTCAACACCGATTCCGCAGTCCTTGACCGCAAGGAACACGCTTTGATCCTCCGTCAGACCGGTACTGACAATCATCTGCCGGGAGCGGCCGGTGGTGGTGTTCATTGCCTCCGCAGCGTTAATGATCAGGTTGAGAATGACCTGCTGGAGTTGAACTCTGTCACCTTTAACCAGCGGCAATGCATCGGCGAATTGGGGACGAAGCACGACACGACTACGTTGCAGTTCACCCAGCAGCAAGGCGATGACTTCCCGGGTCGCGTCGTTGAGGTCGACGTTTTCGATCGTAATGCTCTTTTTCGAGAACAACGCCCGCAATCGGTTGATCACATCGGCGGCTCGATTGCCGTCGCGAATGGTGCGTCGCGCGGTTTCCCGCGCGCCATCAACATTCGGCGGATCGGCCCCGAGCATGCGCAGGCAGGTACTGGCATTGGTGATGATCCCGGCGAGAGGTTGATTAACCTCGTGGGCAATCGAGGCGGTAACCGCTCCGAGGCTTGCCACCCTTGCCAGATGCGTCAGTTCGGAGCGGGCCTTACTCAGGACTTCCTCGGCTTCCCGGCACTGAGTGATATCTTGTAGCGCGGCAATATATTCAAGGCCTTCTTCAGGATCCTTGATCGAATGCGCGACCAAACGCACATATTTAACCCTTCCATCGGGCATCAGCAGTCGATGCTCGTGCTCGAAGTCACGGCCCCTGCGGCGTTGCCGTCTGATCATTTCGCGGTGGCTCGATATGTCGTCCGGGTGAATGCGCCGGTAGATAGCGTCGAAGCTTGGCGTGGTTTCCGAGTCCAATTGGAGGATGCGATAGACCTCGTCGGACCAGGTGATTTCATCTGTGCTGACTCGCCACGAAAACGTACCAGTGGCGCTAAGGCGTTGGGCTTTGGCAAGAAAGGCTTCACTCTGCTTGAGCGCAGCTTCGGCACGCACACGATCAATGGCGATACTGGCCAGATGAGTGAACTGCCCGATCAAATTCAGCTGTTCCGGTGAAAACGGTTCGGGGGTCCTGTGCAATACCGAAAGAACGCCAGCAATCCTTACATTGTTAGAGGTAATCGGCATTGAACAGTATCCCCGGAAACCATAGGCGAGGGCCGTCTTGCACCATTCACTCCATCGTGATTCGAGAGACAGGTTATTGCAGATGATCGGTGTGTTGGAGGTGGCCGCCATGACGATCGGGCAGCGCTCGGCTCGAAGCGGCTCGTCGTTCGTACCCGGCAATAATTCGGCAGGCATATTTGTCGGCGCGGCCTGATGCATCCGCAATGCCGTCTCGTGTGCACCTTCGGAGCGCTTCAAGTCAACCAGCATCACACTGGCTGCGCATGGCTCGAGAAAGACGTCCACCAATTCACAAAGTGTCTGCAGGATAACCGACAATGACGAGCCTCCAGCCATCAGACCAAGCAGGCGCTTCTCACCATCGAGCAACATTTCGGCCCGTTTGCGGTCTTCGATGTCAGTGTTCTCGCCATACCATCGCAGCACTTGGCCAGCTTCGTCCCGTTGCGGCACAGCCCTGATCAAAAACCACCGGTAGGTGCCATCGAAGCGACGCAGGCGCGCTTCGTGTTCACCGGCGTTACCCGATTGCAAAAGCCCTCGCCAGTAGAACTCCACTTTTTCCGCGTCGTCGGGATGGATTGAGGCGAGCCAGCCGTTACCGCAAGCTTCGCTGAGCATTATACCCGTGTAGTCGCACCAGCGTTGATTGACGAAGCTCACGCTTCCTTCAGGCGAAGCGCTCCAGACAAATCCGGGAACGGCATTGATGATGTTGCGCAGGCGATCCTCTGAGGCGCTGACTTCTGCAAGAGCTTTTGCAATCAGTGCCTTGTCGCGCCGGCGTTCATCGATATCGACCTGCAACACACACCAGCGAATAATGTTTCCTTGAGTGTCGCGCAATGGCAGGCCACGAACATGAAACCAATGGTAAACGCCGTCTGAGCGACGGATCCGGTGTTCGATCATATAGGGTTCGCCGGTCGTGACCGAGTGCGTCCAGGCCGCTATAACTGTTGGTAAATCTTCAGGATGCACGGTATCGCTGGCTGCCCAGTCCTTCAGGACATCGAGGGGGGAACCAATGTAGTCCTGGATTTGGCGATTGACTTGTTCCAACTCACCCGTCGGCGTCATGAACGCGACCATCGCCGGGATGCTGTCGATGATCAGGTCGACATCAGAAGGCTTTTCCACGTCGCCTGTTCCGACTGGCTCGCGGGACTGGGTTTC
The DNA here is from genome assembly GCF_004307595.1 of Pseudomonas sp. Sample_23. Classification (NCBI taxonomy): domain Bacteria; kingdom Pseudomonadati; phylum Pseudomonadota; class Gammaproteobacteria; order Pseudomonadales; family Pseudomonadaceae; genus Pseudomonas; species Pseudomonas sp. Sample_23. The sequence continues at coordinate 49,738 of NZ_RCNX01000001.1, forward strand.
AATGGCCAGCGCACACCACTTATCCGGATGGTCGGAGGTCGCTTCGAGTCTCGAGAAACGCCAGGCGAACTGGCGATAGATACCGTCATTGCCCAAGAGGCGGGCGGCGACCTGCCGAGATGTGTCCATGCCTGCAGCGATACGCAAGCGCTCGAGCAATTCAGCGCGATCATCTGGATGAATCGCCGACTGCCATCGGTTCGCTAGCGAATCGTCTTGATTGCGTCCGGTATAGTCTTGCCACTGCCGGTTGACGTAATCGACAAAGCCATCCGGCCGTGTGGTCAAAACCACACCCGGCAGCGCGTCGATGACGCGCTTAAGGTCAGTTGTCATACCCTTTCTCATAGTGCTGTCGCCATTGAACAAAGATGCGCTTTTGGCCTGCGCTCGCCCATCATACTTTGGTGTCGCTTAACGCGAACACTCTTCACGTTACATCTTTGAAGGCAACGTGCACCCTGCGCAAAATTCCAACGTCACTCTGTATGTCAGTGTATCGCTGGCGACTGTAGTTACATCAACATGCAAACCCAACGCTTTGCGAAACACCGCAGATACACCCTCCGAGCAGCATAGGCAACGGTTTCAACGTCACTCGACGATTGAATGAATTCAACGTGACGTGTGTATTCCTGCCATTACCTCGGCAGGGCAGAGCGTCCACGGAGCAGGCTCGGCAATTATGAAAGCGGTGGTAATGCATGCGTTTGGAGAACCTGGAGTCATGTCACTGGAGGACATTCAGTTGGTAGCACCAGGCCCTGGTCAAGCGCTCGTCACGGTCAAGGCGGCGGGAATCAATTTCATGGACATCGGCACTCGGCGGGGACTGGGCTCAGGGTTGTCGTTGCCACTCACCCCCGGTGTGGAGGGCGCTGGCATCGTCATGGCCATTGGGCCCGGCGTAAGCGAAGTCCAGCCCGGTGATCGTGTGGCCTGGCACTACGTACCTGGCAGTTATGCGCAGCAAGTGCTGGCGCCCGTAAGTCAACTGGTGCCTCTACCTGACGCCATCGACTTTGACACGGCCGCGACTCTGATGATGCAAGGCTTGACGGCCAGCAACCTTGTTCACCGCGTGTATTCCATAAGCCCGGGTGATATAGCCTTTGTGCACGCCGCCGCTGGTGGAGTAGGGCAGATGCTAACTCAAATGATCAAATTGCGCGGTGGTAAGGTGATCGGTCGCGTTTCGCAGGCCCACAAGGTCGACGCGGTTATTGCTGCCGGGGCCGACTATGTTGTGATCGGTCGTGCAAGCCAGGTCGCCAGTCAGGTGCTGCGCCTGACAGAGGGCCGGCGGGTCGATGTGGTGTACGACGGTACCGGTGCAGAGGGATTCGCCGACTCGGTCAGCCTGCTCGATTACTTCGGCACGTTGGCGCTGTATGGCCCGTTCATGGACCCAATTGCGCCTCTCGATATTTTTTCCCTGCCGCGCAGCATCAAACTGACGTATCCGTCGGTCATGCATTTTGTGCGCAGCCGTGAAGCCCTGTTGGAGCACTCCCGGGCGTTGTTTGACTGGGTGTTAGCGGGCAAGTTGAAAATCGTCATCGGGCGGCGTTATTCGTTGGCGCAAGCCGAGCAGGCGCATCGTGATATCGAGTCACGGCAAACGTCCGGCAAGCTGATCATCAACCCGTAAACGGCCTCGTCTCACTTATCAATTTTGCCCGGAGCTACCACCATGAACTGGTAAATACTCGAGCATTGGATCACTGCGTGCTGCACGTCTTCGGACCTTTGTAGCCACGCCAGACCAGCAAGGCGGCCAGAACCTGGCTGCCAGCGAAAAACATGAACAGATCGTGTGCGGTCCATCGCGCATCCAAAAGCACGCCAGCAATAAACGGCGAGATGATTGCGCCGATGCGCCCCGTGGCAAGGACCACACCAACACCCGTCGTTCGAATGGTTGTCTCGAATGCCTGCGGCGCCAGAATGAAGATCGCCGCGATAGCACCATTGAGCAATAGCCCCGTGGTTACGCACGCACCTATGGCCAGGTCCGCCGCACCTGCGGCCGGCACGATCAGCATCATCACGCCGCCATTGAAAAGCAGAAAAGTCAGCAGCAATCGCCGGCAGCCCAGACGGTTGGCGGCCAGCCCCATCAACAGCGCCCCGGACATACCGCCAAGACAAAGCAACACGCCACTGACTGCGCCCTGCTTTTCGGAAAACCCATTTTGGGTCATCAAGATCGGAGTCCAGCTCATCACAAAGTAGAAGCACGCCATCAGCAACAGCAGAGCCATTGCAAGGGCTATGGTTTGCATCGACTGGCCTGCGATAAACAATTGCCGATATTTTACATAGGGCGAGCTTGCGGTGATCGCGCGAACCGATCGTTGATCAAGCTGGAGAAACTGGCGCGACTCACTCAGCCAGATCGCGCCCGTCAAGGCTGTCGCCAACGTGATCAACCCACCCAGCAAAAAAACATACCGCCAGCCGGCGCTGGCATTCAGCGCGTGAGCCGACAGGCCGCCGAGACTGGCGCCGAATGCGAAAGCCATCGACTGCAGAGCGAGTGCAAGATGTCGGCGGCTGACACTGGCACGCTCGTAAGTCATGACATTGGCAGCTACTAGCACTAGGCCGGTACCGACCCCCGTAAACAAGCGCAAGACCATTAGCCAGCCGTGGTCCGGGCTCCAGAACGATAGCAGCATCGTCGCGCCACTGAGTACCAACCCGGTCAGCAATATCGGCCGCCGCCCGTAACGATCGGCCCATGGCCCCGCTAGAAAGGAGCCGAGCGCCATGCCCACCAGGCTTGAGCTCAGCAGCATGCCCATTTGCGCCCCCGACAATGCCCATTCTATGGCGACGCTGCTGGCGGTGAACGCCATGGCCATCACATCCATGCCGTCAATCACATTGAACAGCATGCAAAGGCAGATGATCCGCCATTGCGAGGAGGACGCGGTACTGTCATCGGCCCTCCTAGACATTGTTTTTGAGCGCATCGATGTTTCCTGGAGGTTCTTGTTTTCGAAAAGACTCACATGCTGGCAACGCGCGATAGCGCCGTCGAGCTTTTTTATTCGCTGATATATAGGCGGAGCCAGTCTCCACTCGCCTTAACACCAAGGTATCGACCAACACCATGGTGCAATCGTCCCCTAGTTCTGCCGGTGATTTGATCGGCTTGCGTCGACTGCGCTGTTGTAGATGACGTCGCTCAGACCTGCGATCTGGCACCCCAGGTCAACCGACCCGGTCGTGGCAGCAAGGCACCGATATCCAAAGGAGATTCATTATGCATGTGGCTTCCCCCGTTATTACATGGCGCAAGCGCGTCCAGGCAGGCGTAATCGGTATTGCGACCTTGGCGGCCAGTTGCGGTGCGTGGGCGGCCAGCATTGCTGCTGAACAGCCGAGTGCCACTGCTGTTATGGCTCAATCGCAAGCCATTCGTCCGTACCGAATTCATGTCGACGAAGCGCAATTGACCGACCTTCGCAAACGCATCGCCGATAGCCGCTGGCCTGATAAAGAAACCGTGGGTGACGTCTCCCAGGGCGTGCAACTGGCGCAGGTTCAGGAATTGGTCAAGTACTGGGGCAACGGTTACGACTGGCGGAAAGCCGAGGCGAAACTCAATGCGTTGCCTGAATTCGTCACCACCATCGACGGTGTCGACATTCAATTCATTCACGTGCGCTCACGCAACCCGAATGCCATGCCGCTGATCCTGACCCACGGCTGGCCGGGCTCGCAATTTGAGTTCCTGAGCACCATCGGCCCGTTGACTGATCCAACGGCTTACGGCGGGCGGGTGGAAGATTCTTTTGATGTCGTCATCCCGTCGATTCCTGGCCATGGTTTTTCCGGCAAGCCGACTGAGCTTGGTTGGGGCCCTGACCGTGTGGCGAAAGCCTGGGACGTGCTGATGAAGCGCCTTGGGTACAGCCATTATGTTTCGCAGGGGGGCGACCACGGCTCGGTCATCTCCGACGCCTTGGGCCGCCTCGGGCCGCCCGGTTTGCTGGGCATTCACCTAAACATGCCAGCCACTGTGCCGCCAGAACTGATCAAATCGATCAATAGCGGTGATCCGGCACCGGCCGGTCTGACCGAACCAGAGCGTAACGCCTACAACGCCCTCAGTACGTTCTTCGGTCGTAATGCGGCTTACGGCGCCATGATGGTGACTCGTCCGCAGACTATCGGTTATTTGCTGGCCGATTCACCCGCCGGCACTGCAGCGTGGATGTATGAAAAGTTCGCTGCCTGGACCGACAGTGACGGTCACCCCGAACGCGTCCTCAGTCGCGATGAGATGCTTGATGACATCAGCCTCTACTGGTTGACCAACACCGGCGCGTCGTCCTCACGCTTCTATTGGGAGAACAACAACAATAACTTCAGCGCTGCCGCGCAGAAGACCGACAGCATCAAGGTGCCCGTGGCGATCACTGTGTTCCCACATGAAATCTACCGCGCGCCGAAAGTCTGGGCAGAGCGCGCCTACCCATCGCTGTCCTATTTCAAAGAAGTCAGCAAGGGCGGCCATTTCGCCGCGTGGGAACAGCCTCAACTGTTCAGCGAAGAACTGCGCGAAGCCTTCCGGCCCCTGCGGACCGGTGCGCAGAAAAACTCGACCCATTGAAACGTTCCATCACTCTGATCTGAGCACAGGGAGCCGCGCCAGCGCGGTTCTCTTGGGAGACCCATCATGAAAACCGTCGCGTTGAATCACAATGCAGTTTCACGGCATCGCACGCTCTCCGCGCGATCCATTCTGGCGATTGTCTTGTTGCAAGCGGGTGCACTGAGCATGGCGTCCTCGGCGGCGTATGCGGCTGAAGTACCAGCCGCAACCATCGCGCCAATCACTGCCGGCAGTAATGTTTCCTTCGGGCCCTTGAGGCACGTCAAGGCTGGATTGCTGGATGTTGCTTATGCCGAAGTGGGTCCGGCTGATGGCCCGGTTGTGATCCTGCTGCATGGCTGGCCTTACGATATCCATAGCTACACCGACGTCGCCCCGGCGTTGGCAAAACAAGGCTATCGCGTATTGATTCCCTACGCGCGTGGTTACGGCGAAACGCGTTTTCTTTCCGCCAAGACTGTGCGCAACGGCCAGCCTGCCGCGTTGGCCAGCGACCTGATCGACTTCATGGATGCGTTGCACATAAAACAAGCCGTCCTCGGCGGGTATGACTGGGGCGCGCGCACGGCTGACATTGTTGCAGCCTTGTGGCCTGAACGAGTCAAGGCCTTGGTGGCGGTGAGCGGCTACCTGATCGGTAATCAGGACGCCGGCAAGGCACCGTTGCCGCCAGCCGCCGAATTGCAGTGGTGGTATCAGTTCTATTTCGCCACCGAGCGCGGGCGCCTGGGTTATGAAAAAAACACGCACGATTTCGCCAAGCTGATCTGGAAGCTGGCCTCGCCGCAATGGAATTTCGACGACGCGACCTATGATCGCAGCGCCGCTGCTTTGCAGAATCCAGATCACGTTGCAGTGTCGATTTTCAACTATCGCTGGCGCCTGGGGCTGGTCAAGGGCGAGGCCAAATACGACGCGCTGGAGAAGAAGCTCGCGGCCTCTCCATCCATCAGTGTGCCAACCATCACCATGGAGGGTGACGCCAACGGCGCACCGCATCCACCTGCCGAGGCGTACGCCAAGCGTTTCACTGGCAAGTATGAGTACCGATTGATCAGCGGTGGTGTCGGCCACAATTTGCCGCAAGAAGCGCCGCAAGCCTTCGCCCAGGCCGTGATCGATGCCGATCACCTTTGAGAAACGGCTGAAAGGATGGCAACGATGAAGCTCAAATATCTGGCAGTGATGTCGGCTGCCATTGCAACCGCTGCAGTGACCGCCACCGGTGTCGCCCTGGGCGACGCCGGTAATGGCGACGCCTCACCGATCTATGGCGTGAAGCTGCCTGAAAACTATCGCTTGTGGCCGATGATTGCCCCGGCGCAGGAAGCGGCACCTTTGGACGAGTTGCGCGCGGTGCTGGGAAATGACCTGGCCATCAAGGCTTATCAACATTCAACGCTGCCATTTCCTGACGGCACGATATTGGTAAAGCTGGCCTGGAAACACGTTCAGTCACCGGAGTTCGAGCCAGCGTCCATCCCAGGGGCGGCCACGACCGTGCAAGTTATGGTCAAGGACTCGAAAAAATATGCGGCGACCGGTGGCTGGGGATTTGGGCGGTTTATCAACGGTAAACCGGTCGACGAAGCCCAGCACCAGACGTGCTTCGCCTGTCATCAGGCGCGAGTACGCAATCATGATTATGTCTTCACTCGCTTTGCCCCTTAATTCCTCGTCAAACCTGGAGTCTGCGATGAAAAAAGTATGGGTCGCGCTGGTCGTTGCCGCCAGCCTGAGTATGGGTACACACGCCTGGTCGCAAACTGAAAAACCGACAATCGTGCTCGTCCACGGCGCGTTTGCCGATGCGTCGAGCTGGAATGGGGTGGTGAATATTCTCGAGAAGGATGGTTATGCGGTGGTGGCGGCCGCTAATCCTCTGCGCGGTGTAAAAAGCGATGGCGCGGCCATCTCGGCATTGCTGACGAGCATTCGTTCGCCTGTAGTACTGGTCGGCCATTCCTATGGAGGCAACGTCATCAGCGACGCTGCCAACGATCATGCCATCGTCAAAGCGCTGGTTTACGTCAGTGCGTTCGCCCCCGAGGCCGGTGAAACCGTCGCGGGGCTGGCTGGCAAATTTCCCGGCAGCACGCTGGGCCCAACCCTGGCTGCGCCTGTCCCGCTTGCCGATGGCGGCAAGGACTTGTACATCCAGCAGGACAAGTTTCACGACCAGTTCGCCGCTGACGTCCCCGCAACTGAGGCTGCATTGATGGCCGCCACCCAACGCCCGGTGACGGAGGCGGCGCTCAATGAACCGTCCGGCACACCCGCCTGGAAGCATATTCCGTCCTGGTACATCTATGGCGACAAGGACAAGAACATCCCGCCGCAAACCATGGATTTCATGGCCAAGCGCGCCGCTGCCAAAGGAGTGGAAGTCGTCAAGGGCGCGTCCCACGTCGTGATGGTTTCGAACCCGGGATCCGTGGCCCGCCTGATCGAGAAAGCCGCCTCGGCAAAGTGATGACCGTCGGCGTGCGGATGCGCACTTGGAGTGAACCTCAGTGGTAAGTCAGAAAATGAACAGCAACTTACAACGATTGGCCGGCAGGACCGCGTTGATTACCGGGGGTTCGCGCGGTATCGGCGCGGCCATTGTGCGCCGACTCGCCCTGGAGGTGCCACCGTGGCCTTTACCTATGCGGCCTCCGCTGCACAGGCCGCAGCGCTGGTTGCCGATATCCAGGCACACGGCGGCAAGGCGCTGGCGATCAGAGCCGACAGCCGGAGCGCAGAGGATATCGAACGTGCCGTCGGAACTACGATTGAGCATTTCGGTGCGCTGAATATCCTGGTGAACAATGCCGGGATTCTCGGGCTCGGCTCAGCCGACGAATTCAGTGTCGAGTCGCTGGACAACATGTACGCGGTGAACGTTCGCGCCGCCTACGTGGCGAATCAGGTGCTCCAGAGTCATGAGTCGCGGTGACCGAATCATCACCATCGGCAGTGTCGCCGCGGCGCGTACCGGCTTCCCCGGGTCCAGCGCCTACTCGATGACCAAGGCTGCACTGGTTGGTCTGGTGCGTGGTCTGGCCCTGGATTTCGCCGCGCGCGACATCACCGTCAACAACATCCAGCCGGGCCCGACGGCGACTGACATGAATCCGGCCGATGCGCCTTATCTGGATCATGTGATCAAACTGGTGCCGCTGGGACGGCTCGGCACCGCTGATGAGATCGCTGGAATGGCGGCGTACCTGGCCAGTGACGATGCTTCGTTTGTCACCGGCGCGAGCCTGACGGTCGACGGCGGATACCTGGCCTGATCCCGGCTGTTTTGCGGTATTGCCCTGATCAGTCGTTGGACACTTGTAGCTAGCGCCACGCAACGGGTTTGCGCCGTGGCGCGATGCCGGGTATCAGGCGCAATACCGCGAACAGTCGCGCCCTGGGTGGCTCGAGCAGGACACCGCTGAACAGGGTGAACACGGCAGCATTTCCGGTCGGTCATGCAGGAGGGTTGAGGATGTTAATTTCAGCAATCAATACCGTCGAAATCGACGCCGCGCCAGGGCGGGTAGGTGAGGTCTGCTCGAAACTCCCGCACATTGTTCGCGAGCTGCTTACTCACTCAGCCTGTATGGGATATGCGATCACCGACAATCGTCGGGCGAAAAATTCCTGGATCGTCAGCGGTTACTGGGAATCGGAAAGTCAGATGCGTGCGCATTTCGATCATCCGCAGCTGGCCGGGTTCATGGAGATGTTGCGGGTTGGCATGGCCAGCCGGATTAAATTCAATACTTTCATCGTCAATCCCGCTGAAGATCAATGTCGTGTGCCTCATGGCTGATCAGGCGTGCCTGAAGCGAACATCGGCAAACGCTGCAGCATCCAGTTCAACAGTTCTTGAGCGGGCGCCGCCAGTGGGCGTGCGGATTTCACCAGCAGTTTCGCCTCAACCTCTTGGAACAGGGGATGGTCGACGGCCACGGCCGCGAGACTGCCTTGGGCGATTTCCCGATAGGCCGCGACCTCGCCCAGCAGCGAAGCAAACTCACCGGATGCAACAAGGCGTTTGAGGGCGGCCAGCGAATTGCTGATCAGCGCCGGACGGATTTCGATCTTCTCGGCGTACTCGAGCATTTTCAGCGCATGCCCGATACCGAAGGTGGCGGGTGTCAGCACCAGTTGGCAGTCGAGTAAATCGGCGACGGATGCCTGTGCGCCTTTCAAGGCCAATGAATGGTCCGGGCGCACCAGCAGCATCACGGGTTGCCGGGATGTCGCTCGATAATCGATGTGCGGGTGGGGAGGAGGGTTGTAGGCCAGGCCGATATGCGCGCGGTTTTCTGCGACCTCGGTAAGAACATCGTCAACCGGCAGGATGTCCAGCCGGACATCGAGCTTGGGATATTGTTTGCAGAACGGCGCAAGCACGTGGTCGACCAGGGTATCGACGTAGCCCTCGCTGATGACGACTCGCACGTGTCCCAACTGTAGACCCTTGATCGCCTGGAGCTGGTCTTCAAGCTTTTCCTGGTGCGATCGATAGCCGCGCCAGAATTCCAGCAGGTGCATGGCAGCCTCGGTGGGCTCGACACCACGGGCCTGGCGTTCGAATAACCGGGTGCCCAGCTCTTCTTCCAGCAGTTTGATCTGACGCGTGATCACTGACGGTGAGGTATTGATGCTGTCCGCTGCGCCCCGGATCGATCCGTGGCTCAGCACCTCATGAAAATACCGCAAGCGTTGCTGATTGATTTCGCGCAAGGCTGTTTCCTCTTCGATTCGGCGTTGCTCCAAGAGCAACGGTACACGAACATAGTTGCTCTTGCTGCTGTTTACCCCATGGGCGCAACATCTTTCCACCGTCAGACCAACAAGAAAAACCGGAGACTCGCATGTCGACCATCGTGACGCCCGAAGACAGTGCCGCCCTCGCCAGTTTGTACCGCAAGCTCAATTGGCGCCTGTTGCCGCTCCTGTTCGTTTGCTATGTATTTGCTTATCTGGATCGAATCAATGTCGGCTTTGCCAAACTGCAGATGCAAAACGACCTGGGGCTGTCCGACGCGGCTTACGGTGTCGGCGCAGGCGTTTTTTTTCTCGGTTATGTGCTGTTTGAGCTGCCCAGCAACCTGATGCTGCCTCGAGTGGGGGCGCGAAAGACCTTCAGTCGCATTCTGGTGTTATGGGGCATCACATCGGCCTGCATGCTGTTCGTGCGTGACGTGCCAACGTTCTACGCCATGCGGTTTCTGCTCGGTGTTTTCGAAGCCGGGTTCGCACCGGGAATGATCTATTACCTGTCGTGCTGGTACGGTCCCAAAAGAATGGCCCGGGCCATTGCGATCGTGTTCATCGCAGGCCCCACGGGCGGCGTTATTGGCGGTCCGCTTTCGGCGTGGCTGATTTCCACGTTCGAGGGCGTGAGTGGCCTTTCGGGGTGGCAATGGATGTTCCTGATCGAAGGCTTTCCCTGCGTCTTGCTCGGTGTGTTTGCTTATTTCTACCTTTGTAACCATCCCACCGAAGCTCGCTGGCTCAGTGTCGAAGAAAAGCACACGCTGCAGCGTGAGCTGGGGGCTTCTGCGGGAGGCGCGCACTCGTTCAGAGCGGTGTTGCGCGATCACAGGATCTACATCCTCGCGTGCGCCTATTTCTGCATCATTTTTTCAATCTACGCCATGAGCTTCTGGCTCCCGGCAATCCTGAAAGCGCAAGGCATCCACGACATGATGCAGCTGGGTTGGTGCGCCGCGATTCCCTATGTGGCAGCAGCAGCCGGTATGTACTGGATCGGGCGCCGCTCCGACCGTTGCGGTGAGCGCCGGTACCACTGTGCGGTCCCCGCAGGCGTCGGGGCAATACTGATACTTTTGTATCCTGTTGCCGATGGGAACCTGATGCTATCAATGGTTCTGCTGACGCTGGCGATCGCCATGATGTTCATGGCGTACACGGTCTTGTGGGCGATGCCCTCTGAACTTATCAAGGGCGAAGCGGCAGCGGGCGGTATCGCTCTGATCAACACCATCGGTCTGTGCGGCGGTTTTTGGGGCCCGGCAGTGATCGGATGGGCAAAGACATCAACGGCAAGCATGAACCCTGGCATCGTCGCTGTCGGCTGCGTGTTTCTGTGCGCCGCGTTCGTGATCATCGGGAGCAAACCGCTGGCCCATCGCGATCGGGTCCTGAATGCACCGCAAGTTGGTGGGGCGCTTTGAACTCACACCCATCGTGTTCCGCAAGGGACCTTTCTAAAAAGAGAACGCAGATGCTTTTATATCTATCGACCTGGGCCGAAATCGCAAAATTTCTCGAGCGCAGCCGTACCATCGTTATCCCGATCGGTTCCAACGAGCAGCACGGTCCTACCGGTTTGTTGGGGACGGACTGGATGTGCCCCGAAATCATCGCCCATCAGGCGCAGGAGTCAGCGGATATACTGATTGCCCCGACCTTCAATATTGGCATGGCGCAGCATCATCTTGGTTTCCCTGGAACGATCACGCTCAGGCCCTCGACATTCATCGCCGCCATCGGTGACTGGACTCGCTCGCTGGCTGCTCACGGCTTTGAAAAAATCTTTTTCCTCAATGGCCATGGCGGCAACATCGCGTCCATCGAAGCAGCATTTTCGGAAATCTACGCCGAGGCGAGTTTCGCTCGTCGCCCGGCGGGTTTTGCCTTGAAACTTTGCAATTGGTGGGATCTTGAAGGTATCAATGAGCTGGCCAAAGAACAGTTCCCGACAGGGCATGGAATTCATGCAACGCCGTCGGAAATTGCCGTGACCCAGTGGGCCTATCCACGGGCCATCAAATCGGCCGACTACTCTCCACAGATCGCCAATTGGGGGCCGATTCGAGAGGCTGCCGATTTCCGTGCCCGGCACCCGGATGGCCGCATGGGCTCAGACCCGGCGCAGGCGTCACCGGAAAAAGGCCGGCAACTGGTGATGATGGCAGCACAGGGTCTGGTGCAGGAGGTGCACGCCTTCAGTCGCGAGCCGATGCCAGGCTGAAGCGCGAGAGTTTATCTTGACTTGGCCAACGCCTGGGATAATGGCGTTGGCGCTCATCACGGATAAACCGTCATCGATCAGGTACGCCACGATGTGGAAGATCAACCATAGCTACATTGATGGAGCATTCGTTCCCGTTCAGGGAAATGAAACGATGCAATGCATCAACCCGGCGATTGAGGCGGTCATCGGTATGGTCACCTTGGTTGATCGTGAAGATGCCAAGCGCGCCGTTGCCGCGGCTGCGCGCGCTCAAGTCGAGATGAACCGCACCTCCAAGGCCGAGCGTATTGACATGCTCGAGCAGTTGCAGGCAGCCGTGCTGGCGAGCACCGAAGAAATTCGCGATGCCGCCATCGAAGAGTACGGTGCGCCGTTCGCCCGTGCGCAATGGGTCAGTCGCTACGCTTCGCAGTCATTTGCCAATGCTGCACAGGTATTGAAAAACTAAAATCATGCGAGTGTGATGTTCACAGGTATGTTGGCACGTGTGGCTTTTGAATAAGGGCAGTTCTGGTTTGCCGCTTCGATAAGTTGCAAAGCGGTGTCCGACTCGATGTCAGGCAAAGAAACGACCAGTCGGGCCTGCAAGGTAAAACCCTGCTCGCCATGGATCAGGTCGACTTGCGCATCGACACCGGCCATTACTGGAAACGCGATCTTGCGAGCATTACAGGCATGGCGCAGAGAACCGAGAAAACAGGCTGACCAACAGACTGCGAACAATTGCTCCGGGTTGGTACCTGTTCCGGGCGCGCCGGGAGGAGAAAGCTTGAGGTCAAGTCGTCCATCATGGCTGCGGCCGCAGCCCTCTCGACCTCCTGTTGTGTAGGTATGTCCGGTGTAGAGGGTTTTCTCGATATTGATCATGAATATTTCCTAGCGTCGACAACGCGATATCAAAAGATCGAATCACGTAACTTGCATGGCTTGCGGGCGGTTGCGCACCGCCACACCTGTGAGCGCATCGAAAACCGGTTCTGAACCCGAATTGCTCTGTAGAGTGGTTCGCGCGACTTCGAGAACCCACGCCCGGAAGGGTAAGTTTGGGTCATAACCTGGCTGTCCCAGGTAAAGCGTCTTGAACGCTTCCTGAACCAGGCCCGCTGTCGCGCCACGCTTGATTCGCCCGGCCTGCACCTGGCCGTCATAGAATGCGATGAGTAACGGAGTGACAGCCGCGAAAAGTTGTAGTGATTCACGCCTCTCACGCCTGAGCACACCGGCCATTAACGCGTGTAACTCGGCGTTCCCGAGCCGCTCAGCTTTACTCAGGCAACTCGTGCGATAACCTTCGGCCATGATTGGATCCCTCTACGTCATCGGTTTAACTGATCCGGCAACCTGGGAATAAGGAGGTTGCCAAAATTGAGTGTTGCGGCGTGAGCATGACGTTACTGGATGAGGCTTACCAGTTATGCGGTGTTAGCGCTTAATAGTAGACACTTCGATTGGGCAACCGGTAAGTGTCTTATCTCCTATGCCCATTTATCATCCTAACGCTCGTAAGAAAAAAGTCGATGCGTTCCGTCCAGTTGTTATCGCGCGCGGTTGAGGCATCGCGACGCTACAAACTCGCGGTTTTTTGTGTAAGTGTCATAAGGATGGGCGGCAAAAACCGAGATGCAGCGGCAAATTATTGCCGCGTTAAAGAGGATTTTTATTGATGCCGTTGCTGTTCAGCGACAAGAGCAGGTTGGAAGCGCTCAAAACTTAGACTTAACGCGAATGCGTGTAGGGATGGCATATTTTTTGCTTCGATTGAAGTGCAGTGCTATATTTTTCCTATATAAGGAGTTACGCATGATTATTGGAAGCCGCGACCTCTCCATGGCGTCTTGGAGCAAGGCCGCTATTAACACGAATATGGTATTAAAGGATTCGATTGTTAACTTGGGATTGCAAGGCCAAACCTTTCAGTCTGGTGTCTCTGGAGTTAGTCAACCCAAGACTTCGACGGATTCGAATGATTTAAAGAATTTCGATGAAGCTTTTGCGAAAATGATGGTTAACTTGAGGAAGGCATCATCCACACCTGAAAGCGCTGAAGGTGCGGGCGTGGCGTTGCTGCCCATTGCAGCGGCTGCCAATCAGGACGGCACATTTTCCGCAAACAGCAATGAGCTAGCAGCTAATGAGTTGGCTACAAGTGCTTACCAATCCCCATCATCATCCGAAAAAACCGCATCGGAATTATTCAAGGATTACATGAACCAATCCGATGCCGAAAAGCTCAGAGAACAATTGACGGGCGTAAGTAAGGAAGAATATGAAAAAATGTCTCCCGAAGAGCAAGTTTCTCTCGACAAGAGAGTCGAGGAATTGACTAAGGAAAAAGGCAGAGCGGAGCAGCAAGCTATCAAGGCGAAGATCGACATAGCGAAAGCTGAACTGGTTTAACAGTTGCAGCCCAGTAATGGGGGCAGAAAGTAAACCTGCCCCCATTTTTCGACGTTGAAGGGGGTTTGCGCAATCTCAGCGGCGCTGTAAGGACTTGTAGTGGCGTAACTATGCGATATTGATACTGCACTGCGCCTGAGCAATGCTGCCCTTCAGACTTTTCCCTACTCTAAAGCTGTTTACGGAAATATAAACGTCCTTGTAGATTTCCTCTAAACGCACCCCCACGAAGTATTCGCATGACGGCATAAGGCACTCAGGTAGTTATGTGTTTTTTGCACTTTTAAGTAATCGCAATTTTGTTGTTAGTAACTCACATATTTTATCACATTTACTACACAATAGGACGGTCTAACATGCCGTTTAATAGTCGTGTTTGGATGAGCTGAAATCGTAATTTTATGTATCTGAGCCCCTGCCGATACGAACTGTTTAATTTGCGGAGGGGTTGTGACACATACTGGATACCTCAGCGGCGGAAAATGGGCGCCATCGCAGCAGCACAAGCTGTTTTGCTGGATCGCTCATTCGATAACTGGAGATTTCGTCATGAACTGGAAAAACCTCAACATCGCTTCATTGCTCGCCATCCTTAGCCTCGGCGCCGTCGCCGCAAATGCCCAAGAGAATGTATCCTCGCACGCCTACATGTACGGCGATCAGTTGGACATTGCCAAAGTCACTTCTCTCAGTGAAAAACTTTCATCCGGTTGCGGTGTAGTTAATGCGCGACTGGCTTATTTAGATTCGGCTGGCAAGTCGAAGGTGCTGGATTATCTTACCGCCGGTCAAGGATGCGGCCAGGATAAATGATGCACATCTGCCAGATGTCCCTTAGTAGGCCTTCAACACATCCGATCTCTTTTTGAGGCTCATCTGTACGCGTCGACATTAAACCGTTGCGATGTCACGTCGCCGGCACCCGTAATTCCGTTTGGGATGCCGGCTTCAGAATTGGCGTCAGGCACAGCATAAAAAGAAGTACCGCAAACAGCATGTCATAAGCAAGCTCGTAGCTTCCAGTATAGTCACGCAGCGCGCCGAAGCAGACGGGGCCCAATGCTGCAATCAGGTAGCCTATGAAAAGCATGAAGACGGTCCAAGCCCCGGCTTCTGCAGGCGTTTTGGAATTGTCCAGTGGCAACGTCATTCCAACTGTGAAGGACATACCTAGACCGGTTGCCACAAGCAATACGTAAAGAATCGGCGAAGTTTCTGAAGCATACGCCATGCCCGCCGTACCAATGAGTGCAAGTACGGTGCTGACTCCCAAAAGACCACGACGGTCATGGGCCCTTCCAGGGATCAGGCCAGCACCGACACTTGCGATTGCAAATGCCGCTGTAAATACCCCAAGTAACACACCGGCGGGCAGGGTCGTTAGAGCGGTTTCGGTAGATGCAGGCGCTAACCAGGCGAAGAGGGCATAGACGACGAATTGACTCGAGCCGAAATAAAGCGCTACGAGCCACGCTTGAGGATTGCTCCAAGGCATCCTGGTCACGGCCGATCGGTTAATAACGGTATTGACCTTCGGTTCGGAAGCTGCGAACCGTCGGACCATCCACAACCAACTTATTACAGCTGTGACACACAGTAAGCTCCAGATTCCTGCACCCACACGCCAGCTTTGAGCGAACTCAGCAATGGGCGCAGTGAATACCGCAGAAAGAGTCGCTCCTATGCTAAGGCCAGCGGCATAGATCCCCATGAAAAATGCTGGCCGAAGTGGAAAGTAAGCTTTTATCCAACCGCCGATGAGAGCACCAGCGATTGCAATTCCGATACTGACCAGAAATGTACTGAACAATAGAAAAAGGGCATCCGGAGATATTGCCCGCACCAAGCAAGCAGCGCCAAGCAAAACCAACGCTGCAATCACGCAACGGTCGGTACCAAAGCGCCGACTAAGATTTGGTGCCAGTAAGGCGAAGACGCCCATGCATACATCTGGAATTGAGGTCAGCAACGCCGCCTGGGTAAAAGTCAAACCATATTGGTCTTGAATCAGCAGCAAGATGGGACCGATGGAAACAATTGCAGGACGTAATGCAATGGAAAGAACCAATAAGCCGATGACTGCAGGCACACTATGTTTATCGGCTGCATTAGGAGAGGTGTTGGTGGGGCCCATTCTCTACGTACCCTTAATGTCTGAAATGTGATCAAGGGCGATCGTAGCGCTACAAAAGAATCGGCAGGTGCCAGCTTATGTCTTCAAAGTGACAATGTCAGAGGCTTCGGCATTGCAACCCAATTGGTGAGTGTGATTGATGAAGCGAAAAATACGGATTGTCAGCGAAGCCGAAGATTTGGACGGACGCAGTGTGGATTACCTGGACTATCAGGACGTACCGCGGATGGTGACGGCGTTGGCTCGCAACCAGATGGCCGGGGAATACAATCCCCCGCATACACATCGCCATGGCCAGTTGTTGTATGCCATCAGCGGTGTCATGCGTGTTGCGACCGTTGGTGGTCTGTGGTTTCTCCCGCCTAAACGAGCTCTGTGGATACCCGCCGGAGAAGAACATGATCAATTGATGCTCAGCCCGGTCAAGATGCGTTCCATCTACATAGAAGCCGACGTCGCCGCCAGTTACGGAGACAGCTGCCGAGTCGTGGACGTTTCTCTGCTATTACGCGAACTGATACTGGTGCTGGCCAGTGAACCCATCGAATATTTACTCGAGGGCCGCAATAGTCACGTCGTAGCTCTGATTCTTAGTGAGCTGGAGTGTGCACGAACATTGCCGCTTCAGATTCCGTGGCCGGTAGACCGCCGGCTGTTGGTGGTGTGCAACGCTATTCTCGACACGCCAGGACACGCACGCAACGTAGATTATTGGGCAGATAAAGTCGGTACCAGTTCGCGCACGTTGATCCGCCTGTTTCTCAAGGAAACAGGCCTGACTTTCCGCCAATGGGTGCAACAGGTGCGATTGGCCTGCGCCTTGAACCGGCTCGAGAAGGGCGAGTCAATCGGGTTGATTGCCCGGGATCTGGGCTATGTTAGCGCAAGTGCGTTTAGCGCAATGTTTCGTCGGGCGATGGGAGAGTCCCCGCGGGCGTTTCTGATTCGTGAATAAAATAGTCGATGCAGCCAGTGGGCTGGCGCAGTAAATGAATGGCACCGCCTTATCCGATGGTGCTGTTCCTCCTCGAAGAATCAGACGAGCTACTGGGTAGTATCAGTTGAGCGCACAGTCCGCCACCTTCTCGGTTGTACAGTACTAAAGTACCTTGAAGTTTTAGCGTTAGTTGTTGAGAAATTGCCAGGCCCAGCCCTGTACCGCCCGTGTCACGCTTGCGCGAGTTTTCCACGCGATAGAACGGTTTAATCACTTCTGGCAATTTGTCCTCGGCAATTCCTGGACCACGATCCAAGATCTGGATCACTAAGCTCTTGTTCGCTTGGGGTTCAACGGTGATTTGGACCTCTGTGCTAAACTTCAGCGGATTGTCCTCGAGGTTCACAAGCACTCATCGCAGTGCAGGCGGCCGTGTATCGATAACGGTGCCGATTTCCACGTTTAGATCCACGCTTTTTCCAGTATCCAGATAATCGAATTTCAAGCTGTCGAGGAACGAATGCAGATCGAGCCGGCGGCTGGTCTCAGTTGAACCATCCATGCTGCGCGCGTATGCCACCCCTTCCTACCAGATGCTGCATCTCGCTCAGGTCCTTACAGAGTTTGTCCTTCTCTACGGAGTCTTCCATGAGCTCGGCGCGCAGTTTCATACGCGTGATGGAGGTCTGCAAATCGTGAGAAATGGCAGCCAATAGTTGCATGCGCTCTTTTATGTGAGTCGCGATGCGCTCCCGCAGGGTATTAAAGGCAACTGCTGCATAGGCCACTTCTATCGGGCCTGCAAGATGAGTTCCTCCCCCGTTCGGATCAAGCGTATCGACTGCATTTTGATAGACGAGTCAGGAGACGTATTGCAGTTCTTACTTCTAACCGCGTACAGCCGAATAGTTGCATTAGTTGTACGATTAACAGCAACGGTAGCCATGAAGATAGCGGGGATATTTCGGGCCGAGAGGGCGAGAGCAAACGGAGCGAAGCTCCTATTTGCTCTTGCAGATAGCGTTTCAATCAACCTAGTAGCTCAATTGCCTGGGCCACGCCTGATCCGTATTCCGGATCAGCTTGTGTGCAGTGATTGATGTGGCGCTGCTTCGCCTGTGCGCTAGCCCCACGGATTGATCGCGCAGTGTTGGTAAACAGCGCTTGTTTCTGGGCTGAGTCCATCAGCCGAAATAGGGCGCCGGGTTGAGAAAAATAGTCGTCGTCTTCTCTGTGGTTCCAGTGCCCGGCACTTCCTTGCAATGATAGAGGCGGCTCGCGGAAATCGGGTTGCTCTACCCATTTTTCATGGCTGTTGGGCTCATATCCGATGGTGCTTCCGACGTTTGCGTCGGTACGCATTTGTCCGTCCCGGTGATAATTGTTGACTGGGCATCGGGGGGCATTTACCGGAATTTGATGATGATTGACGCCCACACGATAGCGTTGCGCATCGCCATAGGAAAACAATCGAGCCTGAAGCATTTTGTCTGGTGAGAAGCTGATGCCAGGCACGACGTTCGCAGGATTGAAGGCGGCTTGTTCGACGTCGACAAAATAGTTGTCCGGGTTGCGGTTGAGCTCAAGGACACCGACTTCGATCAGAGGATGATCTCTATGCGGCCAGACCTTGGTCAAATCAAAAGGGTTGATCGGATATGACCCAGCCTCCGCTTCTGGCATTATTTGAACGTATAGTTTCCATTGGGGGAAGCGACCCTCCTCAATGCTGGTGTACAAATCCCGCTGAGCGCTTTCGCGATCATCGCCGACCAGTTCGCAGGCTTGCTCATCAGTCAAGTTTTTGATGCCTTGTTGGGTTTTCCAGGTGAACTTCACCCAAAAACGTTCATTCGCCGGACTAATAAAACTAAACGTATGGCTGCCGAATCCGTGCATGTGACGATAAGAGTGCGGTAGTCCGCGGTCGCTCATGACGATCGTGACTTGATGCAACGCCTCGGGCAACAGTGTCCAGAAATCCCAGTTGTTTCTGGCACTGCGCATATTTGTACGTGGATCGCGTTTGACTGCGTGATTGAGGTCTGGAAACTTCAACGGATCTCGCAGAAAAAACACCGGTGTGTTATTGCCCACCAGATCCCAGTTGCCTTGGCTGGTATAGAATTTGATGGCAAACCCGCGAATGTCACGCTCGGCGTCGGCGGCTCCGCGTTCGCCGGCCACGGTAGAAAATCGGACGAATACATCCGTGGTCTTACCAATGCTAGAAAATAAGTCTGCTCTTGTGTAGCGGGTAATGTCGTGAGTAACCGTGAAAGTCCCGAATGCGCCTGATCCCTTCGCGTGCATGCGGCGTTCAGGAATAACTTCACGGTCAAAGTGTGCCAACTTCTCTAGTAGCCAAACGTCTTGCAATAACACAGGCCCTCTAGGACCAGCTGTTTGAGAGTTGTTGTTATCGCCCACCGGTGCGCCGGCTGCTGTCGTCAATTTTTTCATAATCGTACCCCTTACTTTTATGGTTGGTGAAAAGCCTGCATCAAATGTGCTGGTCAATGAAAGCGCACGACACCAGACGTGGCGGCCGCCATGGTTACTAATTCCGCGCTTCTAACGTTCGTTGCACGTATCGCAAGTGGGGAAAGTGATTAGCACTGAGCTCAGCGGAGACTGAGCTGAACCTCGACATTGCCACGGACGGGTTTGGAGGCAGAGCATGTCTAGTGGGCGATGTAGATCAGTTCGTGCGCAACCTCGCGGCCCAGTGTCGGCAAGCGGACGGCCAACCGATCACTTAGAAAGTACGCTTCTCGATTGAGGCGAATGTCGACCTCGGCATCGATAGAGACGTCAACCGGTAGTGACAACTTCTGCTTCAGTGCTCCCAGGCCCAGCGCCGCGTCGAAACAGGTCGACCAATTAGATCGGGAAAGCTGTTCCGAATTCGTCCCGCTGTTATCGAATCCCGGAAGCGAGTGCCTGATGTTTAAGCAGCCGTCATCACTTTGAGAGTAACCACCGTCGCAAGACCCTTTTGTGTTAATCCTGACGGTATACAACGCTCTTCCCGCCCCCCATCTGTGTCTCCTGATCTTCGAACGCACGGGCATTTTTCGCAGTGTCCTTGGCACTTAGGTCTGGATCACAGTCAGGAGTAATCAGAACAGAGCATTCAAAGCGGGACGATTACACGATGGTATCGGGCTTGGTTTCGGATGCGGGGCAGAGCGGTTACACCA
This sequence comes from Pseudomonas sp. Sample_23, assembly GCF_004307595.1. Lineage (NCBI taxonomy): Bacteria > Pseudomonadati > Pseudomonadota > Gammaproteobacteria > Pseudomonadales > Pseudomonadaceae > Pseudomonas > Pseudomonas sp. Sample_23. Next base: position 70,021 of record NZ_RCNX01000001.1, read on the forward strand.
GACGGCTGTGCGCTCAGTCATCCAAATAGCGCCAGGCAGAATTGCTCGACGGGCAGCGTTGCAGCGGCTCAGAAATAGTTAGTCGCCTGGGACGAACCGCATTGGATAGTTACGATAAGATGGACACTGAGGCACCAATCTGTCCCCTTAGTGGGGCCGGCAGCGGACCTGCCCGTGATGGCCATCAGAGTGATAGCCACGGTGACCACGTAAACCTTGCGGATGTGAGTCTGGGGCGATATGAAGAACATGTTAATAGGCATCGCTGCGCAAGTGCTGCCGGAGTTGTTTCGGTGTTTGGAAGTGGACTAGTTCTTGAGCGATCCAGCGATCCTAGGTGGATTAACTCACCTTTCGAAGCGGCTGATCACTACAATGCGAGACGGATATAATCTGGCATCCAGACCCATGGGAGGTCAGTCCAATGAGTTCTTCATTCTTTAGACCTCAAACAGGGGCCGCTACTCAATCGCCGACGTTTCAGTTGACCCATGCTGAGAAAGGAGGCTTAAGTCATCTTGACATCCTGCGCCTTGTCCAGGCTGGTTTCGCCCTTAGCGATGTTGAGGCTATGGTCCGCTCATCGAGTCTATTCAAAGCTCACAAGCTCCTGGAGCGGATAATAGGAAAGTCCGCTCGGACCATCCAACGGCTGAGTAAACCCCACAACAAAGTCCGATTGAGTCCCCGGCAGAGCGCTGTAGCGCTCCAATACGCACAGGGGCTTGAGCTAGCAGTGACCGTCTTCGGTTCTCAAACGCTCGCTGAGAATTGGCTTGGACGGTCGTGTAAGCACCTGTCAGGGATTGTTCCATTCGAGATACTCGATACCTCAGTGGGTTTCAAAGTTGTGAAGGACTATCTCGACCGCGCTCGCTTGGGTGTCTACCAATAACGGCGTGCCGCTCCACGCGATACGGTGACTCCGGCCACTCATAGGCCCGCTAGCGTAAGGAGACAGAAGATGAAGTTATCGGTAAGGCTCGCCAGTACCATGGCATGATAAGGTTTGACAGGTCCCCCTCCCCCGAAACCAAAGGCTATCGAAACAATGCTTCTACAGCACGAAACGGCGAACTTCGGGGGGAGGATTGACATTTTCCGCCACGAGCAGCATTTGGTTTGACGGGGGATACGCGCTGGTTCGACCTTAACGCCGCAAAAAATCGTAGTAGATTGACACTTTTCCGGAACTCAGACCTAGAGTTGTCCCAATCGAGCGGACACTGCCCAGCCGCCTCGTAGCGTCATCTCAAAAAAATAACTTTATGCTGGCCTCTTGAAATCTACAGAAACGACGTCATTTTAGCATTATAAGGCCACTACGATGGAGCGTTCCATGGCGGCACATAGCGGTAGCATCAAAATTCTTAGCCTAAATGGTGGAGGGGCTAGAGGTCTGTTTACCATCAATGTGCTCGCTGAGATTGAGCGAATCATTGAACAACAGACCGGACAGTCGAACGTAAAAGCAGGAGAGTACTTCGACCTGATTACTGGCACCTCAATTGGTGGAATTCTGGCGTTAGGGCTCGCATCCGGAAAAAGTGCAAGGGAGCTAGAGGCGGTCTTCCGTGTCCAAGCCCCCTCAATCTTTCCGCGCATAAGCTCTTGGCGGAAAAAATTGAAGGCTGCTTTTAGTGCACGATACAGCAGCGAACCACTCTATGACGCCGTCGTAAGCATGATTGGAGCCGAAGCCACATTTGGTGACTTGACACGTCGTGTCATGATTCCTGCTGTGAACCTCTCCACCGGCAAACCGCAGTTTTTCAAAACTCCCCATAATCCGGCGTTCAATCGTGACGGTCGCCTCAAGCTGATAGATGCAGCAATGGCGACATCGGCTGCACCTACCTATTTTGCGCCTCATCATTGCGTGGACTTAGATGCGTACTTCGCTGATGGAGGCTTGGTTGCAAACAATCCAAGCTTCATCGGACTACATGAAGTTTTCCGGGACATGACCAGCGACTTTCCGGATGCCACAGTTGCCGATGTCAAGATATTGAATATCGGCACTTTAGGTGAGGAGTATACGGTCAGTCCAGCCGCGCTGGAGTCAAAACGCAACAACGGCTATCTCGGATTGTGGGGCATTGGTGAGCGGTTGGTGCTGACTACCATGACTGCGAATCAGCAGCTTCATAAAGCAATGTTGGAGCGGGAGCTCAGAACCCATAACGCATCAGAAAATTACGTCTACCTGGACGATATCGTTCCTAACGAGGCAGCATCCGACATCACTCTGGATAACGCCAGTGAAAGTAGCTTGCGTAACCTCGCTAGCCGGGGAAAACAGCTGGCTACGAACGAGTTCACCAAAAACCCTTTATTGCAAGCTTTCTTCAAACAACAGGCACCGCCCTTTACTTTACCTGGCCCCGTTCAGCAGGAGCAAAAGCTATGAGCTGGAATTTCCACCGCTACTACAACGACAGCACTGACGGGCTCATTGGTAAGTTGAGATTAGCAGAGCCTCGTGTCGCGAAGCTTAAAGGGTTGCGTGACCTAGTCCGAAACCGCACAAAAGATGTTTTCAACGAAGCGAAAGAGGTCGTTAAAACATTCAGCACGGACATCTCTCTTGAAAGTATTACAGCTCGAGTTGCGAACACTCGGTTGAAATATCTTAGCCCGCAAGCTCAGGCTGAGGCGGCAAAGCTTCTCAGAGACATGGATGATGAAGCTCGGAAAGCCTTCCTGGCTCTTACACCGCGCTTCTGGACGCAGGGGAGTTTTCAGTACGATACACTAAATTACCCGTACGCCACTCCGCCTCAGGAAATGGACATAGATGATGGCACGTATCTCCCAATGGCCATCTTTGAAGATCGCCCCATCATTGGGCACCAACTGCTCCTGCTTCTTGTGGACTCATCCCTGAAGTCGTTGGTGCATGAAAACGAAGGCTGGCAGTTTGAGGCCAAGCGAACCTGTGCTCGAATCAAAATTCCCGCAGAGTACACACACATTGATGTCCCTATGTATGCAATTCCAAAAGACCAGTTTTTGCTCAAGGAAGCAGCCCTGGCGAAAAGTCGTAGTACAGTCTTTGACTCGATAAATGGATCTCTTTCATTAGAGAGTGCCGACTATGAGCTTGATGAGGACTGCGTGAACCTGGCGTTGCGCGAAGGCGATCAAAAGTGGATGAAGAGCGATCCCAAAATTGTCGAAGACTGGTTCAACGATAGCTGTCGACGTATTGGTCCTCACCTGCGCAGTATTTGCCGCTTTATGAAGGCGTGGCGAGATGTTCAATGGGAAAAGGGTGGTGGTCCTTCGTCCATTTCGCTAATGGCCGCTACCGTCAGTATTCTCGATCGTATTGCACACGATAAAAATGATCTTGGGGCTACGATGAGAATGCTCGCAAAGTACCTCCCTGACGAGTTCTCAAATGGGGTGGAAAGCCCAGACCACACTGACGAAAAACCGCTCTTTCCGCCGCGAATCGAGCACGGGGAGCGTGAGTTGGAAATCATGGCGAGACTCTCTGAGCTATACGGTATTTTGATTGATGCTCAGCAGTGCTCATCAAAAGAGCTCGCTCTCGAATCCATCAATCGTGCGTTTGGCCAGCGGGTACTCCAAAGCGACCTTATCGTAAGTGAAAAGTCTGCCCCTGCGTTTGCCAATGAGCCTACACGTGGCGCTCAAGCTACGACCATCAGCACCACGATGGCGAGCGGTTAACACTAGATGCTTAGTGAACTTCATCAGGTATTGCTGGGATGCGGGTATCAATACACCAAGGCCCAGCAAATCCCCGAAGGCACGCCTCTGCGTCTCCTCAACCCCGCCAAAGGCTTTTACGTCAAATCTTATGGAACTATGGGGGGCGAATTCAGCGTTGCTTTGAGCCTCCCTATAGATCCCTATATCACTTTACCTAATGCGTACATTCTCAAAAAGCCTGACCAGTACAAGAGTCGATTGCTGCCACATGTCAATCTTGGGTGGTACCTGTGCTATGCCCGAGAGATGGAAGCTGACTGGGATGCGAATAATCTTCAGGAGCTGTATCTGCAGGTCGATTGTCAAATCCAAACAACACTAGATGCCGCAGTCACCTCAGCGGATCAAGGTTTACCCGATGACCGGGAAATGGAGGGCGAGTTCTCATCCTATTGGCTGCCCAAGAAGAAGCTATATCTTCTCTCAGATGCATCAGAAAAATTAGAAATGCAATGTTATGTGACTCTCAATGAGAGTGGATTAGCAAACCCAGGAAAGACCTCAGGTGAGGAGTGGGTTGCCTATGAGAAAGAGGACGAAAGCGAATTCAATGAGTGGCTACGGCAAAGACGCCTTACGAAGCAAGAAGGGAGGACGATTCTCACCAGCTATTTTGCAATCAACCCTTCCCGCCTAGCTGGTGTGGAATGGCCGCCAGAAAATCTCCGGGAACTACTGCAGTGGCTTACCGAGGTAGATCTGAGTGCTCGTAGCCGCCTTCTGGATCACTTTGTGCATAATCCGGTGAAACGCCATGTGCTTCTTTTCGATGTTCGTCACCAGGACTTAGTAGGGCTCTTTGTTGAACTCGATATCGCTGCTACGGGATTGAATACCTATCCCCAGAAAAACAACCGGAAGAAGAATACGGGGCGTGTAGTCAAATCGAAGACGCTGATCACATGTCTTTCCGCCAAGCGCTCAGTTCAAAAATTCTCTCGACTTGGGGTAACCAGAGCAGACAGAAAGACGATTTTGGGCCGCAACCGCCGTCGATCAGCGACCGGCGACTTGAGTACTAAACGCATTGCGCTCCTAGGCTGTGGAACCATAGGTGGGTATCTATGTGGGTTGCTGCTTCGGTCAGGCGCAGGTTGCGGAAACGCTCGATTTGATCTCTACGACGACGACTCATTCGGCCCTCAAAACTTTGGACGCCATCCACTCTCAACCGTGGATTTTGGGCAGAACAAAGCAAAAGCTTTAGCTGCAACGCTCAAATCCTCTACACATTTGAATTGTAAGGTAGAGGGAAAACCCTCTCACTTTTCAATTACCCCTGAGTTGCTGAAACAGTACGACATCGTCATTGATGCGACTGGCCGGCCTCCAGTCGCTAAACGCTTGGCTCACGTAGTTCGCACAATACCGATCGACAAGCGTCCCAAGATTGTTCACGGATTCAACGACGGCAACGGTCGCTCATCGAAAGTGATGATTGACGATGGTAGTTGCTGCTATGGGTGTATGGTTACCGATCCAGCCTTTTACAAAAATGGCTTGGACCTGCGGTTCAGCAAAATCAATGCGGACAAGGAACGCTTCGTCAGTTGCGGAAATACCTTCACACCCTATGACGCGGCGGTCAGCGTTATCTCTGCGGCGATGATGCAGGAAGCTGTACTTTCAATTTTGGAGCCATACCTTAGTTGGACGTACAGCGAGCACATGCTGGACGGCAGTCGTTCCAAGCAAGCTCGACTCTTACCTCGACAACGCAACTGTCCCATTTGCCATGATTGATACTGAGCTTACATTTACAGATGAACATGGTGGGTTGCTTGTGATCATGCCCGCTCCTCTAAGAAAAATGCAGGCCTACCGCCAGTTAGGTTGGTTTAGCACCGAAGCTGCCGGTGTACTCATCGGAGAGCGTCGAGGACCGCACATGGTGGTGCATGAGATATCCGAGCCTGGACCTGGCGATATCAGGCGCCGATGCTTTGTGGACAGAAGAGGGCCGCATCATCAGATTGCGGTAGATGAAGCCTTCATCAGTTCGTCAGGGATGCTTCAATATCTCGGAGAATGGCATACCCACCCGGAGGACTCCCCCTCTCCATCATCTACAGATTTAGGCTCATGGCAGCGGCATCTTATTGGCGGCCATGAAAAAATGGTTTTATTGATAGTAGGTCGTAAGGAAATCTGGGCAGCCAAAAAGGACGCTCGAACACTTACTCCTCTTTTTGAGGCTTAATGGAGGCTCCCTACTATAAGTTCTCGGAAAGGGCCAGTGGCGGCGAAGTCAGTTCTCCGATCTGGCGGCGGTCGTTTACGACTTCAGCCCGAGCCATGCTGGCGAACATGTTCGAAATTTCCTCGGCCAATGGAACGGGAAGCTGGTCTGCGATGACTTCGCTGGCTACAAGGCAGACTCAAGCGCTGGATAGCGCTGATGGTGCTGTGCCGAACGATAACAACTGGTGCGAGAAACAAATCCGGCCTTGGGCTCTTGCGCGCTCAAACTGGCCGTTCGCTGGCTCGTTACGTAACGGTAACGTGCGGCGGCGATCATGGGTTTGATCCAGTCTGCGCGGCTCAATGGGCATAACCAGTATGTATACTAGCCATTATCCGTTGATTGTCACGGCCGAGTCTAGCGATCAGCAAATTCAAAGGGAGCTTCAATGCATTTAGTAATGCTCGACACGTGCGTCTGGCTACCTATATCGAGCAAGAAGCAGAGCTGCCAATCTGACGTCCATTGGCATATGGTTAGGGAAGGAATCATCAAGCTTCTGGTGCCCGAGCTTTTGCGTACACAATTTGAGCGAAACAAGGGGAAGAAATTTTAAATCGAGCAGGCAGCCAACTTCGAAAGGTTCAGGTTCGTGACTCAAAGGAGGCGATGCAGGAATGGATTGTCTGAAGGATTACTTTATTTAACGTGAATTATGATCATTGGCTGCGGTGCAATACCGATTTCTGCCATTTTCTTTGGCCACATAGAGCATTTCGTCAGCAGCGTTAATGAGGTCGGTGGGGGTAATGTTCACTTCAACAGGCTGACAAACAGCGATACCCGCGCTGGCGGTGACGTGTCCTAGCGGATGGTTGGAATGCTCAATTCTCAATGCTCGAATTGCTCCCAATATACCTCCGCGACGAGCACCGCGCCTACTTGGTCAGTATTGGGTAGAAGTACGGCAAATTCTTCTCCTCCATATCTAGCGGCTAGATCTCCAGGTCTCTTTACCGCTTGGGCAATCGTTGCCCCGACAGCGCTGAGACAGTTGTCGCCGGCCGCGTGCCCGTTTCGATCGTTGTAGCGCTTGAAGTAATCAACATCCAGCAGTATCAAAGATAGCAACGTCCCTTGGCGCTAGCGAGTCGTATTTCGTCGTTTAATGCACTGTCCAATCGACGTCATTTGCTAGTCCAGTGAGACTATCGTGCATCGCCATATCTCGCATTGCCCTGTGCGCGTATCGCAATTCTCTCTTACCTAACATTCTTTGACGAAGCTGGCTTAGAACCATGATAGCGAAGACAGCGAGCACGCCGATCAATGAGAAAAGCACGATGCCCGTTCTTATCAGGCCACGGCGCCAGGGGGCGATAATGGATTCAACAGATAGCCCCGCTTCTACTACGAGGGGATAGGTGCTGAGCGCCCGATAAATATATAAACGTTCCGTGTCGTCAATGACGGCTTTGATTTCCACGATTCCCTCGTTGGCGGAAGGAAGGAGGAGCCTAAAATCTCACTATTCGCAAGACTCTTACCCACACAGATGGGATAAAAGGACGCCGAACTAGAATCGTTCCTGTGCGCAAGGCTAATACTAGAGCGCCTTTGTCGTCGATTCTGAAGTCACCGTAATAGCCCACGGAATAACTTACTTTTAACGTTCCTAGCATGACGCCAGCGAAGGAACCGTCCGGATTATTCAACCGGCGAGATATGGGGGTAATCAAATCGCCTGTTGATTTACTTCTTACTACTTCTCCTATGCGAACATCACGACTCCTGTGCGAGCGATGATATTTGATAATTGCGGTCAGCGTTATTGGCAGTTTCGAAGGTGATCTCTTTATCTGTCACAATCCATTGATCATCAGGGCCGTATATAAACAGTCCATGAAGCTGTGGCATTAAATTTGATTGCTGAACCAGCAGATTATGAATTCGAGGGACGTTGATGCCTCGTATCCCGTCGCCTTCGATCTGTTCACGTAGTGCTGCGGTCAAAATGTCGACTTGGCGAATAGCATCCTCTGCGTGCTGGGCAGTTGCACGAGCCAGGTTGGTGACCGAGTCACGGGCTGACGCGAAAGCTGAGCGATAGTCGCGCCATGTTCTCCAACCTTCGACTGTAAGAAATGCCGAGCCAACCACTGACATGAAGGCCACAGTGAGCCTAAAGGTAGATCTGGCTCGAGCGGCCTTCACAAACCGTTTCTTCGTAACGTCATAGGAATGTCCCTAAGACGAACGCGGCCATGCATTTACGGAACTCCTGCAAGTCATAAATGGCTTTGCCCTTTGGTTGCTCATCCTGAATTCAGGATTGGAAACGTGGGCCAGCATTCGGTATGTCAGCACGTTTGAGCTCCTGAAAATCCCTGCTTAGCGCTACGTGTCTAGTGATGACAGTGTGAAAGTTTGAGAATTCAGATTTCTCCGATTGCGCGCCATTATTAAGCGTCCGATAAACATCATTGACCGCTTGCCACAGACCAACAGCCTCCGATTGATCTGTATATAGGGAAGCAGGCGGGGTAGGAAATTGTGACCCGCGATCGCTATTGATGCTTCACCAGCGTGTCAATACCGTCCGGTTTGACATGTATACCGAAGCGATCCGCCAGCGTTGAGGTCGCCCGATTCATCCCAATCACATCTACATGGATGCCTTCGCCGGAAGCCTAGTTCAACGTTGTCCAAGGTGTCCAGTTGCTCCTTGAGATCAAAAGCGTTGGCGAATCTGTCTACCGAACCAACGAACACTTGGCCATTCACGTCGTTCGTACGATGGGCACAGGATCACGTCGAGGCAGCAACCAAGGTTTCAGACCTGACTTCTGAGGAAGTTTTGGACTTCTTCATGCACCCGGTTAAGCAACAGGTCTACGTCTGTGGACGAGCCGCTGTCGAGCGCATAAGCCAAAGCCAGCAAGGCCAGTGGGTGGGTGCCTAGAGTTGAACTGATTGACTCGAGTTTTTGCAACGTGGGGCTAGTTTTACCGTTTTCTAGCAGGCTGATGAAGTTTGTACTGCTGACCACCGAAAAATCTTCTTGGATCAAACCCTTGCTTTTGCGAGCGAGCTTTAGCGCTTGTCCAAAGGAGTGCCGTATGTCCATTTTGTAGCCCTACAAAATGGCAAGATCAAGCGATAACGGGTAACATAAGACCACCAAGTATATTGGGTGCTATCTGATATACATTCACATTTAGGTGGCCGTGTGTTTAAGACAACTGAGCAGTCCGCAGTGTTTCCTGCACCCAGAGGAACGGATGGAGTTCAGTTTTGGACCCACGTCGAGCACGAAGTGCTGTGGCCTTGGTATTACCTCCAGGTCGTGCAAGATTTCGGCAGTGAAGAGATGCGCACGATGTTGATGCTGCCAACGGCGGCAGAGTTGGCAGACGCTGTGCTCGCGCGCACGGAGTTCGTATGGTTGGAAGCCGCTTACATCGCGACCCCCGATGGCTACAACGAAAGTGGCGGCTGGAAGCTGGAGCCCCTCTTGGAAGTGGTGATGTTCCGTAGTGAAAAGGGTTTTCCATCCTGTGTCACCCACTTGGTCGACAGTGGGAAGATGTATTCAATTGGTGAACCTGGCTCCTCTCACTGCGCTCATTTCGAAAAAATATTCGATGCTGGCATTCATCTGGGTAAGTTCAAGCAACGCTAGGCGAGCAGGGGGCTGGCCGCACCCAGATTCCCACATATGCAACGCACTCTGGTCGTGAATTTAAACAAGTCGAGTTGACGTTCTGGCGACGTCACGCCTCCAGAGTATTGCGTTGAGGTTTTCGAGTTTATCAACGTGTCGGCAATCCGGCGTGGCCGTGATCCATTTATGGAATTGGTTGCAACGTTGGGCTGGAGCCAGGCCAGCTATGTCGTTTTCTCTCGTCGTGAAATTCCGACGCATTGTGTTTCGGAATTGTAAAAGCCTTGCGCCTCTTCGGCGGGAGGCGTGAAAGCTGTTCTTCGATAACGTTGAGCCTGGCCGAGCGCTATGGTTTTACGCCGAAGGTTTTTCGACCTCATCAGGCGCAAACCGAGGGCAAGGTTGAGGGCTTTACCAATATTGGAAAATAGCTTACTAGTGCTTCTGGCCCCATCGCTCAATCGAGTCATACTGAAGCTGGCGAACAGCAGGGGTAGGCCCTTGGCTGATTGTATGTAGCCAACGCCCGAATACATGTGCAATGGGTAAAATCGAAGCACCGGCTCGATGCTGAACTGCACCATTTATTTCCGCTGCCTGAACCCAAAAAATGCCTCAAAGGTGCCTATCTCCATTAATCAACAACTCATTCAGCGCCGAAGCGCTATTTTTGAAAGCTGCAGCGAATACTGCGCGATTCTTTGCCATGTAGATGCTTGCGTCTTCAGCGTGCTTTTCTGAAAGGCCTGAGACGTTCTTGAGCAAAGCCTCTGTTAAAAGCTCTGCCAGTTCAAGCATCTGATCGTGCGCGTCGGCGGATTTTCGATCCACGAATGTAGTCTCCAAATCGCGGGTACTGCGGTAAAGGGTTTCAACAGCCATTTTGACCTCATCCTCATATTCAGTGTTGAAAGGGTTAGCCCAAGCGCTCTGCGCTCTATGGCCAATAGGTAAAGCAACTTACTGATTCTGAGATCAATGAGCTAACTAGGCAGGCTTGGGCAAAAATATCTAGGCATGAAATAGCATCGTTTCTGGCACTGACCGGAATTGCGTGGCATCTAGGCCACTGTTTTTCCTCAGAAAACTTCCATCGTCCTCCAGCAACAAGCTCTAACTAGTCACCTACGCGATACACAAAACCATGAACAAGCGCTCCAGATCTCGGCTGCTGCGGTATACCACTTCGACGGCCAT
>NZ_RCNX01000072.1:0-66892 GCF_004307595.1 Pseudomonas sp. Sample_23
CTGTTCGTCCCACCACCCCTTCAAGTCTAACCATACAAGCGAGCCTGCTCGCGAATGAAGTCGACACCGATCCAACTGATTCATATCTTTCCAGAGACCCGAAATGAGACTGTCCCGCTTCTTTATCGACGCCCCGCTGAGCACTGGCGAACACGAACTGCCGGAAGCCCAGGCGCATTACATCAGCCGCGTGTTGCGCATGGTCGAGGGCGATGCGGTGCAGTTGTTCGACGGTTCCGGCCATGAGTTTCGCGGGTCCTTGGTGGATGTCGGCAAGAAACGCGTGGTCGTGCAGATCGACGAGCAATTCGCCGGGCAAATCGAATCGCCACTGCAGATCCACCTCGGCCAGGGCCTGTCCCGGGGCGAGCGCATGGACTGGGCGATTCAGAAAGCCACTGAACTGGGCGTGACGCAAATCACCCCGATCTTCAGCGAACGCTGCGAAGTGCGGCTCAAGGACGAACGCGCCGACAAGCGCTTGCTGCACTGGCGCCAAGTGGCGATCAGTGCCTGCGAACAGTGCGGGCGTTCACGGGTGCCGGTGATTCATCCGCCAGTGTTGCTGGCGGACTGGCTCAAGCAGACCGAAGCCGAATTGAAACTGGTGCTGCATCCGGTCGCAGAACCGCTGGTCAGCCATGCCAAACCAGCGACGCTGGCGTTCCTGATCGGGCCGGAAGGTGGCCTGACGGACGGCGAAGTCGAGCAGGCCAAAGGCAACGGTTTCCACGCCGCCCGCCTCGGCCCGCGCGTATTGCGCACCGAGACTGCGCCGGTGGTGGCGCTGGTGGTAGCCCAGCAACTTTGGGGTGATTTCTAAACCTTTTTGCCGGACTGATCGTTCCCACGCTCTGCGTGGGAATGCAGCCCGGGACGCTCCGCGTCCCAAACAGCGTGACGCAGAGCGTCACAGGAGGCGTTACCACGCAGAGCGTGGGAACGATCAGTCAGCCGGGCTACAGGACGTAAAACAGAATCGCCACAAAATGCAGCAAGCTCCCGGCAATCACGAACAGATGCCAGATGCCATGGGCATGCCGCAGCCGGTGATCGAGGGCAAAAAAGATAATCCCCACCGTATACAACACCCCGCCCGACGCCAGCCAGGCAAACCCCGTCGTGCCCAGCGCGGCGATCAGCGGTTTGACCGCGACCAGCACGATCCAGCCCATCACCGCGTAAATCACGATCGACAGAATCCGTGCCTCGGAGCGCGGTTTGATCTCTTGCAGAATACCGATCAGCGCCAGCCCCCAGACAATCCCGAACAGCGTCCAGCCCCAAGGCCCGCGTAACGTCACCAGGCAGAACGGCGTGTAGCTGCCGGCGATCAACAGGTAGATCGAGAAATGATCGACCTTCTTCATGATCGCTTTCTTGCGCCCGCGCACGCTGTGATACACGGTCGAGGCGCTGTAGAGCACCAGCAAGGTGAAGGCGTAGATCGCCACGCTGACGATCTTCCATGGACTGCCGTCGAGGCTGGCAATCACCAGCATCCACACGCCGCCGATAAACGCGGCGATGGCTCCGACCAGATGGGTCCAGGCGTTGAGTTTTTCCCCGTGATACATGTGTCGCACACCTCGTAATCTCTACCGCAAGCGCGCAAGGCTCGGGCCTTGAGCGTAAAAGCGCAATGTTTCTGTTCAACCTCGCCTGCGCGACCCGCGGGAATTGGGCACAATCGCCCGATACCAAAAAGAGTCCGCGCCATGCTGATCGACGAAGAATTGACCCTGAAAAAACTCGAGGTGTTCCTCGCCTTCATGCGCACCGGCAACCTCGCCCGCGCCGCCGCCGAATTGCAGACCAGCAACGTCAGCGTGCACCGCGCCATTCACTCTTTGGAAAATGCTCTGCGCTGCCCGCTGTTCAAACACGAAGGGCGCAACCTGACGCCGCTGGAAAGCGCTTATGTGCTGGAAGAACGTGCGCAGAAGCTGATCAACGACGTCGTCGACAGCGTGCGCCTGACCCGCGAAGCCGCCGGATTTTCCGCCGAGCGCTTCAAGCTCGGCTCGCTGTATTCGCTGACGGTGAAGACGGTGCCACAGCTGATCATGGGCCTGAAAATCCGCCGCAGCGAACTCAACATCGACCTGATCCTCGGCTCGAACATCGACCTGCTCTACAAGCTGAAAAACATGGAAGTCGACGCGATTCTGGTGTCGCTGGACGACAGCATCAACGATCCGGATTGCGAGCAGATTGCGCTGTTTTCCGACGACATCTTCCTCGCCACCCCGGCCGATTCAAAATTTGCTCAGCGCAGTGAAGTCGATCTGGCGGAAGTGCGTGATGAAACCTTCATCACCCTGACCCAGGGCTTCGCCACGCATCAGGACGGTGTGCGGGTGTTCAAGCAGGCAGGGTTCGAGCCGAAGGTGGCGATGCAGGTCAATGACATCTTCACTTTGCTGAGCATGGTCAGCTCAGGGGTGGGGTACGCCTTGTTGCCGGGGCGGATTGCGGCGGTGTACGAGAACCGGGTGAAGCTGATTCCGTTGCAGGAGAAGTACCGCTTGCAGCAGCACATTGGGGTGGTGTTTCTCAAGGCCAAGGAGCGTGATCCGAATCTGCTGGCGTTGCTGGCGGAGTGTCGGATGTATGCCAATCGGCAGGCTGGGGTTTAGATCAAGATCAAAATCAAGAGCTACCCCCTCACCCCAGCCCTCTCCCCCAAGGGGTAGAGGGGGAAAGGGAGCAGATCGGGGGCTTTTTCAGAACCTGAGTTCGACTTAGAAATTTCAGGTCGATGTATAACGCCAGAACAACTCGGTCAGTCCCCTCTCCCTCCGGGAGAGGGTTAGGGTGAGGGCAGCTTAAATTGACTAACCCATCAACCCGCGCATCGCCAGAAACAGCAGCGAAGGCCCCAGCAGACACCCAAGCGCGGTGTAGAACGCCGCCGTCAGGCAACCATACGGCACCAGCTTCGGATCCGTGGCCGCCAGGCCCCCGGCAACGCCGCTGGAGGTGCCCATCAAGCCACCGAAAATCACCGCGCTGCGCGGATTGTTCAGGCCGATCATCGGCGCCACGAACGGTGTCATCACCATCACCAGAATCGCCTTGATCAGCCCCGCCGCAATCGACAGCGCCATCACCTCGGAAGTGGCACCAATCGCCGCGCCGGTCACCGGGCCTACAATGTAGGTCACCGCACCGGCGCCAATGGTGGTCAGGCTCACCGCATCGGTGTAGCCGAACGCCATCGCCACGCCGACGCCGGCGACGAACGAGGTACCAACGCCGACAAACAGCGCCAGCACACCGACGAGTCCGGCGCGTTTGAGCTCATCGACACTGACGCCAAACGCCGTCGCCACAATCGCGAAATCCCGCAGCATCGCACCGCCGAGCAGGCCGATGCCGGACAGCAGGGGAATATCCACGACGCCTTTTTGCCCACCGGTGAGTGCGCCGCCGATATACGACAGCACCAGCCCGAGCAGAATGGCGATCGCCGAACCGTGCAGGCGGCCCTTGGTGAAGGTGTTGGACATCCAGTAGGACACCCACATGGTCAGGCCGACAATCAAAAAGCCGCTGATCAGACCGTAGCCGGTGATCACTTTCATCATCGATTCGTACATGGCGATCACCCCGCAGTCTTGGCAGGAGCAATCGGTGTCTCTTGCTTGTTGCCCATGCGCGTCAGCACCGGCACCAGGGCAAAAGCGATCACTACGGCGAGGGTGCCGGCAAGAATTGCCATCGGCCCGCCCTTCAGCGCACCGTAGACATTCTGCTGCGCGGCCATGGCGACCACGATGGGAATGTAGATCGCGCTCCAGAACTCCACGCCCTGCTCGGTCTTGCCCTTGAGCCAGCCGCTCTTGTAGAGATAGCTGCCCAGGCCGATCAACAGCAGCATCGCAATGCCGACACCGCCGACGTTGGCCGGCACGCCGATCAGCTTGCCGAGCAATTCACCGACCCAGATACCGACCAGCGTGCAGAAGGCGAGAAATGCCACACCGTAAATAATCATTGTTGTAGTCCTCAAAGTGCATCGTCGAATGTTGTTTTTGTTGTTCGAAGCTTGAGTCGCGGCGGTTTTAGAGTTGGCGGCCACCCTCCTCGCGCAACAGCGCTTGCAGGGTATCGAGGCGGGCACTGTCGAAGGCAGTGACGGTGCCCTGCTCGAACACCCGGCGCGCCAGCCCGGTCAGCACCGCACCGGGCGGCAGTTCGATCTGTAGACGCACGCCGCGCTCGTAGGCGCTTTGCACGGTGCCGCGCCAGTCCACCACGCGGCACATGTTGAAAGCGAGGTCATCGCGCAGCGCTTCGACTTTGCTCACAGGCCGCGCGCGACTGCCGCTCAGATAAGCGATTTTCGGGTTCTTCAGTTCAACCTTGGCGAAGGCCTCGGCAAGCGCCTGCGCCGGTTTTTCCAGCAATGGGCAATGCGACGGCACGCTCACCGCCAGCCGCTTCGTCACTCCGGCGCCGCGACTGCGCGCCAGTTCGGCCACCGCGTGCATGGCCTTGTCGCTGCCGGCGATGACCACTTGGTTATCGGCGTTGATATTGGCCAGATACACCGGCGCATCTTCGCTGTGCACTTGCGCCAGCAGCGTTTCGACGGTGGATAACTGCAATCCGATGATCGCGGTCATGCCGTAGCCCTGTGGATAAGCCTGCTGCATCAGCTCACCGCGCAGGCTGACCAGATGCAGCGCATCGCTGAAACTCAAGGCTCCCGCCACCACTGCTGCCGGGTAGGCGCCGATGGACAGGCCGGCGACGTAATCCGCGCTCAGTTCATCCTGCAATAACTGCCGCGAAGCAGCGACACCGGCGATCAGCAGGCACAGCTGAACCGCTCTGGTCGTGCGCAATGCCTCGGCTGAATCAAGCTGCAAAACATCTTCGCCCAGCACATCGCTGGCCTCGACCAGCGTTTCCCGAGGCAAACGCTGGAGCATGCCGGCTTGCTGCGCGCCCTGGCCGGGAAACACCAGCAGGCTGCTCACGCTGCCTGCTCCTGCGGGTTCCACGGATCGATCACCAATGCAGCCTGATGCGCATTTTTCAGCAGCACCCGGGCCGAACCGCTGGCCCATTCACGCAGCGCCACAGCGCCGAACGGCGTCTGCAATTGCATGTCGACCCGGCACACAGCCTGATCGAAAAGCTCCACGAGTTTGCACGCCTGATTGCGCGTGATCATCTGCGGCGCGCGCAGAATCAGATCGAGATCACTGGCCGCATGCATCGCTCTGAAACCGCTGGCCAATTCAAACCCGACACTGCCGCTGACACCCCAGACCCAACCGCAGTCATCGAGTATCGGCCGCAGTTGTTTGAGCGCCTGCATCACCGGCAGATCTCGCTCGCACTCAACCTGACAAAGGGCTTCGGGACTGACCCGACAGGCAATCGAATCCAGCGCCATAAATGCCGCCAGCCGTTGTTCACGCAACACACCGCGCACGCCGACCGCGACAAAACCGTCAGCACTCAGCGCCCGGCGCACCACCACCGGTTGCCCGGCCGCCAGCGCCGCGATCGCCCACGCTGGCGCATCCGCCGGCAACTGCGCCGGGGTCATGCCCCAGAGCAGATCGTGGGCCAGGGGCAGGTTCACCACTGCGCCCTCAGCAATTCGCGGACTTTGCTGGAGGCGGCACGATTGCTCGCACCAAGGCGCCCTTTCAAATCAGTGTTGGTCACATCGCTGATCGCTTGCTTCAGGCACTCAGTCACCCGCGTCAGATCTTCTTCTGTCGGTTGTTCGATCTGCTGCACCGAGAGGGTTTCCCAGAGCAGACCGAGGCTGGCGTAGCTGTCGATGTCGTAGGCCATCGGCGGCACGCTGGCGGCCAGCGCTTCCAGTTCCTCGACACTGCGCAAGGTGACCCGCGCCGCCGAGGCCTTGCCCATCGCGTGCACCATCACGCCGGGATCGCGCAGCGCGATCAGGCGATTGGCCTGATAACCGTGGGCGAGAAATGCACCCGACATGGCCTTGCCCACCAGCAGCGCAATCACCGGATGCCCGGCCAGACGCGCACGGGCATAACTGTCCGCCGCGCCGGCCAGGGCCTGATGAATGCCGAGGGCTTCTTCGCGGCGGCCATACGCCTGGCTCGGCACATCGACGATGGCGATGATCGGGCGCTTCTGTGCGCTGTCGCGGTCGGCACTGATCGCGTCATCCACAGCCTTGGCCAGCCCCCAGCCTTCGAGCAGACCGACCTCGCCATTGCGGGCGCGGGGAAAACGATTGTCCGGGTCGGCGACCACGGCGATAAAGCGGCCGAGCTCAGCGTCGGCGACTTTCAACGACGGCGGCAAACCTTCGACGACCCTGGCGCCAGCGCTGAGCGCATTGAACCAGTGCAAACCGCGCAATGAATAACCGCTCATGAGCGCTCTCCTTGATACAGATCGCGAACCACCGACGGTTCGATTTGCTTGCCCGTGTCCAGCTTGCCGAGGCGTTGCAGGAACCACTCGGCGCGTTGACTGCGCGGCTGTGCCGGCAGGCCTTGCTGGAGCAGTTGGCCGACCTGCTGACGAATCTGCGCCACGTCATCGCCGACATAACGGTCCACCAGTCCGGTGTTGAAACGCTGTTCGCCGCCGGTCAGGCTCCAGATGAAGGGCCGGTCGCGGGAGTCGTATTCCTCGATCCCGGCTTCCTGCTCGATTACCTGCGGGCCGTTCAGACCGAGGCGTGCTTCCTGGGTCACCAGCAAATAACTGCACAGCGCTGCGGCGATCGACATGCCGCCGAAGCAACCGACACTGCCGGCGACCACGCCGACCACCGGTTGGTATTGCTGCAAATCGACAATCGCCGCGTGAATATCGGCAATCGCCGCCAGCCCTAGATTGGCTTCCTGCAAGCGCACGCCGCCGGTTTCCAGCAGCAACACGGCGCGGGTGGCGATACCGTTGCGGTTGTCTTCGGCGGCCAGTTCCAGCGCACCGGCAATCTTCGCCCCGCCGACTTCGCCAAGGCTGCCGCCCTGAAACGCACCTTCAATCGCTGCGATGACCACCGGCAAACCGTCGAGGCTGCCCTTGGCGATGATCACCCCGTCGTCGGCTTGCGGCACCACACCCTGGCGCTCAAGCCACGGCGACATGACCCGTTGAAACGGATCGAGCAGTTCGCGAAAGGTCCCGACGTCGAGCAAGGCTTGCGCCCGCTGCCGCGCGCCGAGTTCGACGAAGCTGTGTTTGTTGAGCAACGCTGCGCTGTCAGTCATGGCCGATCTCCTCCAAACCCTGTTCCAGACGCAAGCGCACCACTCCCGGCGTCGCGCCGAAATCGTGGATATCGATGGCCATCGCCGGTGGCGTGGTGCCGTCGAACATCCGCGCAAACAGGTGCTGCCAGCGCTGCTGCGCGCCGTTGACCGAGGTCTGCACGTTGATCGTCAGTTTGCCGGCCAGACCCGGTTCGATCAGCACTTCCAGATCACCCGAACCAACACAACCGACCAGCGCACGCCCGCGTGGCGGCTGCCCGGCGGGGAATTCAAACGATAGGTTTTCCATCAAAACGCTCCCTGAGAGATGCCGTCGCGCTCGATACGATCGAGCAGCAATGTGGCGGCGAGCAGGTCGGCGGCCCCACCGGGCGAGGCATTCAATGCGATGAGTTGTTGATCCAGTTCGTGCAGGCGCCGACGACCGCTGAGGCTGGCGCTGCCACCGGCATCGAGCACCGCTTGCGCGCCGGCCTGCATGGCGTGCAGGCCCGTTTCCCCGGCGCGGTAGAGCACGCAGGTGTCGGCCAGCTCGGTCATGATCGCCAGCAATGCATCGAGCCGGGCGTTCTGTTCGCCGTGACCGTTGGCGCGACTTTTGTGCAGTTGCGGCAAGCCGCGTTGCAACACGGACGGGAAGCCCAGTTGCGCTTCCTCGCGAGCACCGCGTGCGCCGTAACGCTGGGCAACTTGTGCGCCGTGGCTGAGTGGTGTCGGTGCGTAGCGGTCGTCGAGCAGTGCCAGGCGGGCGGCGCACAGGGCGATGGATTTCGGTTGCAGCGCGGCGGCCGTCACCAACAGTCCCAACGCCCAGATCGCACCGCGATGGGTGTTGACGCCGTTGGTGGTCACGAGCATGGCTTGTTCGCCCTCGCGACCGATGCGGCCAATCGCTTCGCGCAACGGCACACCGACTTCGCCGATCTCCAGCGCGGCCTCGGCCAATTCCTTGAATGCCGGCCACAAGGCCAACGCCGACGCGTGCATCAGGCCCAGGTGCAGATCGGTGTGCGCGCCGTTGCCACGACGGTCGACCAGCGCCGGTTTCGGCGACAGATCGGCTTCGTCGATCAACGCGTCCACTGCCAGATCGGCCAAGCGGTCAGCCAGAGAAAGCGGTTTCGCTTGCAGGTTGAATGCGTGCATTACCAGCTCCTGAATTTGGCGGGCGGGTTGTACAGGCCGCCGGACCACTCGACCAGATCGGCCACGCTTTTCGCCGCGAGCAATTCGCGCGTGGCGTCAGTGCGGCGGATGCCGAGGTCTTCGGGCAGGGCGATCAGGCCTTCCCGGCGCATGCGTTCGGTGTCTTTCGGGTTGTGGCGCAGGCCGATGGCGGTAACCCCGGCAACCGCTGCGATCATCGCCTGCCGCTCTTCCAGCGAGCGCGCCTTGTACAGGTAGGCGATGCCTTCTTCGGTGAGCAGGTGGGTAACGTCGTCGCCGTAGATCATGATCGGCGCCAGCGGCATGCCGCTTTTCTTCGCCACCTCCACGGCGTCGAGGGTTTCGACGAAGGTCGGTTTGCCGCCCTCCTGGAAGGTCTCGACCATTTGCACCACGAGTTTCTTGCCACGTTCGAGCATCGGTTGCGGCCCATCGGCGTGGCGCATGTCCAGCCACGCCGGAGTGCCGTGACGGCGGCCGCGCGGATCGTGACCCATGTTTGGCGCACCACCGAAACCGGCGAGACGGCCACGAGTCACCGTCGAGGAATGGCCGTCGCCATCGACCTGCAATGTCGCGCCAATAAACAGATCCACCGCGTATTGCCCGGCGAGTTGGCAGACCATGCGGTTGGAGCGCAGCGAGCCGTCGCGGCCAGTGAAGAACACATCCGGCCGAGCGGCGATGTAGTTTTCCATGCCCAGTTCGGTACCGAAGCAATGCACGCTCTCGACCCAGCCGCTTTCAATCGCCGGAATCAGCGTCGGGTGCGGGTTGAGCGTCCAGTTGCGGCAGATCTTGCCTTTCAGGCCGAGGGATTCGCCGTAGGTCGGCAGGATCAGTTCGATGGCGGCAGTGTTGAAACCAATGCCGTGGTTGAGCGACTGCACGTTGTGTTTTTCGTAGATCCCGCGAATCGCCATCATCGCCATCAACACGTGCACAGGCTTGATGTGGCGCGGGTCGCGGGTGAACAGCGGTTCGATGTAGAACGGCTTGTCCGCCACCACGACGAAATCGACCCACGACGCGGGAATGTCCACGCGGGGCAGTTCGCTGACGTCATCGACCAACTGGTTGACCTGGACGATGACGATGCCGTCGCTGAACGCCGCCGGTTCGATCAGTGCCGGGGTGTCTTCGGTGCTCGGGCCGGTGTAGATGTTGCCGGCGCGGTCGGCCATGAAACCGGCCGAGAGCACAACGTTGGGGATCAGGTCCACGACGAGGCGGGCGTAGAGTTCGATGTACGTGTGAATGGCGCCGACTTCGAGCAAGCCATCTTCGAGCAACTGGCTGATGCGCAGGCTCTGGGTGCCGGCGAAGGAGAAATCGAGCTTGCGGGCGATGCCGCGTTCGAACAGATCAAGGTGCTCGGAGCGGCCGACGCTGGGCATGATCATGTGCAGATCGTGGAGTTTGCCCGGGTCGGCCTTGGCCAGCGAACGCGAGAGGAAATCCGCCTGCTTCTGGTTGTTGCCCTCCAGCACCACACGATCGCCGGGATGGATCAGCGCTTCGAGCGCGGCGACGATTTTGTCGCTGGGCAGCACCGCACCATCGGCGAGCCCGCGCACCTTGTCGAGCCGGCGCTGCTTCTCGTCACGCCGCCGCGTCCAGCGCGAGTCGGGGGAAATTGTTGTTGTCATGCTCACTCCACGGGTTCGCTGTCGTGGAGCCAAGTTAGGCGTGTGTGATGAGGGCATCAATCAAGCTGGGTGGTGAATCATTACGCTGAGAGTAACGGACAAGCTGAAGCCCCTGTAGAACCTGTTGATCGTTCCCACGCGCAGCAAAGGAATGCAGCCCGGGACGCTCCGCGTCCCTTCCAAAGCCGAACGCGGAGCGTCCGTTGCGGCATTCCCACGCGGAGCGTGGGAACGATCGAATGCATTCCAATTGTGGGAGCGAGCCTGCTCGCGAAGAGGCCAGTCGCCTCAGCGCATTCGCTCAGTCGGTTGGCACCATTTTGTCCAGAACGCGGTTCACCGCCATTTCCGCCACCATGACAATCTGCGCGATGCCCTGCAGGGTCTTGCGCTGCGAACCTTCCACGGAAGCGGCGTGGTTGTGCAGCATCACCGTCGCCGAACCCAGGGTTTCACAGGCGTCGGCCAGCAAGGACTCGGTGTCGGCTTCGGGATTGGCCATGTACAGCGTGTTGGGGGTGTACGGCGGGGCCATGAAGTCAGCGGCGGGCGGGCCGAGGTAATGGTCGAGGGCACGCTCGGCGGCGTCGTGAAATTTCTTTGAGTCGGGGGATTGGTAGGGCGATGCCGGACTTGCTACCGGCGGATTGGGCGATGGTTTTTTCATCTTCAGGTTCCGGATAAAGCCGCAACCGCATCTCTGCTAAAAGAAGGGGTGGCAGCTGAACGCAGGTTAGCAGACCGGGGAACCTAAGGAAGCCGGCGCGCCGAAGCGCCCTGCGCACAGCCGCCATCAAGTGCAGACGTGAAGCCTGACTGACGGTGCTCGTGCAACCTCAGATTTACCACGGGCTGCTAAACCCGATCACTGGGAATCAGTGACCCGATCCAAGTTACGCAGCAAGCCCTGGGCGCACAAGCCGGCGGATTCTGGCGCAGGCGTAGGCAGCGGCGCAAGGATTTGTAGGCTGGTGCGGCGTAACACCGGGTGTCTTTAAACACAGGCGTGGCTTGATGTTGATCGTTCCCACGCTCTGCGTGGGAATGCCTCTACGGACGCTCCGCGTTCGGCTCTTGATGGGACGCGGAGCGTCCCGGGCTGCATTCCTTTGCTGCGCGTGGGAACGATCAGTCAAGCCTTGGATCAGCGGGCCAAACCCGCATCCACCAGTAACCGCTCCAGCCCCAACAAATCCGGCACCTTCGCCACCTGCTCGCCCACCTGCACCGCCGCCTGCTCCAGCGCACACAACGGCACATCGACATAACTCAACTGACTGTCCAGCTTGTACGACCGAGGAATCCCCTGCACCAACAGGGCGATGAATCTCAGCTCGGGCAAGCCGCCCAGCGCATTCAGAATCACGATCCGCGCCCGTTCGCCGATGACGATTTTCTGCCCGCAGGCCGATTCGAAACTGATCAGCGGAATCTGCCGCTCGCGCCACGTTACCCGGCCCAGGTACCACGGCGGCGTGTCGAGATCGAAGGCACTGGCCTGGTAGTCGATCAGCTCGGCGATGGCGACATTCGGCAGGATCAGGTTGCGATCGGCCAGCGGCAGCAGCAGCCCGGTAAGCTGGCTGGTGCGCGGGTTGTGCCGGTGCTCATGCATGTTTCTTGCTCCACTGGGCGATGCTCTCCAGCAACACCGATTCCTGATACGGCTTGCCGAGGTAGTCGTTGACGCCGATGGCCATGGCGCGGTCGCGGTGTTTCTGCCCGGTGCGCGAGGTGATCATGATGATCGGCAAGTGGCGCAGGCGTTCGTCGGCGCGCACCTGGGTGGCGACTTCGAAGCCGTCCATGCGCGGCATTTCGATGTCGAGCAGCATCAGGTCGGGCATGTGCTCTTCGAGCAGCAGCATCGCATCGACACCGTCCTTGGCGGTCAGCACGTTCATGCCGTGACGTTCGAGCAAACGGCTGGTGACCTTGCGCACCGTCACCGAGTCATCGACGACCATGATCAGCAGCGGCTTGTGCGGCTCGCTGTCGATCTCCGTGCGCGCCGGCTCTTGCGCCAGCCGCGCCTGCATCGCCCGGATCGGTGCGAGCAGATCCAGAATCAGCACCACCCGGCCGTCGCCGAGAATCGTCGCCCCCGACACGCCCTGCACCGCCGCGAATTGCGGGCCGAGGCTCTTGACCACGATCTCGCGAGTGCCGGCCATGGCGTCGACCAGCACCGAAACATGGCGGTCGTTGTAATGCACCAGCAGCACCGGCAACGGCAGGTTCTGCCCGAGCAGTTTTGGCCGTGGCGCAGTCTTCAACAGCTCGCCCAGGTAGCACAGTTCATAACGCTGGCCGGCGTATTGATAACTCGGCGGATCCTGACGGAAGTGCCCTTCCAGATCATTCGGCAACACGCGCACGATGCCTTCGATGGTGTTCAGCGGGATCGCGTACTGATCCTCGCCGCACTGTACCATCAGCGCGCGGTTGACCGACACGGTGAACGGCAGGCGAATGCGGAAATGCACGCCCTGCCCCGGCACCGAATCGATGCTCATGCTGCCGCCGAGTTGGCGCACTTCTTCGTGGACCACGTCCATGCCGACGCCACGCCCGGAAATCTGGGTGATCTTTTCCGCCGTGGAGAAACCCGGCTGGAGAATGAACTGCAACACATCGCGATCGCTGATCTCGGCGTCGGGCGCCAGCAGACCGCGCTTGATCGCCTTGCGCCGCACGGCTTCCAATGGCACACCGGCGCCGTCATCGCGGATGTCGAAAACCATGTCGCCGCCCTCGCGCGACAGATCGAGGGTGATCTGCCCTTGCGCCGGTTTACCCGCCGCCAATCGCACCTCGGCAGATTCAAGGCCATGGTCGACGGCATTGCGCAGCATGTGTTCCAGCGGCGCGGCCATGCGCTCCAGCACGTTGCGATCCATCTCGCCATCAGCGTTGCCGACGACGAATGCGACATCCTTGCCCAGCTCTTCGGCGACCTGACGAACGATGCGTTTCAGACGCGGCACCATGCGTTCGAACGGCACCATGCGCGTGCGCATCAGGCCTTCCTGCAATTCGGTGTTGATCCGCCCCTGTTGTTGCAACAGGTTCTCCGCGTCGTGGTTGCGGCGGTCGAGGGTTTCCTTGAGGTCGAGCAGGTCCGAGGCGGATTCGAACAGCGCCCGCGACAGTTGCTGGAGCTGCGAATGGCGGTCCATTTCCAGCGGGTCGAAATCTTCGTAACCGAGGCGTTCGCCATCGACTTGTTGGCGGCTGAGGATGCGCCCCTGGGTTTCGGTGTCGAGGCGGCGCAACTGATCGCGCATGCGCTCGATGGTGGTTTCCATCTCGTTGAGAGCAATCTGCGCATCGTTGACTTGCTGCTCGATCCGTCCACGAAAGATCGAGGTTTCCCCGGCCAGATTGACCAGTTCATCAAGCAGCTCGGACGAAACCTTGACCATGTCCGCGCCAACATCGGCGGCCGGTGGCGCAGCCTCGGGCTTAGCCACCGGTGCCGCGACCGGCGCCGGCGGCGCTTCAACCTGCACCGGGTGACTGAAATTCTGGATCGCGCTGATCAGCCGATCGGCCGGCGGGCACGGTTGCCCGGCGCGCACGCCATCGAGCATTTGCGCCAGTCGGTCATGGCCGCGCTGCACCAGCGCAAACAGTTCGGCAGACGGTTGCAGCGCACCGGTGGAGAGGCTTTCGTAGAGAAATTCCAGCTCATGGGCGAGGTCGCCGATCGGGCCGATTTCGACCATCCGCGCGCCGCCCTTGAGGGTGTGCAGATCGCGCAGCAGGGTTTCGATTTCCTGACGGTTGCCCGGCTCGGCCTGCCAGCGCAACAGCGCGGCGCCGGAGCTTTCGATGATGTCGAAACCTTCTTCGAGGAAGATTTCCAACAGTTCCGGATCATGCCCGGCGTTGTCGTGTTCGACCGCTGCGGGGGATGATTCGCTGGCGGCCTGGCCCTGACGCAACTGACGGATCGCGTCGATCAGATCCTGCGCCGGAGTCAGCGCTTGATGCGCTTGCAGTTGCTCCAGCATCAGCGCCAACCGCTCATGACTGCGCTGCAACAAACCTTCGAGCGCGGCGCTGTGGTTGTAGCGCCGATCGACCAGCCCTTCGTAGAGGTTTTCCAGTTCCTGGGCAAGGTCGCCGACGGCCTCGACCTCGGCCATGCGCGCGCCGCCCTTCAGCGTGTGCAAGTCGCGCTGCAATGACGACAGCGGCGCGGCGTTGTCCGGGTCCTTGCGCCAGCGCTGCAAGGCTTGCCCGGCGCTGTCGAGAATGTCCACCGCCTCTTCGAGGAAGATTTCGACGATCTCGTCGTCAGGCTCAAGGGCGGCAACCGATTGCTGCAATTGCGCGGTGGCGCTGCCCAGCTCGCGAATGTCCAGGGTGCGACTGCCGTCGCTGCGGATCAGGCCCATCGCCGCCGGGTCGAGGCCTTCGTCGAGCAGTTCCTGCAAGGCACGAATCCGCTCCGGTTGCGGGGTGATTTCCTGGCCGGCAGCGAGTTCGTCGAGCATGTTGATCAGCGCTTCGTGGGCCAGTTGCGCTTCGTGAAAAAACCGCTCGCTGACCGCCAGGCTGCTTTCTTCCACCGCGCCATACAGGTCGAGCAAGGCTTCGCAGAGGCCATCGACCGCCTGCAGATCGGCCAGATGCGCGCCTTCGCCCAGAGTGGTCAGTTCATCGAGCAAGGCGCTGAGTTCCTGGCGCTCGCCGGGGTGCTGCTGCCAGCGCTGCAAGAGGTTTTCGGCGTCGAGGAGGATGTCCATGCCCTGGGCGAGGAAGTTGTTGATCAGTTGCGGATCGCGCTTGAGGCGCAGGCCGCTGTCAGCGCCATCGGAGCTGGCTTGCAGGCGCTCGGCGAGCAGCGCCTCGGTGCGTTTGATCAGCGACTGCGCACCGACAATCGGCGCCAGCGGATCGTGTTTGAGCTGACGCAGGCCGACGCGGAACAAGCCCTCGGCTTCGAGCAGCAATTCGACCTCGTCCAGATCCAGCGGCAACTGATGCGCCTTGAACTCGCGGGCCAGTTGATCCAGCGAAGCCGCCAGTTCGGCCATCGGCAATACGCCGGCCATCGAGGCACTGCCCTTGAGCGTGTGCAGCGCCCGTTGCAGTTCGTCGCTGGCCGGCAACGGCACCCGTTCGGCGGCCTGATCGAGGAAACGGTTGAGGCTGGCGAGGTGGGTCTCGGCTTCTTTGCGGAAGATTTCCAGCAGCAGCGGATCAAGCGCGGCGACGTCGTCGGTGTCTTCGGCAGCCAGCGGCTCATCGCCTTTGGCCAACGCGTGGGCGCGGGCGGCGAGTTGGTCGACATCGTTGCGCTGGCGCTGACGCTGGGTGGCAAATTCGTTGATCAGCTCGGGCAGCAGCAACACGGTGTCGCCGAGCAATTGGCGCAGCACTGCGCCGGGCTCGACGCTTTGTTCGAGCACGCGGTTGAGCAGGTTTTCCACGGCCCAGGCCAGTTCGCCGAGGACCAACGCGCGGACCATGCGCCCGCTACCCTTCAAGGTGTGAAAGGCCCGGCGCAGTTCGGTCAGCGCGGCGCGGTCCTGGGGATTGGCGGTCCAGCGCGGCAGGTATTCGTGGAGGACCGCGAGAACTTCGTCGGTCTCCTCGAGGAACACTTCGCGCAGCTCATCGTCGACCGGTTCTTCATCGGCCGGCGGCGGCATCAGGCTGTCGGGGCTGTTGCGCGCCGGCGGGTTGAGCGCCGACAGCGGGCTGGCCAGCACCTCGGCCAGCGACTGCACGACGTCAGGGTCATCGAGCGCTTGCAGATCCTGCATGAGCTGCGCTTCGCTGGGGCTGAGTACCTCATCGAGCACGGGCACTTGCGCTTCGCCGGGCTGCTCGTTGGCAAAGAAGCCGAGGCTGGCGAGGCTGTTTTGCGCGACATCGAGCAGATGTTCGGCGGGTGCCTGCGGGTCGTCGCTCAGGCGTTCGAGGTAATACTCCAGGCTGCTGATCACATCAGCCAGATGATCGAGTTGTTCCCAGCCCGGTTCGTGGGCATCGAGCATCAAATGCTCGCGAATGAAACCGTTGCAGGCCTCGACCAGACTCGCTGCGCGGGCCAGCGGAATCATCGCCAGCGCGCCGCGCACCTGTGTCAGCAGATCGGGCAGCGATTGCAGATGCTGGCGGTCCCAATCGGCGTCGATGTAATCGACGATCATGTCCTTGGCCTGTTGCAGGCAGATGCGCGCTTCCTTGATCACGATCTGATGGATCTGCGTCAGGTCGGTGGTCGGCAGGCGAGCGTCTTCGGCGCTTTGCGTCTCCACCGTGCCGACCATGCCGGCCAGCGTCGCTTCGACGTAGAGCAAGGCCCCGGCGACGTCCATGAGAATGGCGTCGTTCGGTTCGCGCTGGCCTTGGGCGAGGCTGAGCACCACTGCCAGTTGGTCGATGATGACTTTGCGCGGCTGGCCGAAACCCAGTACCGCGAGGGTGTCGGCGATCTGTCGCAGCGGCGCGAGCAGGCTGTCCAGATCCGAAGCGTGCTGGCGGTCACTGCGCACGAACAGATCGAGGCGCTCCTTGACCCGCACCAGCTCTTCGCACAGCGCCGCCAGCACCGAGCGCATGGCATCGCGGTCGGGGCCGGCGAGGCGCGCGCGTTCTTCATCGACCATCGCGCTGTCGGGCAACGCGTCGTCCAGGGAGTAGCGATCTTTCATGGTCAGCATCTGCCCGGTGGGATGTTCGGCTTTGGCAATATAGAACAACAGGCTTTTCAGCAGCTCGGCCGGCGCCGGCTGGTTGAGCCCGACGATGCCCTGCTCGAGCAGGCGCTTGAGCTCTTGGTCGGCGTCCTTGAACAGGCTGCGCAGCGCCGGACTGTTGGCGATGACGCCCTCGCGCATGCCCTCGACCAATGCCGAGGCGATTTGCCACAAAGGGCTCAACGGCGCGTCGCCGCTCAGCGCTTCGAGACGGCTGAAGACTTTGGCCAGATAGCCAAGATGCGTCTGGTCGTCCTGTTCGCGCAGCAGACCGACCAGAGCCATTTGCAGCATCTGCCGCAGTTTGCGCAGCACGTTCGGCAGATCGAGCGGTTCCAGCGCGGCGAGTGCCTCGTCGCCGAGCGGCGCCAGCTCGGGCAGTGGCGGGCTGAACAGGCTGGTTTCCGCCAGCAGGCTTTCACCGCGAGCGCTGCGCAGATCGTTGATCAGCGGCAACACCACCAACGGCAGGTCGCGGCGGGCGCTCTGCACGCGGTCGAGGTAAAGCGGCAGTTGCCCCAGGGCTTGCAGCATCAGGTGCAGGGCTTCGTCGCGGTGCGGTACACGATCATGTTGCAGGGCTTCGACCAAGTGCTCCATTTCTTCGGCCAGTAACGCTGCGCCGTAGAACTCGACCATTTGCAGGCTGCCGTGGACCTGATGAATGTACGCCAGGCACTCGTCCAGCCCGGGGAAGGCCTGCGGATCGTCGAGCACGGCTTCGATCGCCTGATGCGCCAGCTTCAGCGTTTCGGCAATTTCGCCCTTGACCCATTCCAGGGCCACGTAGTCGTGCCGATCACCCATAACCACTCCACTCACGCTTTATCTGTCGCCGCCGGCAAGGTGAAACCGGACACCGAACGACGCAACTGACTGGCCATTTTCGCCAGGTTGCCGATGCTCTCGGCGGTGGCCGTGGACCCCGACGAAGTCTGCGAGGTGATCTGCTGGATCACGTTCATCGTCAGCGAGATCTGCCCGGCCGAAGAGGTCTGCTGCTGCGCCGCGTTGGAGATGCTCTGGATCAGCGCCGCGAGGGTTTTGGACACGCCTTCGATTTCTTCCAGGGCCACACCGGCATCCTGCGCCAGTCGCGCGCCGCGCACCACTTCGGTGGTGGTCTGTTCCATGGAAATCACCGCTTCGTTGGTGTCGGCCTGAATCGCCCGCACCAGGGTTTCGATCTGCCGGGTCGCGGCGGACGAACGCTCGGCCAGCCGCTGCACTTCGTCGGCGACCACGGCAAACCCGCGCCCGGCATCCCCGGCCATCGATGCCTGGATCGCCGCGTTGAGGGCGAGAATGTTGGTCTGGTCGGCGATGTCATCGATCAGGCTGACGATGTCGCCGATTTCCTGGGACGACTCGCCGAGGCGCTTGATGCGCTTGGCGGTGTCCTGAATCTGTTCGCGGATGTTGTCCATGCCGTGGATGGTGTTGTGCACCACCTCGTTGCCTTTGTTGGCGATTTCCACGGAACGCTCGGCCACCGCCGACGATTCGGCAGCGTTGGCCGAGACTTGATCGATGGACTCGGCCATGTCGCTGATGGCTGTCGAGGCTTCGGAAATCTGCTGCGCCTGTTGCTCAGACGCTTGGGCCAGATGCATGGCGGTGGCCTGGGTTTCCTGCACCGCAGCGGCAACCTGGCCGGCGGTGAGGTTGATGGTCGCCACCAGATCACGCAATTGGTCGACGGAATAGTTGATCGAGTCGGCGATGGTGCCGGTGAAGTCTTCGGTCACCGAGGCGGTCACGGTGAGGTCGCCATCGGCGAGGTCTTCGATTTCGTCGAGCAGGCGCATGATCGCGTTCTGGTTGCGCTCGTTCTTCTCGGCGGTCTCGCGCAATTGGCGATTGGTTTCGCGGACCATGACCAGACCGATGAGGATGATCGAGGCCAGCGCCAGCAAGCCCAGCACATAGCCGCCAATGGTGTCGGTGTTGCGCCCGCCGGCCAGGTGCTCGAATCCGGTGGCCAAGTGCGAGGCTTCGTCGAGCAGGGTTTGCGACAGGGTGAAGATGTTGCTCGCCGATTCGCGCACCTTGAACAGCTCAGGCGAGGTTTCGAGGATTTCATCCACGGAGCCGGAAACGAACTGGAACAGCTCGGAGATTTCGCTCAAACGCGCACGGGCGTCGCGGTCTTCGACCTGGCTGATTTTCAGCGCCGGGTTGCCCTGCAACATGCCGTTGAGCACCAGACCGAAACGCGCGGCATCACGACCAAACGCGTCGGCGGCCTGCTGCGAGTTTTCGTCACCGGCGAGCACGGTGTTGACTGCGCCAAGAATGCGTTCAGCCAGTAGCGATTGCCGTTGCGCCATCGCTACCTGCGCCGCTGGGGCGCCGCGCTGGAGGAGGATTTCCACGACTTTTTCGTATTCGATCTGCAACTGCGGCACGGTTTCGGCCAGCGTCGCGGCGACCTGATGCAGCGACAGCACGGTCTGTTCACTGGTGAGGATCGCGTCGGTGTTTTTCAGCAGGCGTTCCCAGTCCATCTGCACCGCGCGCATTTCCGGGCGCACGGCGACGGGTGCCGGTGGCAGGCCGGTGTTCGGGTCACCCTTTTTCAGGTAACCCCAGCGCTGGGCAAAATCGTTGCGCGCATCACTGAGCAGTTTGAACGCGGCCGCCTTGCCCGCCGCCGCTTCGGTGGCGTTCTTGGCGATGCGTTGCGAGAGCACGCGCAGTTCGCCGGCATGGCCGATGTACTGCTTGTCGTAGTTCGCCTGGGTATTGAGGTACGCGAAGTTGGCGAACAGCAGCATGATGAACACGATCAGTGCGATAAACAGCACGATGATCTGCGCGCGACTGCGCGATGCCTCTGCCGACTTGCCTGTTTTTGCTTTTGTCATCGGTCCTCGCCTATGAAACCTGCCATGGCCCTTGTGGGAGCGAGCCTTGTGGCGAGGGGATTTATCCCCGTTCGGCTGCGAAGCAGTCGCAAAAATATCGCATGCGCTGACGGTGTCAGGCATTGCAGTTTTTGGGGCCGCTGCGCGACCCAACGGGGATAAATCCCCTCGCCACATGGCCCGCGTCCACATGGGTTCTGTTGTTCGTGCTAAAGAGCCACACCCATGAACACCGGGGATCTGGCCAGTGCGAACAGGCTGAACACCCGCCAGTTCTGTTCACGGCGGAAATAGCCTTTGACGAATTCGGCCTTGGAGCCCTGGCGCTTGCTGATCGACAGCGGCTCGAAACTGCCCTGTTCGAAATGCTGCAAGCCGATGACTTCGTCGACCATTACCCCGGCGAACACGTCTTCATGCTCCACCACCAATACCCGCCGCTGTTTGCGCAGCGGCGACAGCTCATGGCCGAAGAAGCCGCACAGGTCCATGATCGGCAGCAGCCGCCCGCGCAGGTTAGCCACACCCTTGACCCACGGCTTGACCCCGGGCAACTGGGTGAAGCGCGGTTCATGCAGGACTTCGCTGACTTCGCCCATCGGCGCCACATACCAATGCTCGCCGAGGCGAAAGCCGATGCCGCTCCAGCGATCCGGGCGCGCCGCTTGCGACGGCAGGTCGGCTGCCAGCAGGCGGCAGCGCTGGTCGATCTGCCAGAGCAGTTCGAACGCGGTCAGCGATTCGTTCATGATCGCGCGATCAGCCGTTGAGTACGTTGTTCAGGGTCTTGATCAGGGTGTCTTCGTCGACCGGTTTGGTCAGGTAATCCTTGGCGCCCTGGCGGGTGCCCCAGACCTTGTCGGTCTCCTGATCCTTGGTGGTGATGATGATCACCGGGATGTGCGCCGTGTCGGCATCCTTGGTCAACTGGCGGGTCGCCTGAAAACCGTTGAGGCCGGGCATGACGATGTCCATCAGCACCGCGTCGGGTTTTTCCTGACGGGCCAGGGCCACGCCGTCGGCGCCGTTCTCGGCCTTGAGCACTTCATGGCCGTGCTTTTCGAGCATGCCGGTGAGTTTGTACATTTCAGTCGGCGAATCATCGACGATCAGGATACGTGCCATGGTCTTCCCCATTTTTCTGGTCGACTGCCGGCCCGCTGGCCGAGCGTCACTGTGCGTGTCTTACTGCGGCAAAACGGCGGCGAAGCCCGGAACATGGGCCTGGATCGCGTTGAGCAGTTCTTCTTTGCTGAACGGCTTGGTCAGAAATTGATCAGAGCCGACAATCCGCCCCTTGGCCTTGTCGAACAGACCGTCCCTGGACGACAGCATGATCACCGGCGTCGCCTTGAAGGCGCTGTTGTTCTTGATCAGGGCGCAGGTCTGATAACCGTCCAGACGCGGCATCATGATGTCGACAAAGATGATCCCGGGATGGTGGTCGGCGATCTTCGCCAGCGCATCGAAACCGTCGATGGCGGTGATCACTTCGCAACCGACATTCTTCAACAATGTTTCGGCGGTGCGGCGAATCGTTTTCGAGTCGTCGATCACCATGACCTTCAAGGCGCTGGACTGCTGTTCCATAAGAGGGTTCTACCGTCGCCTTTGCGAATCAAATTGTCCGTTTTGCTGTGAATAATGGCCTGAAACCCTTGAAACCCATGGGGCGGCGCGATCTGCCAGCCTTTTTAGCACAGTCTCCAGATGCAATCTATCGACGGGTTTTTCCTTGACCCGAAACCCGCCCGGCGCCACTCTGGCGGCACTTTTTCAATACCGATCCGGTAGCCAAATTTCGAGGAAAACCCAATGAGCGTTCGCGTCGGGATTGTCATGGACCCTATCGCCAGCATCTCCTATAAAAAGGATAGCTCGCTGGCCATGCTGCTGGCCGCGCAAAAGCGTGGCTGGGAACTGTTCTACATGGAACAGAAAGACCTGTATCAGGCCGAAGGCCAGGCGCGGGCGCGGATGAGCCCGCTGAAAGTCTTCGCCAACCCGGACAAATGGTTCGAGCTGGACGCCGAACAGGACAAGCTGCTGAGCGACCTGGACGTGATCCTGATGCGCAAGGATCCGCCGTTCGACATGGAGTTCGTCTACTCCACTTACCTGCTGGAACAGGCCGAAGCCGCCGGCGTGCTGGTGGTGAACAAGCCGCAGAGCCTGCGCGACTGCAATGAAAAGCTGTTCGCCACGCTGTTTCCGCAGTGCACGCCGCCGACCATCGTCAGCCGCCGCCCGGACGTATTGCGTGAGTTCGCCGACCATCACGGTGACGTGATCCTCAAGCCGCTGGACGGCATGGGCGGTTCGTCGATCTTCCGCCACACCGCCGGCCATCCGAACCTCTCGGTGATCCTCGAAACCCTGACCCTGCACGGCAAGCAGCAGATCATGATTCAGGGCTACCTGCCGGCGATCGTCGACGGCGACAAGCGCATTTTGATGATCGATGGCGAGCCGGTGGATTACTGCCTGGCGCGTATCCCGGCCATGGGCGAAACCCGTGGCAACCTCGCCGCCGGTGGCCGTGGCGAAGCACGTCCGCTGACCGAGAAGGATCGCTGGATCGCCGCCCAGGTCGGCCCGACCTTGCGCGAGAAAGGCCTGCTGTTCGTCGGCCTCGACGTGATCGGCGAGCACCTGACCGAAATCAACGTCACCAGCCCGACCTGCATCCGCGAAATCGACAATGCATTTGGCACTGATATCGGCGGGATGCTGATGGATGCGATCGATAAAAAGCTGCAAGCGGCCGGCAAAAAGCCACAAGCTTGATGTACGTCACATGCAGCCTGTCGCTTGAAGCGTGAAGCCCAAGGCGCGAAACCAACATTGCGTTATCATGCGCAGCCTCTGAAATACGCGATGTTGGTTTTCTTGTCATGACCCTCCCGTCCGATCTGCCCGCTGAACTCGCCCATCGTGGCGTGCGCCCGGCCGATCGCCTCGGTTTTACCCTGTTTCTCGCGGCGCTGATTCACCTGGCGCTGCTGCTCGGCGTCGGTTTCACCATGGTCGAGCCGCAGCAGATCAGCAAAACCCTGGAAATCACCCTGGCCACCTTCAAGGCCGAGAAGAAGCCGGAAAAGGCAGATTTTCTCGCTCAGGAAAACCAGGAAGGCAGCGGCACGCTGGACAAGAAAGCCCTGCCCAAGACCACCGAAATCGCGCCGTTCCAGGACAATCAGGTCAAAAAGGTCACCCCGCCGCCTGCCGCCAAGCCAGTGGTGCAGGAAGCCGCCCCGAAGGCAGCGGTGACCACCGTTGCGCCGAAACCGAAAAAGGCGCCGACCAAGAAAGAAGAAAGCAAAACCGAAGTCAAACCGACCGTCGACGCGCCGGCGTTCGACAGCTCGCAGCTGTCCAGCGACATCGCCAGCCTCGAGGCGGAGCTGGCCAAGGAACAACAGCTGTACGCCAAGCGCCCGCGCATCCACCGCTTGAGCGCGGCCTCGACCATGCGCGACAAGGGCGCCTGGTACAAGGACGACTGGCGCAAGAAGGTCGAGCGCATCGGCAACCTCAACTACCCCGAAGAAGCACGACGCAAGCAGATCTACGGCAATTTGCGCCTGATGGTCTCGATCAATCGCGACGGCTCGCTGTATGAAGTGCTGGTGCTCGAATCCTCCGGCCAGCCGCTGCTCGATCAGGCGGCGCAGCGCATCGTCCGCCTGGCCGCGCCGTTTGCACCGTTTACCGGCGATCTGTCGGACATCGACCGCCTGGAAATCATCCGCACCTGGAAATTTGCCCGGGGCGACAAGCTCTCAAGCAACTAATATTTATGTGGCGAGGGGATTTATCCCCGCTCGGCTGCGCAGCAGCCGCAAAACCATTCCATATGGAGTGTCAGGCAGAACCCATCAAGCGATTCAGGGGCGCTTCGCGCCCCAACGGGGATAAATCCCCTCGCCACAGATAAATCCCTTCACCCCAGATAAATTCCCTGAGCACAGATAAATCCCCTAACCACAGATAAACTCCCTCACCACAGCAAATCCCCTCGCCACAAAAGCTCTGTTCCAATAATGGATCTGTGTTGTTGTCAGCATCTCCAGCTTGTCAGTTCGCCCCTCGAACGCCACACTAGCGCTCATGAAAAACGTCAGCCCCAGCTACCTCAAGCATCATTTCCTGATCGCCATGCCACACATGGCCGACCCGAACTTTGCCCACACCTTGACCTACATCGTCGAGCACACGGCCAATGGCGCGATGGGGCTGGTGGTCAACAGGCCGCAAGACTTGAACCTGGCCGACATCCTCGAGCAGCTGCGCCCGGACATCGAGCCGCCGGCGCGTTGCCAGGATGTGCCGATCTTCATCGGCGGGCCGGTGCAGACCGATCGCGGTTTTGTCCTGCACCCGGCGGGCCAAACGTTCCAGGCCACGGCGCAGCTGGATGGCGACCTGGCCCTGTCGACTTCGCAGGACGTGCTGTTCGCCATCGCTGACGGCGTCGGCCCCGCGCAGAGCCTGATTACCCTCGGCTACGCTGGTTGGGAAGCCGGACAACTGGAAGCCGAACTGGCCGACAACGCCTGGCTGACCTGCCCGTTCAACGCCGACATCCTCTTCAACACCCGCAGCGAATTGCGCCTGGAAGCGGCAGCGCGGCACTTGGGCATCGATCTCAATCTGCTCACCAGCCAGGCGGGTCACGCCTGATGGCCCTGCGCCTGATTCTCGGCTTCGACTACGGCACCAAACAGATCGGCGTCGCGGTCGGCCAGGTCATCACCGGCCAGGCCCGCGAGCTGTGCACCCTCAAAGCACAGAATGGCGTGCCGAACTGGGATCAGGTCGAAGCGCTGATAAAAGAATGGAAACCCGACGCCGTGGTGGTCGGCCTGCCGTTGAACATGGACGGCACGCCCAGCGAGATGTGCGTACGCGCGGAGAAATTCGCCCGCCGCCTCAACGGCCGCTACAACCTGCCCTTCTATACCCACGACGAACGCCTGACCACCTTCGAAGCCAAGGGCGAGCGACTGGTGCGTGGCGGGCAGAAAGGCAGTTACCGCGACAACCCGGTGGACGCCATCGCCGCTGCCCTGCTGCTGCAGGGCTGGCTCGATGAAAACACTGCATTGTTTGAATCCTGACAAGCGCTTCGGCGCTTTTCTTTTGGTTATAAACCGAGCTTCGTCCGGCAGGACGCAGCGCGGAATCACGAAGGAGCAACCATGAGCCTGCCCAATCCCGCCGATCTGATCAGCCAGATGGCGACCCGCCTCAAGGCGCACCTTGCCCAGCGTGACATCAGCGAACCGCGTTACATCGGCATCCGCACCGGCGGCATCTGGGTCGCGCAGGCGCTGCTCAAGGAACTGGCCAGCGATGCGCCACTGGGCACGCTGGATGTGTCCTTCTACCGCGACGACTTCAGCCAGAACGGCCTGCACCCGCAAGTGCGCCCATCCGCCCTGCCCTTCGAGATCGAAGGCCAGCATCTGGTGCTGATCGACGACGTGCTGATGAGCGGTCGGACCATCCGCGCCGCCATGAATGAACTGTTCGATTACGGCCGCCCGGCCAGCGTCACCCTGGTCTGCCTGCTGGACCTGGACGCCGGCGAGCTGCCGATCCGCCCGAACGTGGTCGGCGCCACCCTGAGCCTGGCCGGCAACCAGCGGGTCAAGTTGTCCGGCCCCGAGCCGCTGACGCTCGAACTGCAAGACGTCACCCTTTAATCCGCCCTATTGAGAGTCCCCCTCGCGATGACGCCTCTAGATACCAAGCGCCCGCTGCAGCTCAATGATCAGGGCCAGCTGCGCCACTTCCTCTCGCTCGACGGCCTGCGCCGCGAGTTGCTGACGGAAATCCTCGACACTGCCGACTCGTTCCTTGAAGTCGGCGCCCGGGCGGTGAAGAAAGTCCCGTTGCTGCGCGGCAAGACCGTGTGCAACGTGTTCTTCGAAAACTCCACGCGCACCCGCACCACGTTTGAACTGGCGGCCCAGCGCCTGTCGGCAGACGTGATCACCCTGAACGTGTCGACATCGTCGGCGAGCAAGGGCGAAACGCTGCTCGATACCCTGCGCAACCTTGAAGCGATGGCCGCCGACATGTTCGTCGTGCGCCACGGCGACTCGGGCGCGGCGCACTTCATCGCCGAGCATGTCTGCCCGCAGGTGGCGATCATCAACGGCGGCGACGGCCGGCATGCGCACCCGACCCAGGGCATGCTCGACATGCTCACCATCCGTCGGCACAAGGGCGGTTTCGAAAACCTCTCGGTGGCGATCGTCGGCGACATCCTCCATTCGCGGGTAGCGCGCTCGAACATGCTCGCGCTGAAGACCCTCGGCTGCCCGGACATCCGCGTGATCGCGCCGAAAACCCTGCTGCCGATCGGCATCGAGCAATACGGCGTCAAGGTCTACACCGACATGGCCGAAGGCCTGAAGGACGTCGATGTGGTGATCATGCTGCGTCTGCAACGTGAGCGCATGACCGGCGGCCTGCTGCCCAGCGAAGGCGAGTTCTATCGCCTGTTCGGCCTGACCACCGCACGTCTGGCCGGAGCCAAACCCGATTGCATCGTCATGCACCCGGGGCCGATCAACCGTGGCGTGGAGATCGAGTCGGCGGTGGCCGACGGCCCGCACTCGGTGATCCTCAATCAAGTGACCTACGGCATCGCGATTCGTATGGCTGTGCTGTCCATGGCCATGAGCGGGCAGACTGCGCAACGTCAATTCGAGCAGGAGAACGCCCAGTGAAGCTCAGCATTCTCGGCGCACGCGTCATCGATCCCAGCAGCGGCCTGGATCAAATCACCGACATCCACGTTGAAGCCTGCAAGATCGTCGCCCTCGGCGCCGCACCGGCCGGTTTCAGCGCAGTGGAAACCATCGATGCCCAAGGTCTGGTCGCCGCGCCTGGCCTGGTCGACCTCAACGTTGCCCTGCGCGAGCCGGGCTACAGCCGCAAAGGCTCGATCGTCAGCGAAACCCGCGCCGCCGCTGCCGGTGGCGTGACCAGCCTGTGCTGCCCGCCGAAGACCAAACCGGTGCTCGACACCTCCGCTGTGGCCGAACTGATCCTCGACCGCGCCCGCGAGGCTGGCAACACCAAAGTGTTCCCGATTGGCGCGCTGAGCAAAGGTCTGGACGGTGAGCAACTGGCCGAACTGGTCGCGCTGCGCGACGCCGGTTGCGTGGCGTTCGGCAACGGTCTGGAGAGCTTCCGCAACAGCCGCACCCTGTGCCGGGCGCTGGAATACGCGGCGACTTTCGACCTGACGGTGATCTTCAACTCGCAGGACCACGATCTGGCCGAGGGCGGCCTCGCCCACGAAGGCGCGGTCGCCAGTTTCCTAGGCCTGCCAGGCATCCCGGAAACCGCCGAAACCGTGGCGCTGGCTCGCGATCTGCTACTGGTCGAGCAGACCGGCGTGCGTGCGCACTTCAGCCAGTTGACCAGTGCTCGCGGTGTGGCGCTGATTGCTCAGGCGCAGGCCCGTGGCTTGAAGGTAACGGCGGATGTTGCGTTGTATCAGCTGATCCTGACTGACGAAGCGCTGATCGACTTCAACAGCCTTTATCACGTGCAACCACCGCTGCGCACCCGTGCCGACCGCGATGGCCTGCGGGAAGCGGTGAAATCCGGGGTGGTTTCGGCGATCTCCAGCCATCACCAGCCCCACGAGCGCGACGCCAAACTGGCACCGTTCGGCGCCACCGAGCCGGGCATCAGCAGTGTTGAGTTGCTGCTGCCGCTGGCGATGACGCTCGTCGAGGATGGTTTGCTCGACTTGCCGACGCTGCTGGCACGTCTCAGCGCAGGCCCGGCCGAAGCCCTGCGCCTGCCGGCGGGCAAACTGGCGGTAGGTGGTGCGGCGGATATCGTGCTGTTCGATCCGAAGGCATCGACGGTGGCCGGTGAACACTGGCTGTCGAAGGGCGAGAACTGCCCGTTCATCGGCCACAGTCTGCCGGGCGTGGTGCGCTATACGCTGGTGGATGGGCGGATTACTCACCAGGCATGACTTGCTGCTGAGGGAGATTGTGGCGAGGGGATTTATCCCCGTTCGGCTGCGTAGCAGTCGCGAAGCCATTGCACGCGGTGGAGCAAATCCACCGCGTTCTCGGATTCAGGACCGCTTCGCGGCCCAACGGGGATAAATCCCCTCGCCACTACTTACTGGTTACTGAAAGGCGCCGCGATTCTGCGCGTTGCGCACCGACACCTGATCGTTCAGGGTCCAGAAGTCATACAGCACACCAATAAAGAACAACCCGCCGGTCAGCAGATACAGCAAGCCGCTGATCCATTTGCCCTGATACATCCGGTGCACGCCGAACACACCGAGGAAGGTCAGCAGAATCCACGCGACGTTGTACTCGATCGGCCCGGCGGCAAAGCGCAAATCCGCTTCGCGATCCATCGCCGGGATCAGAAACAGGTCGATCAGCCAGCCAATCCCCAGCAAACCGAAGGTGAAGAACCAGATCGTTCCGGTCACCGGCTTGCCGTAATAAAAGCGGTGCGCACCGGTGAATCCGAAAATCCACAGCAGGTAGCCGATGACTTTGCTGTGAGTGTCTTTTTCTTTCACTCGGGGGAGCTGATAGCTGTTCATTAAGACCTCATTGCACTCGATAGATAAATATTCTTCATTTCTTTGTGACTTTTTTACAGGTGGCCGACGTATGGCAAATGTTACCGTTGCTAGCGCGAAACCCTTATAAAACCTGACTTCTGTCGGACAATTGCGTACTTTTTGAGCGTTTTTGGTTCCGTAGGCGGCGGAATGAATCGATGAACGGCCTCGGAACGGCAAAAAAAGCTGTTATAAAGTTGCGCGCTATCACTTATGAGCCACGCCTAATGCGATCATTTTTCAAGACATGGCTGACTATTTGCCTATTAATGCCACTTGCCGCCCACGCCACCAATCGTGAGCAACGTCTTCCCAACGTCAACGGATTCACCCCTAAATCCCATGCTTCGGCTCCTTCGAGCAAAAGCAGCAAGAGCAAGACCACCACGCTGAGCAGCAAGAGCCGCAGCAAGCTGGTGCCACCGATGGCGAGCAAGGAAAGCAGCAATGTGCTGAGCCGTGCGGTAAACGTCCTCGGTACACCTTATCGTTGGGGCGGCAGCAGCCCAAGTAAAGGCTTCGATTGCAGCGGTCTGGTGAAATATGCGTTCAACGACGCTACGTTCGACCTGCCACGCACCTCCAATGCCATGGCCAGCGGTCACGGCGAGAAAGTCGAGCGCAAGGATCTGAAGCCGGGCGATCTGATTTTCTTCAACATCAAGAGCCGTCGGGTCAACCACGTTGCCATCTACCTGGGCAACGACCGCTTCATCCACGCCCCGCGCCGTGGCAAAGCGGTGAGCATCGACACGCTGAACAAGCCGTACTGGGAAAAGCATTACGTTGTGGCCAAGCGCGTGTTGCCGAAAGAGCAACAGCAGCTGCGCGTAGTCCAGCGCTGAGCTGTTTGATCTCCTGAATCAGCTTCAGCAGTACCGGCCTTTTCGCGAGCAGGCTCGCTCCCACAGAAAAATGCATTCCAGCTGAAGGAATACGGTTTGATGTGGGAGCGAGCCTGCTCGCGAAGGGGCCGGCAGCCGCACCACCGACCCTCAGAAGTTATCCGGGGTGCGCGCCTTCTCCCGCGCATGCTCGCGGCTGATCAAGCCCTTGGTCACCAGATCCTTCAGGCACATATCGAGTGTCTGCATGCCCAACGACCCACCGGTCTGAATCGCTGAATACATCTGCGCCACCTTGTCCTCGCGAATGAGATTACGGATCGCCGATGTCCCGAGCATGATTTCATGCGCCGCCACCCGCCCGCCGCCGATCTTCTTGATCAACGTCTGCGACACCACCGCCAGCAACGACTCCGACAGCATCGAACGGACCATCGACTTCTCGTCGCCGGGGAACACATCCACCACGCGGTCGATGGTCTTCGCCGCCGAGGTCGTGTGCAGCGTGCCGAACACCAGATGCCCGGTCTCGGCGGCGGTCAACGCCAGGCGAATGGTTTCCAGATCACGCATTTCGCCGACCAGAATCACGTCCGGGTCTTCACGCAGGGCCGAGCGCAGTGCGGTGGCGAAGCTGCGGGTATCGCGGTGGACTTCGCGCTGATTGATCAGGCATTTGCGCGATTCATGAACGAACTCGATGGGGTCTTCGATGGTGAGAATGTGGTGATGGCGATGGGTGTTGAGGTAATCGATCATCGCCGCCAGCGTGGTCGACTTGCCGGAGCCGGTCGGCCCGGTGACCAGCACCAAACCGCGCGGCGCATCGGTGATCTTGCGGAAAACATCGCCCATGGCGAGGTCTTCCATGCTCAGCACTTTCGACGGAATGGTGCGGAACACCGCTCCGGCGCCACGGTTCTGGTTGAAGGCATT
This sequence comes from Pseudomonas sp. Sample_23, assembly GCF_004307595.1. Lineage (NCBI taxonomy): Bacteria > Pseudomonadati > Pseudomonadota > Gammaproteobacteria > Pseudomonadales > Pseudomonadaceae > Pseudomonas > Pseudomonas sp. Sample_23. Next base: position 30,039 of record NZ_RCNX01000072.1, read on the forward strand.
GACCCGAAAGCGCGCCACGCCGGGTACATCGAAGGAAAAATCCGTTTCCAGATTTTTCTCGAATTCGATGCGCTGGGTGTCGTTCATGATGTCGTAGATCAGCTCGTGCACTTGCTTGTGATCCAGCGCCGGCAGATTGATCCGTCGCACGTCGCCATCGACACGGATCATCGGCGGCAGGCCGGCCGACAGGTGCAGGTCGGAAGCGCCCTGTTTGGCGCTGAAGGCCAGCAATTCAGTGATATCCATAGCGTCCCTCAATTCCAGTAGAATGCCGCGAACCTACAGACCGCCGGCGCCTCTTGATGTCCACGATAGCAGACAACATCCTTCAGGTTAGTTCGCGCATCCAGGCAGCGGCCAAAGCTGCGCACCGCGACGAAAACAGCATCCATTTGCTCGCCGTGAGCAAGACCAAACCCGCCCAGGCCCTGCGGGAGGCCTACGCCGCCGGCCTGCGCGACTTCGGCGAGAACTACTTGCAGGAAGCCCTGGGCAAACAGCTGGAGCTGGCCGACCTGCCCTTGATCTGGCACTTCATCGGCCCTATTCAATCGAACAAGACTCGGGCGATTGCCGAGCATTTCGACTGGGTGCACTCCGTGGATCGTCTGAAAATTGCCCAACGCCTGTCCGAACAACGCCCGGCCGAACTGCCGCCACTGAACATCTGCATTCAGGTCAATGTCAGCGGCGAGGCGAGCAAATCCGGTTGCACCCCGGCCGATCTGCCAGCGCTGGCCGAGGCCATCAGCGCGCTGCCACGCTTGAAACTGCGCGGACTGATGGCGATTCCCGAGCCGACCGAGGAGCGCGCTGAACAGGACGCTGCCTTCGCCGCCGTACAGGAATTGCAGGCGAGCCTCGCTCTGCCGCTCGACACACTGTCCATGGGCATGAGCCACGACCTTGAGTCGGCCATCGCCCAAGGCGCCACCTGGGTGCGGATCGGTACCGCGCTGTTTGGCGCCAGAGATTATTCCCAGTCTTGAACGTTTCCAGATAAGGACCACACATGAGCAACACACGTATTGCGTTTATCGGTGCGGGCAACATGGCGGCCAGTCTGATTGGCGGCTTGCGCGCCAAAGGTCTGGAAGCGGCGCAGATCCGCGCCAGCGATCCGGGCGAAGACACCCGCGCCAAGGTCAGCGCCGAACACGGCATCGAAACCTTCGCTGACAACGCCCAGGCTATCGAAGGCGTCGATGTCATCGTCCTGGCGGTCAAGCCACAGGCGATGAAAGCCGTGTGCGAGGCGATTCGCCCAAGCCTGAAACCGAATCAAGTGGTGGTGTCGATCGCCGCCGGCATTACCTGCGCGAGCATGACCGCGTGGCTCGGCGAACAACCGATCGTGCGCTGCATGCCCAATACTCCGGCGCTGCTGCGTCAGGGGGTCAGCGGTCTGTACGCGACCAGCGAAGTGAGCGCCGAGCAGCGCCAGCAAGCCGAAGAGCTGCTGTCCGCCGTCGGCATTGCGCTGTGGCTGGAAGAAGAACAGCAACTGGACGCAGTCACCGCAGTGTCCGGCTCCGGCCCGGCGTACTTCTTTCTGCTGATCGAAGCGATGACCGCCGCCGGCGTCAAACTTGGCCTGCCAAAAGAGATCGCTGAGCAACTGACCGTGCAGACTGCTCTGGGCGCCGCGCACATGGCGGTGTCCAGCGATGTCGATGCAGCCGAATTGCGTCGCCGCGTGACCTCGCCGAATGGCACAACGGAAGCTGCGATCAAATCATTCCAGGCTGGCGGCTTCGAAGCGCTGGTTGAAACCGCACTCGGCGCCGCCGCGCACCGCTCGGCCGAAATGGCCGAACAACTGGGCAAATAAAGGAGCCTTACATGATCGGATTGAACACCGCAGCGGTTTACGTGCTGCAAACCCTCGGCAGCCTGTACCTGCTGATCGTGCTGCTGCGCTTCGTCCTGCAACTGGTGCGGGCGAACTTCTACAACCCGCTGTGCCAGTTCGTGGTCAAGGCCACTCAGCCGCTGCTCAAGCCTTTGCGCCGGATCATCCCGAGCCTGTTCGGCCTCGACATGTCGTCGCTGGTGCTGGCGATTCTGGTGCAACTGCTGCTGATGGCGCTGACCCTGCTGCTGACCTACGGCACCACTGGCAACCCGCTGCAACTGGTGATCTGGTCGCTGATCGGCGTCACTGCACTGTTCCTGAAGATCTTCTTCTTCGCCCTGATCATCAGCGTGATCCTGTCGTGGGTCGCACCGGGCAGCCACAATCCGGGCGCTGAACTGGTCAACCAGATCTGTGAACCGGCGCTGGCACCGTTCCGCCGCTTCCTGCCGAATCTCGGTGGCCTGGACCTGTCGCCGATCTTCGCCTTCCTTGCACTGAAATTGATCGACATGCTGGTGATCAACAATCTGGCGGCGATGACGATGATGCCGGAGATTCTGCGTTTGCTGATGTGAGGTGAGAGGGATTGGCGCTCGGCTTGATATGGCGTCGTCTGCGCCCCTCACCCCAGCCCTCTCCCAAGGGAGAGGGAGCCGATTTGTGTTGAGCTCAAGATTGGAGTTCGACTCGCAATTATCAGGTCGGCGCAGTTCGACAGAACACCTTGGTCAGTCCCCTCTCCCTGTGGGAGAGGGTTAGGGTGAGGGCTGCTTGCCGCTAACCCCCCCGGTCTTTAGACTTACGCCTCATTTCAACGAGAGCAGGGTCGATGCCAACTGCCTTTCCCGCCGATTCTGTTGGTCTGGTAACGCCGCAAACCGCGCATTTCAGCGAACCGCTGACGCTGGCCTGTGGCCGTTCGCTGGCCGCTTATGACCTGATTTATGAAACCTACGGCACGCTGAACGCCCAGGCGAGCAACGCCGTGCTGATCTGCCACGCGCTGTCCGGTCATCATCACGCCGCTGGTTATCACAGCGTCGACGACCGCAAGCCCGGTTGGTGGGACAGCTGCATCGGCCCCGGCAAGCCGATCGACACCAACAAGTTCTTTGTGGTCAGCCTGAACAACCTCGGTGGCTGCAACGGCTCCACCGGCCCGAGCAGTATCAACCCGGAAACCGGCAAGCCGTTCGGCGCCGATTTCCCGGTGCTCACCGTGGAAGACTGGGTGCACAGCCAAGCGCGTCTGGCTGACCTGCTCGGCATCCGCCAGTGGGCAGCGGTGATCGGCGGCAGCCTCGGCGGCATGCAGGCCCTGCAATGGACCATCACCTACCCGGATCGCGTACGTCACTGCTTGGCGATCGCCTCGGCGCCTAAATTGTCGGCGCAGAACATCGCCTTCAACGAAGTCGCGCGTCAGGCGATCCTCACCGATCCGGAATTCCACGGTGGTTCGTTCCAGGAAGCGGGCGTGATCCCCAAGCGCGGGCTGATGCTGGCGCGCATGGTCGGCCACATCACCTATCTGTCCGACGACTCCATGGGTGAGAAATTCGGCCGTGGCCTGAAGAGCGAAAAGCTCAACTACGACTTCCACAGCGTCGAGTTCCAGGTCGAAAGCTACCTGCGTTACCAGGGCGAAGAATTCTCCGGGCGCTTCGATGCCAACACCTACCTGTTGATGACCAAAGCGCTGGATTACTTCGATCCAGCGGCTAACTTCGACGACGACCTGGCGAAAACCTTCGAAAACGCCACGGCCAAGTTCTGCGTGATGTCGTTCACAACCGACTGGCGCTTCTCCCCGGCGCGCTCGCGGGAACTGGTGGATGCGCTGATGGCCGCGCGCAAGGACGTCAGTTATCTGGAAATCGACGCCCCCCAGGGCCACGACGCCTTCCTGATTCCGATCCCGCGCTATTTGCAGGCGTTCGGCAATTACATGAACCGCATTTCGTTGTGAGAAAGCCATGAGAGCTGATCTGGAAATCATCCAGGAATGGATCCCCGCCGGCAGCCGCGTCCTTGACCTGGGTTGCGGTGACGGCGAGCTGCTGACCTGGCTGCGCGACAACAAGAACGTCACCGGTTATGGCCTGGAAAACGACGCCGACAACATCGCCGAGTGCGTGGCCAAGGGCATCAACGTCATCGAGCAGGATCTGGACAAAGGCCTGGGCAATTTTGCCAGCAACAGTTTCGACATCGTCGTCATGACCCAGGCCCTGCAAGCGGTGCATTACCCGGACAAGATCCTCGACGAAATGCTCCGGGTCGGCCGGCAGTGCATCATCACCTTCCCCAACTTCGGCCACTGGCGCTGCCGCTGGTACCTGGCGAGCAAGGGCCGCATGCCGGTCTCGGAATTCCTCCCCTACACCTGGTACAACACGCCGAACATCCACTTCTGCACCTTCGAGGATTTCGAAGAACTGTGCCGCCAACGTGACGCCAAGGTCATTGATCGGCTTGCCGTGGATCAACAGCACCGGCACGGGTGGGCCAGTAAGCTATGGCCTAATCTGTTAGGTGAAATCGGTATCTACCGCGTCAGCAGTCCGCAGTTGGCGGACCACCGAGTCGCGGTCTGAGCCTGGGCATTCGAAGGAGCACGAACATGAGTCGTCTAGCGTTGCTGTTACTCACCGCCTGCCTGAGCGCCAGCGCCATGGCGGCGGACGTCATCAAAGGTGAACGCAAGGAAACCTTCGGCGACATCACGGTGCACTACAACACGTTCAACTCGACGTTCCTGCAACCGGACATCGCCAAGGCTGCCGAGCTGATCCGCAGCAAGAATCAGGGCGTGATCAACGTCTCGGTGGTCAAGGACGGCAAACCGGTGATCGCCAGCGTCACCGGCACGATCAAGGACCTGACCAGCAACAGCGTGGCGCTGAAATTCCGCCAGGTCACCGAACAGGGCGCGATCTACTACATCGCCCAGTACCCGGTGCCGCAGCAGGAAACCCGCACCTTTGAAATCAAGGTGCAGAACGGCGACAAGATCAACACCATCAATTTCAACCAAGAACTCTTTCCCGGCGAATGATGAACATCAAGCAGCTCGTACTGGCCAGCCATAACGCCGGCAAACTCAAAGAACTCCAGGCCATGCTCGGCGACTCGGTGCAACTGCGCTCGATTGGCGAATGGAGCAAGGTCGAGCCGGAAGAAACCGGCCTGTCGTTCGTCGAGAACGCGATCCTCAAGGCCCGCAATGCCGCGCGCATTTCCGGGCTGCCGGCACTGGCCGACGATTCCGGGCTGGCAGTGGACTTCCTCGGCGGCGCACCGGGCATCTATTCGGCGCGTTACGCCGACGGCCAGGGCGACGCGGCGAACAACGCCAAACTGCTCGATGCGCTGAAGGACGTGCCGCAAGCTGAGCGCGGCGCGCAGTTCGTCTGCGTGCTGGCACTGGTGCGCCACGCCGATGATCCGCTGCCGATCCTCTGCGAAGGCCTGTGGCACGGGCGCATCCTCACCGCTGCCAGCGGCGAGCACGGCTTCGGTTATGACCCACTGTTCTGGGTGCCGGAGCGCGACTGCTCCAGCGCCGAACTGAGCCCGGCCGACAAAAACCAGATCAGCCACCGCGCCCGTGCAATGGATCTGCTGCGCCAGCGTCTGGGCTTGAAATGACCACTGATTCTTCCGCGTCGTCGCTGATCATCGGCGGCGCCGCGTCCTCGCCTCGGGCACCGCTGCCAACCCTGCCGCCCCTGGCGCTGTACATCCACATTCCGTGGTGTGTACGCAAATGCCCGTATTGCGATTTCAACTCGCACACCGCCAGCCCGGTGCTGCCTGAGCAGGAATACGTCGACGCGCTGCTGGCCGATCTCGATCAGGATCTGCATGCAGTGTATGGCCGTGAGCTGACTTCGATTTTCTTCGGTGGCGGGACGCCGAGCCTGTTCAGCGCTGAAGCCCTCGGGCGGTTGTTGAAGGGCGTCGAGCAACGCATCCCGTTCGCAGCCGATATCGAAATCACCCTTGAGGCCAATCCGGGCACCTTCGAGCAAGAGAAGTTTGTTGCTTATCGCAAGCTGGGGATCAATCGCCTGTCGATCGGCATCCAGAGTTTCCAGCAGGAAAAGCTTGAAGCCCTCGGCCGCATTCACAACGGTGACGAAGCCGTGCGTGCGGCGGGCATGGCCCGGCAGGCCGGGTTCGATAACTTCAATCTCGATCTCATGCACGGCTTGCCCGATCAGTCGCTGGACGATGCCTTGAGCGATCTGCGCCAGGCCATCGCGCTGCAGCCGACGCACATTTCCTGGTATCAGCTGACGCTGGAGCCCAATACGGTGTTCTGGAACCAGCCGCCAGTGCTGCCGGAAGACGACACCCTGTGGGACATTCAGGAAGCCGGCCAGGCGCTACTGGCCGAGCACGGTTACGCGCAATACGAAGTGTCGGCGTATGCCCAGGCAGGGCGACCGGCGCGGCACAACCTCAATTACTGGAGTTTTGGCGACTTCATCGGCATCGGCGCCGGTGCCCATGGCAAGCTGAGTCATCCGGACGGGCGCATCGTGCGCACATGGAAAACCCGCTTGCCGAAGGACTATCTGAATCCCGCGAAGAGCTTTCAGGCTGGCGAGAAATCGCTGAGCAATGACGAGATGCCCTTCGAGTTCCTGATGAACGCCCTGCGCCTGACCGCCGGGGTCGAATCGCGCCTGTATCCGGAGCGCACCGGCCTGTCGCTGGAGACCCTCGCCGAAGGCCGGCGCGACGCCGAACAAAGCGGCCTGTTGCAGGTCGAACCGTCACGCCTGGCGGCGACCGAACGCGGCCAGCTGTTCCTCAACGATTTGCTGCAACAATTTCTGAACTGACTTCAGCTCAAAGGGAAAACGCATGGATTTGATACTCGACCTGCTGGCCACCGTCTCCCGCTGGAGCCGCAGCAATCTCTCGGAAATCGCTCTGGCGCTGGTCGGTTGCCTGCTGGTGCTGTTCGGCGCTGACTTCAAAGGCTGGGTCGAACAACGCCTGGGCAGCATCGCCGGCGCCCTGCGCGTGCCCCTGATGGCCCTGCTCTGCCTGATCGGCAGCGGCGCCGCGCTGATCTACGCCACGCCGTGGGTGATCAAAGGCCTGAGCCAGTTCAACAACTACAGCCTGGCGCCGGTGCTGCTGGTGGTACTGGTGCTGATCGGCGTGGTTGCTGACCGCCGCTGACCCCGCAAGCACCCCGAAACGAAATGTGGGAGCGAGCCTGCTCGCGAAGGCGTCATGACATCCAACATCATCGTTGATTGTCAGACCGCTTTCGCGAGCAGGCTCGCTCCCACAGTTGATTGCAATGAAAGGGAAGTTCATGAGTAAAAAACTACTGGATGAGACGAGCAAATTTCTCAGCTTCGTGTTGCGTCACCAGCCTCAAGCGATCGGACTGAATCTGAATTCGGAAGGCTGGGCAAATATCGATGCACTGATCAGCGGCGCGGCGCGTGATGGCAGACATTTAAGTCGTGAGCTGATTGAAAACGTCGTGACCAGCAGTGACAAGAAGCGTTTTACGATTTCCGCTGATGGCCACTGTATACGCGCTGTTCAAGGCCACTCGACGAAAAGCGTTGATCTGCAATTCGAGCAGAAACAGCCACCGCAAACGCTCTACCACGGAACAGCGACGCGTTTTCTCGACTCGATCAACGAACAAGGCTTGATTCCAGGACAACGCCATCAGGTGCATCTGTCCGATGAGATCGCCACCGCGTCGGCCGTGGGTCAACGCTACGGAACGCCAGTCGTTCTGAAGGTTGCCGCGAAGCAGATGGAAGAACAGGGCTTCAAGTTCTATCAGGCCGAAAATGGCGTCTGGTTGACAGAGCAGGTGCCCGCTCGATTTCTTGCCCCCCTGTAATCTCCTCATACACAAAATAATTGTGGGAGCGAGCCTGCTCGCGAAGGCGTCTTAACATCCAACATCATCGTTGATTGTCAGACCGCTTTCGCGAGCAGGCTCGCTCCCACAGTTTTTATTGCGTGATGCTTAAGCGATCTTTTCGAACTTCAGATCCCACACGCCATGGCCAAGACGTTCGCCGCGGCGTTCGAACTTGGTGATCGGGCGTTCGGCCGGGCGCGGGACGCATCTGCCGTCTTCGGCGAGGTTGCGGTAGCCCGGGGCGACGTTCATCACTTCCAGCATGTACTCGGCGTACGGTTCCCAGTCGGTGGCCATGTGCAGAATGCCGCCGACCTTGAGCTTGCTGCGCACAAGTTCAGCGAACGAGGCCTGGACGATGCGGCGCTTGTGGTGGCGGCTCTTGTGCCACGGATCCGGGAAAAACAGCATCAGGCGATCGAGGCTGTTGTCGGCGATGCAGCGGTTGAGCACTTCGATCGCGTCGCAATCGTAGACCCGCAGGTTGGTCAGCCCTTGGGTCAGCACGCCATTGAGCAGCGCGCCGACACCCGGGCGGTGCACTTCCACACCGATGAAATCCTGCTCTGGGGCAGCTGCGGCCATTTCCAGCAGCGAGTGGCCCATGCCGAAACCGATTTCCAGCGAGCGCGGTGCCGAGCGGCCGAACACCTGGTCGTAATCGACCGGCGCATCGGCCAGCGGCAGCACGTACAGCGGCGCGCCCTGGTCCAGGCCGCGTTGCTGGCCTTCGGTCATGCGCCCGGCGCGCATCACGAAACTCTTGATGCGGCGGTGTTGGCGCTCGTCGCCTTCGTCCGGCTGGACAGGCGTGTCGTTCGATTCAGTCATCAATGGCTCTTACTTGATCAGACCATCCAGCGGCGAAGAGGCGCTGGCATAGAGTTTTTTCGGCATGCGGCCGGCGAGGTACGCCAGGCGACCAGCGACGATGGCGTGCTGCATGGCTTGCGCCATCATGACCGGTTGCTGGGCGTGGGCGATGGCCGAGTTCATCAGTACGGCGTCGCAACCCAGTTCCATGGCGATGGTCGCGTCGGAAGCGGTACCGACACCGGCATCCACCAGCACCGGGATCTTGGCTTCTTCGAGGATGATCTGCAGGTTGTACGGATTGCAGATGCCCAGACCGGAGCCGATCAGACCCGCCAGCGGCATCACGGCGATGCAACCGATTTCGGCCAACTGGCGAGCGATGATCGGGTCATCGCTGGTGTAGACCATCACGTCGAAGCCTTCCTTGACCAGGGTTTCGGCGGCCTTGAGGGTTTCGATCACGTTGGGAAACAGGGTTTTCTGGTCGGCCAGCACTTCCAGCTTCACCAGGTTGTGGCCGTCGAGCAGTTCACGCGCCAGGCGGCAGGTGCGCACGGCTTCGATGGCGTCGTAGCAACCGGCAGTGTTCGGCAGGAAGGTGTAGCGATCCGGCGACAGCACTTCGAGCAGGTTCGGCTCGCCTTCGATCTGGCCCAGGTTGGTGCGGCGTACGGCGAAGGTGACGATCTCGGCACCCGAGGCTTCGATGGCCTGACGGGTTTCTTCCATGTCACGGTACTTGCCGGTACCGACCAGCAAACGCGACTGGTAAGTACGACCGGCCAGAACAAAAGGCTTGTCGCTACGAACGATGCTCATGGGGAATCCTCTTTAGGGGTGAGGGTCTTGCAGAATTCTGTGCCCTTGCGGGCCGGGACAATCAGCCGCCGCCGATGGCGTGGACCACTTCAACGTTGTCGCCGTCGTTCAACGTGGTGTCGGCATGCTGGCTGCGCGGGACGATGTCCAGATTGAGCTCGACCGCCACGCGACGTCCGGCCAGATCCAGACGGGTGATCAGGCCCGCAACGGTTTCACCGTCGGGCAATTCAAAGGACTCGCCGTTCAACTGAATGCGCATGCACAACGCCGCCATCATTTTTAGGGGCTGGCATTCTAGCCCGATCATGACCTAAAGGTCAGTACCAAGCGTCAAGCGGTTGGCTGCAAGCGCCAGGCGGCGAGGCCGAGGCAAACCCAACCGATGAGAAACGCCAGGCCTCCGAACGGCGTGATGATGCCGAGTTTGCTGATGCCGGTCATGGTCAGCAGATACAGGCTGCCGGAGAACAACACAATGCCGACGGTGAAGGACAGGCCGGCCCAAGTAATCAGGCGCCCTTGAATCTGCGTGGCCAGCAGCGCAACGCCGAACAGCGCGAGTGTGTGCACCAGTTGGTAGGTGACGCCGGTGTGGAAAATCGTCAGGTATTCCGGCGTCAGACGGTTTTTCAGGCCGTGGGCGGCAAACGCACCGAGCGCAACACCGGTGAATCCGAAAAAAGCGGCCAGCATCAAAAAGCCACGCAGCATGGGGAACTCCAGTCAGACGCCATCGGCAGGGTCTGTATAATGGCCCGCTCCACGGGTTCGGCCAAGCCATCTCTATGCTGCGTTCAATTTTCCGTCGTCTCACGAAGGCTCTGCTCTGGTTCGCCGGCGGCAGCGTCTTGCTGGTGCTGGTGTTCCGCTTCGTGCCACCGCCGGGTACGGCGTTGATGGTCGAGCGCAAGGTCGAATCCTGGGTCGACGGCGAGCCGATTGACCTGCAGCGCACCTGGAAACCGTGGAACGAGATCTCCGATGACCTGAAAGTGGCGGTAATTGCTGGCGAAGACCAGAAATTCCCCGAGCACTGGGGCTTCGATCTGCGCGCGATTCAGGCCGCTCTGGCCCACAACGAACTGGGCGGTTCGATTCGCGGTGCCAGCACCTTGAGCCAGCAGGTGTCGAAAAATCTCTTTCTCTGGTCCGGCCGCAGCTATCTGCGCAAAGGCCTGGAAGCGTGGTTTACCGCGCTGATCGAGGTGTTCTGGCCCAAGCAGCGGATTCTTGAAGTGTACCTGAACAGTGTCGAGTGGGATGACGGCGTGTTTGGCGCTGAAGCGGCGGCGCGGCATCACTTTGGCGTGAGCGCGAAGTCATTGTCGCGCCAGCAGGCGAGTTATCTGGCTGCCGTACTGCCCAATCCACGGGTGTGGAGCGCGAGTCATCCGACCGGTTATGTATCGCGACGCGCCGGGTGGATTCGACAGCAGATGAGTCAGTTGGGCGGGGACAGTTACTTGCTCGGGCTGAATGATTCGCGACGGGCGCCTTGGGCTGAATAACACCGGAATACCAATGCGGGAGCGAGCCTGCTCGCGAATGCGGTGGATCATTCAGCAGTGGCGGTGACTGACACTCCGCTTTCGCGAGCAAGCTCGCTCCCACATGGGTTTTGCGTAAAGCCAGAAATGAAAACGCCCCGATCATCGCTGATCGGGGCGTTTTTTATTGCTGATGCGCCGGTTACGCGGCGATCGACAACTTGAGCTTGTTCATCGCGCTCTTTTCGAGCTGACGGATTCGCTCGGCCGACACGTTGTACTTCTGCGCCAGGTCGTGCAGCGTGGCTTTCTCTTCTGCCAGCCAGCGCTGGTAGAGGATGTCGCGACTACGCTCGTCCAGCACTTCCAGTGCTTCGTGCAGGTTGGTGTTCGAGTTGTCGCTCCAGTCGGCATCTTCCAGTTGACGCGCCGGGTCGTACCGGTGGTCTTCCAGGTAGTTGGCCGGAGACTGGAAAGCGCTGTCGTCGTCGGCTTCGGCAGCCGGGTCGAAGGCCATGTCGTGGCCGGTCAGGCGGCTTTCCATCTCGCGCACTTCACGTGGTTCGACGCCAAGGCTTTCCGCCACACGGTGGACTTCCTCGTTGTTCAGCCACGCCAGACGCTTCTTCTGGCTGCGCAGGTTGAAGAACAGCTTGCGCTGGGCCTTGGTGGTCGCGACTTTCACAATGCGCCAGTTGCGCAGGATGAACTCGTGAATTTCCGCCTTGATCCAGTGCACGGCGAACGACACCAGACGCACACCCATTTCCGGGTTGAAGCGCTTGACGGCCTTCATCAGGCCGACGTTGCCTTCCTGGATCAGATCAGCCTGAGCCAGACCGTAGCCGGAATAGCTACGGGCAATGTGTACGACAAAACGCAGGTGGGCGAGCACCATCTGCCGAGCCGCCCCCAAATCCTGCTCATAGTAGAGACTCTCGGCCAGTTCACGCTCCTGCTCCGGCGTCAGCAATGGAATGCTGTTGACGGTGTGCACATAGGCTTCCAGGTTCGCACCCGGAACCAGCGCATACGCAGGTTGCAAAGAATTGGTCATACGAAAAAACCTCCCACTCACATACTCGTGCCTCTCGGCACTGCGAAAAATTGACCGGGAACTCAGGTACAAGTTCCCATAAAAACCGCAAGGTCAATCACGCGCAAAAAAGATTCTACTTCGGCGCCAGCTCCCTGAGATGACGTGCGACTGCAATCCATGCACCGATATAACCCAACAGCACCGCGCCAAGCAAGAGCGACAGACCGTCGGCCACTGGCACGCCGGCCAGGGCGAAATCACTGCCGTACAAACCGGCCAGTCCGACCACCGCATCGTTCAGCCAGTTCAGGCCGAACGCCAATACGCCCCAGGACAACAGCCCTGCACCGAAGCCATACAACGCGCCCATATAAAGAAAAGGGCGGCGCACATAACTGTCAGTGCCGCCGACGAGTTTAATCACTTCTATCTCGGTGCGGCGGTTTTCAATATGAAGACGAATGGTATTGCCTATCACCAAAAGTAATGCAGACACCAACAATACCGTCAGACCGAAGACAAAGCGGTCGCCAAGCTTGAGGATGGCGGCCAGACGCTCGACCCAGACTAGATCAAGTTGCGCCTGTTGTACCTTCGGCAGCTCGGAAAGTTTTTGTCTTAATGCTTCGAGTGTCGGCTTGTCGACTTCGTTCGGGGTCACCAGCACCACACCCGGCAAAGGGTTGTCGGGCAGCTCACGCAGAGCTTCGCCCAAGCCGGACTGCTGCTGGAATTCTTCCAGCGCCTGATCGCGGCCGACATATTCGGCATCAGCGACGCCGGGCATGCCTTTGATCTGCTCACGCAGTGCTTCACCCTGCTCCGGACTGGCGTCGAGTTGCAGGTACAGGGAAATCTGCGCCGCGCGCTGCCAGGAACCACCAAGACGCTCAACGTTGTTGAGCAACAGCGACAGCCCCATCGGCAGACTCAACGCCACGGCCATCACCATGCAGGTGAAGAAGCTGCCGATCGGCTGTTTGCCGAGGCGGCGCAGGCTATCGAGCAGGCTGGCGCGATGGCTTTCGATCCAGGCGTGAAACAGCGTGGCGAAGTCCGGGCCGTCGTCATCGTCGTGTTTTTTCTTCTTCTGCGGTTGCGGGTCGGCGGCCTTCGGGGCCACGCGCTCGGAAACCTTCGGACTGCGTGTCGCACTCATACCCCGGCCTCCCCGTCGCCGATCAGGCGGCCGCGTTGCAGGGTCAGCATGCGATGACGCATGCGCGCGATCAGTGCCAGGTCGTGACTGGCGATCAGCACGCTGGTGCCCAAACGGTTGATGTCTTCGAACACGCCCATGATCTCCGCCGCCAAGCGCGGATCGAGGTTACCGGTCGGTTCGTCCGCCAGCAGCAAGGCCGGGCGGTGGACGATGGCGCGGGCAATGCCGACGCGCTGTTGTTGACCGGTGGACAGATCGCCCGGGTACAGATCGGATTTGTCCGACAGCGCCACGCGCTCCAGCGCCGAATCGACGCGCTTGGCGATCTCGACCTTGGACAGGCCGAGGATTTGCAGCGGCAAGGCGACGTTGTTGAACACCGTGCGATCAAACAGCAACTGGTGATTCTGGAACACCACGCCGATCTGTCGGCGCAGGAACGGAATCTGCGCGTTGCTGATGGTGCTCAGGTCTTGCCCGGCGAGCAGCAATTTGCCGCTGGTCGGCCGCTCCATCGCCAGCAACAGGCGCAACAGCGTGGATTTACCGGCACCGGAGTGGCCGGTGACAAACAAGAACTCGCCACGACGGACTCGAAAGCTCAGCTCATGCAAGCCGACGTGACCGTTCGGGTAGCGTTTACCGACCTGTTCGAAACGAATCATGAACGCTCCCGCTCGGCAAACAATGCCTGGACAAAGGGTTCGGCTTCAAAGGTACGCAAATCGTCGATGCCTTCACCGACGCCGATGTAGCGGATCGGCAGGCCGAACTGCTTGGCCAGGGCGAAAATCACCCCGCCCTTGGCGGTGCCGTCGAGTTTGGTCAGGGCCAGGCCGGTCAGTTCGACGGTCTGGTTGAACTGCTTGGCCTGGTTGATGGCGTTCTGGCCAGTGCCGGCGTCGAGCACCAGCAGCACTTCGTGCGGCGCGTCGGCGTCGAGCTTGCCGATCACCCGGCGAACCTTTTTCAGTTCTTCCATCAGGTTGTCTTTGGTGTGCAGACGACCGGCGGTGTCAGCGATCAGCACGTCGATGCCACGGGCCTTGGCCGCTTGCACCGCGTCGAAGATCACCGAAGCGGAATCGGCGCCGGTGTGCTGGGCAATCACCGGAATCTTGTTGCGCTCGCCCCAGACCTGCAATTGCTCCACGGCCGCGGCGCGGAAGGTGTCGCCGGCCGCCAGCATGACCTTCTTACCCTCCAATTGCAGCTTCTTCGCCAGCTTGCCGATGGTGGTGGTCTTGCCAGCGCCGTTGACGCCGACCACCAGGATCACGAAAGGCTTGTTCTGCGAGGCGATTTTCAGTGGCTGTTCAACCGGTTTGAGCATCGCGGCCAATTCGGCCTGCAGAGATTTGTACAGGGCGTCGGCGTCGGCCAGCTCCTTACGTGCGACCTTCTGGGTCAGGCGCTGGATGATCTGCGTAGTGGCTTCAACGCCGACGTCGGCGGTGAGCAGACGGGTTTCGAGGTCGTCGAGCAGGTCATCATCGATGGTCTTGCGCCCGAGGAACAGACTGGCCATGCCCTCGCCGATGCTGGCGCTGGTCTTCGACAGGCCTTGCTTGAGGCGGGCGAAGAAACCGGCTTTGGTTTCTTCGGTGCGCGGGGTTTCGACGGGCGTTTCTACAGGCGCTTCGACCGGCACGATCGGAGCGACAACCGGCGCAGCGGCAAGCGGTGCGGGCTCATGCTCGGAAGGCGGAACAACCGGGGCGGCGGGTTCAGAAATGATCGGCGCTGGCTCGACAACCGGCTCAGGCACAGGCTGCGCCGCAACCTCGACAACCGGCTCAGGCACAGGCTGCGCAGCCACCTCGGCAACCGGCGCAGGAATCACTGGCGTCACATGTGGCGCCGCATCTTCAACCAGCGCGACCGGCTCTTCTGCCACCGGCAAGGTCAGCCACGGCTCGGCGGCGGGCGTCAGCGGCAGTTCGGGAGCGGCGGGCGCTTCCGGCTCGGCTTCAGCCTCCGGTTGCAGCACCGGCTCGGCGATAGGCAGCACAATCGGTGCCGGCTCTTCTTCTATTACAGGTGCAGGCGCGGGGGCCGGTTCAGGAATCGCGGGCGGCTGTTCGACGACGGGTTCCTGCGGTTTCTTCCGCAGCCATCCGAACAGGCTTTTCTTCTCGCCAGCCGCAGCTGGGCTCTTCTTGTCGTCGTTGGAACCAAACATGGAGGACGGCTATCTCACGGTAGCGACGCGCCAACAGGGCGCCCCGGCAAATAAATATTCGATGCAGAACAGACTGTGTTTCACCCAGCTTGTTCACGCGCAACATTTTGTCGAGGCACCGAAAGCACCTCAAGGATCGTATTAACGTTGGTCTAAACCGGCAAAGATCGGCGAAAACGCGGAGTTTAGTGGGAAAAACACAGCATTGCGCCGCTAACCTAATCAGCCTTATCACACCCTCAGGCCTGATAGACGTGGTCGCCGGTAAAACGGATCAGTATCCTAGCACCCTCTCGCCCGCCGACGCTAAGACCAAGCGGGCAGCCCAACAGGTTGAAAAACGAATGAATGCTCTTGCCCGCCGCGCTGCTGGCCTGCTGCTCAGCGCAGTCTGCCTGCCCCTTTCGGCCCTGGCGGCCGACCCGCAACCGACCCATGAATTCACCCTCGACAACGGCCTCAAGGTCGTCGTGCGCGAAGACCATCGCGCACCGGTGGTCGTTTCGCAGATCTGGTACAAGGTCGGCTCCAGCTACGAGACTCCGGGCCAGACCGGTCTGTCCCACGCGCTCGAGCACATGATGTTCAAGGGCAGCGAAAAGGTCGGCCCCGGCGAAGCTTCGCTGATCCTGCGCGACCTCGGCGCCGAAGAAAACGCCTTTACCAGCGACGACTTCACGGCTTATTACCAGGTGCTGGCCCGTGATCGTCTCGGCGTGGCCTTCGAGCTGGAAGCCGACCGCATGGCCAACCTGCGCCTGCCGGCCGACGAGTTCGCCAAGGAAATCGAAGTCATCAAGGAAGAGCGCCGCCTGCGCACCGATGACAAGCCGATGTCCAAGGCTTACGAGCGCTACAAGGCCATGGCCTACCCGGCCAGCGGATACCACACGCCGACCATCGGCTGGATGGCTGACCTCGACCGTATGAAAGTCGAGGAACTGCGCCACTGGTACCAATCCTGGTACGCGCCGAACAACGCCACGCTGGTGGTGGTTGGTGACGTCACTCCGGACGAAGTGAAAACCCTCGCCCAGCGTTATTTCGGCCCGGTCGCCAAACGCGACGTGCCACCGGCGAAAAAACCGCTGGAACTGGCCGAGCCCGGCGAACGCCAGATCACCCTGCGCGTGCAGACCCAACTGCCGAGCCTGATGCTTGGCTTCAACGTGCCGAGCATTGCTACCGCTGAAGACAAACGCTCGGTCAACGCCTTGCGCTTGATCTCGGCGCTGCTCGACGGCGGCTACAGCGGACGCATCCCGACGCAGCTGGAACGCGGCGAAGAGCTGGTCTCCGGCGGCTCGTCGGACTATGACGCCTACACCCGTGGCGACAGCCTGTTCACCCTGTCGGCCACGCCAAATACGCAGAAGAAAAAGACCATCGCCCAGGCCGAAGCCGGCTTGTGGAAACTGCTTGAGCAACTGAAAACCACCGCGCCGTCTGCCGAAGAGCTCGAACGCGTCCGCGCTCAAGTCATCGCCGGCCTGGTCTACGAGCGTGACTCGATCACCAGCCAGGCCACCGCGATCGGTCAACTGGAAACGGTCGGTCTGTCGTGGAAGCTGATGGACACCGAACTGGCCGATCTGGAAAGCGTGACCCCGCAAGACATCCAGAACGCCGCGAAAAAGTATTTCACCCGCGAACGTCTCAGCGTCGCCCACGTCCTGCCTTTGGAGACGACTCATGAGTGAGCGCAAAACCCCACGCCTGATGCTGCTTGGCCTGATTGCTGTCGCGGTGATCGGCTCCGCAGCGGTTTATTTGTCGCCAAGCGCTGACAGCAAGGCCAGCGAAGCACTGGATAACGCCAAGTCCAGCCAGAAACTGCAATCGCTGGCCGAACTCGACGGCAAGGCCCCGGCCAGCCGCAAGCTCGACGTACAGACCTGGAACACCGCTGAAGGCGCGAAAGTGCTGTTCGTCGAAGCGCATGAGCTGCCGATGTTCGACATGCGCCTGATCTTCGCCGCTGGCAGCAGCCAGGATGGCAACGTCCCCGGCCTCGCGGTGCTGACCAACGCAATGCTCAACGAAGGCATTGCCGGCAAAGACGTCGGCGCCATCGCTCAAGGGTTTGAAGGCCTCGGCGCCGACTTCGGCAACGGTGCGTTCAAGGACATGGCGCTGGCTTCGCTGCGCAGCCTCAGCGCACCCGAGCAGCGTGAACCGGCGTTGAAGCTGTTCGCCGATGTGGTCGGCAAACCCACCTTCCCCGCCGACTCCTTCGCGCGCATCAAGAACCAGCTGCTCGCCGGTTTCGAGTACCAGAAACAGAACCCCGGCAAACTCGCCAGCCTCGAACTGATGAAGCGTCTGTACGGCGATCACCCGTACGCGCATTCCAGCGATGGCAATGCGCAGAGCGTGCCGAAGATCACGGTCGCGCAATTGCGCGAGTTCCATGCCAAGGCCTACGCCGCCGGCAACGCTGTGATTGCACTGGTCGGCGACCTGTCGCGAGCCGAAGCCGAGGCGATCGCCAATCAGGTCTCTTCTGCCCTGCCGAAAGGTCCGGCACTGGCGAAAATCGCCGCACCGCAGGAACCGAAGGCCAGCGTCAACCACATCGAGTTTCCGTCGAAACAGACCAACCTGATGCTCGCGCAACTGGGCATCGATCGCGACGATCCGGATTACGCCGCGCTGTCGCTGGGCAACCAGATCCTCGGCGGCGGTGGTTTCGGCACACGCCTGATGAGCGAAGTGCGCGAGAAGCGTGGCCTGACCTACGGTGTTTATTCGGCGTTCAGCCCGATGCAGGCCCGTGGCCCGTTCATGATCAACCTGCAGACCCGCGCCGAGATGAGCGAAGGCACCCTGAAGCTGGTGCAGGACGTGCTCGCCGACTACCTGAAAACCGGGCCGACGCAAAAAGAACTCGACGATGCCAAGCGCGAACTGGCCGGCAGCTTCCCGCTGTCCACCGCGAGCAACGCCGACATCGTTGGCCAATTGGGCGCGATGGGCTTCTATAATCTGCCGCTGAGCTATCTCGACGATTTCATGCGTCATTCGCAGAGCCTGACCGTAGAGCAAGTCCGCGCTGCGCTGAACAAACACCTGAGCACGGAGAAAATGGTCATCGTCACCGCTGGCCCGACCGTGCCGCAAAAGCCGTTACCGGCCCCATCTGATAAACCTGCCGAGCAACCGCTCGGGGTTCCGGAGCATTAATGGCGACTCGAGCACCGAAAAAACCTGTGCAAAACGTGCACAACGGCGTCAATCAGCTGCGCATCATTGGCGGCCAGTGGCGCAGCCGCAAGCTGAGCTTCCCCGACGCACCAGGCCTGCGCCCGACCCCGGATCGCGTGCGTGAAACCCTGTTCAACTGGCTCGCGCCGTATGTCGAAGGGGCGAAAGTGCTCGACCCGTTCGCCGGCAGCGGCGCGCTGTTTCTCGAAGCCCTGTCCCGTGGCGCGGCAACGGCCCAGGCGCTGGACGCCAGCAACGTTGCGGTTTCCAGCCTGAAAGAACATCTCGGCACCCTGCGTTGCAGCAACGGCCAGGTGCAAACCGCCGATGCGCTGCGCTACCTGGAAACCCAGACCGCGACGCCGTTCGACCTGGTGTTCCTCGACCCGCCGTTCAACCAGAACCTGCTGCCAGCGGTTTGTACCTTGCTGGAAGAACGCCAATGGCTGGCGGCCGATTCGTGGATCTACACTGAAAGCGAAACAGCGCCATCGACGCTGGGCCTGCCGGGCAACTGGCGTCTGCATCGTGAACAGAAATCCGGTCGGGTTTTTTACGCGCTGTGGCAGCGCACGGCGGACATCGCCGGCTGACAAGGTCGCAAGCAACCTGCGGCGAGGGGGCAAGCTTCCTCGCCACAAGCCCATCGAGAATCATCGTGCCCCCTTCGCCAGAACGCTTCATCCCCGCCTTCGGCCTCGGCAATCCGCATCTGCAAACGCTGTGGGGGCCGCTGTGGCGCAAGACCGTGCACATCGAGCGAGAACGCGAGCGCCTGTGGCTCGAGGACGGCGACTTCCTCGACCTCGACTGGCACGGCCCGCACAGCGCCGAGGCGCCGTTGGTACTGGTGCTGCACGGTTTGACCGGCTCTTCCAATTCGCCCTACGTGGCGGGCATTCAAAAGGCCTTGGCCGAGCAGGGCTGGGCCAGCGTCGCGCTGAACTGGCGCGGTTGTTCCGGCGAGCCGAATCTGTTGCCGCGCAGCTACCACTCCGGCGCCAGCGAAGACCTTGCCGAAGCCATCCAGCACCTGCACGCGAAACGCCCGTTGGCGCCGTTGTACGCGGTCGGCTATTCGCTGGGGGGTAATGTGCTGCTCAAGCATCTGGGTGAAACCGGCAGCGACAGCGGCGTGCTCGGCGCGGTGGCGGTGTCGGTACCGTTCCGTCTCGATCAATGTGCCGATCGTATCGGCCAAGGGTTTTCGCGGGTGTATCAGGCGCACTTCATGCGAGAGATGGTCGCCTACATCAGGAACAAGCAGCGTCAGTTCCAGCATGACGGGCGCGAAGACGGCCTGGCGAAACTGGCCGCGCTCGGCTCGCTGGAAAACATGCGTACGTTTTGGGATTTCGACGGCCGGGTTACCGCGCCGCTGCATGGCTTCAATGATGCCGAGGATTATTACCGCCGCGCCTCGAGCCGCTATTACCTCGGCGAGATCCGCACGCCGACGCTGATCATTCAGGCGGCGGACGATCCGTTTGTATTTCCACACAGCCTGCCGCAAGCCGACGAGTTGTCAGCCTGCACCCGGTTCGAATTGCAGGCGCGTGGCGGTCATGTCGGCTTCGTCGACGGCTCGGTGCGCCGGCCCGGGTATTACCTGGAGCGGCGTATCCCGCAATGGCTGGCCGAGACCAGTGTGTGAACACCGCATATCCCCTGTAGGAGTGAGCCTGCTCGCGAAGGCGGTGGGTCAGTCTGGAAATTCAATGCCTGACAGGACGCCTTCGCGAGCAGGCTCGCTCCCACATGCGATCAGCGATGTTATTCGCCGGTGGCAATGCCGCGCGACGGTTCGTTGATCCACTCGCTCCACGATCCGGCATACAGCGCACCCAGCGGATAGCCGGCCAGGCACAGTGCAAACAGGTTGTGACACGCCGTCACCCCGGAGCCGCAGTAGGCGACCAGTTCCGACGGTGAGCGATCACCCAGTTTCGCGGCAAAGCGCTGCTTGAGCTGCTCGGCCGGCAAAAACCGTCCATCACTGCCGAGGTTGTCGGTGAACGCCGCACACTGTGCGCCGGGAATGTGCCCGGCGACCGGATCGATGGGTTCCATTTCGCCCTTGAAGCGCGGCAAGGCGCGGGCGTCGAGCAGGGTCAGGGTTGGCTGGCCGAGGCGCTGCTGCAATTGTTCGGCGCTGAGCAACAGGCTCATGTCCGGCTGACCACTGAAGCTGCCCGGCGTCACGCTCGGCGGATCCAGGCTCAGCGGCAGGCCGGCGGCGTGCCAGGCTTTGAGCCCGCCATCGAGAATGAATACGCCGTCGCGCTTGCCCAGCCATGCCAGCAACCACCACGCCCGCGCCGCGTATGCACCCGGGCCGTCGTCATACAGAACCACATCGCTGTCGTTGCTGATGCCCCAGGCTTGCAGGCGTTCGATCAGCGCCGCCGGCTCGGGCAACGGATGACGCCCGGTCACGCCCTTCTCGACTTTGCCGCTTAGATCCCGTTCCAGATCGGCGAAACTCGCCCCGGCAATGTGCCCTTCGGCGTAGCTGCGCTGGCCGTAATCCGGATCTTCGAGGGCAAAACGACAATCGAGAATCACCAGCCCCGGCTGCTCTTTGCGAGCGTCCAGTGCTTGTGGGCTGATCAACTGCGCAATCGACATAACGGGCTCCTGTGGAATTCGGCTGAACGGTTTATTTCACGTCTTCGAGAGCCTGCGCCAGCGGCACGTAGAACTCGTCGAACAATGCGTTGACTTCATCCCGCGCCTGATCGGTAACAAACCCTGCTTCCAGCACCAGCACCTGGTACACGCCACGCTTCACGGCCTGTTCGCTGAGGTGGTTGGAGTTTTCCCGCGTGGTGCACAGAAAACGCACCCACGAGGTCAGGATGATCCACGCATTGAGGGTCAGCGATTCGATCTGCACGCGATCCATTTTCAGAATGCCGGCGGCGACAAAACCTTCGTAAATTGCGGCCCCCTGGATCACGCAGCGCTGGGAGAAACGCCGATAACGCGCGGCCAGTTCCGCATCGCTGTCGAGCAGATGCTCGAGGTCGCGGTGCAGAAAGCGGTAGCGCCACATGGCCGAGAGCAGTTCCTTGAGATAGAAACGCTTGTCCTCGACGGTCGCCGGGCGACCCTGAGGCGGACGCAGAAAGCTGTCCACCAGGGCTTCGTACTCACTGAACAACACGGCGATGATCGCCTGCTTGTTGGGGAAGTGGTAGTACAGGTTGCCCGGAGAAATCTCCATGTGCGCGGCGATGTGGTTGGTGCTGACGCTGCGCTCGCCCTGCTGATTGAACAGCTCCAGGCTGTTCTGAACGATGCGCTCGCTGGTTTTTATTCGTGGGGCCATGGCTTGAGCTTTAATTCAGAGTGCGTAGACGGCGCATCTTACGACCTAACCGGAAATGGATAAAACACTGACGTGCGCGGAAGTCGTTTGACTTTCTAGAGCTTAGACTCTAAAAAGTGCCCACTACAATAAAATCCGGAGCCCGCGATGACTGCCGACATTGCCTACCTGCAAACGCTGCAACAGCCTCTTGAAACCCTCGATCGGCAGTTCCAGGCACAACGGGCCGCGTACGCCGCCAACCCGATGCCGCCGGCCGCGCAGCGGCAACAATGGCTCAAGGCTTTGCGCGATCTGCTCAGCGCTGAGCGGCAGGCATTGATCGACGCGATCAGCGCCGATTTCAGTCACCGCAGCGCCGACGAAACCCGGCTCGCCGAGCTGATGCCGAGCCTGCACGGCATTCACTACGCCAGTCGTCACCTGAAAAACTGGATGAAGCCCTCGCGGCGCAAGGTAGGCATGGCGTTCCAGCCTGCTTCGGCGAAGGTGGTTTATCAGCCGCTGGGCGTGGTCGGCGTGATCGTGCCGTGGAACTACCCGCTGTATCTGGCCGTGGGGCCGATGGTCGGCGCCCTAGCTGCCGGCAATCGGGTGATGCTCAAGCTCAGCGAATCGACCCCGGCTACCGGCCTGCTGCTCAAAGAACTGCTGGCGCGGATCTTTCCCGAAGACTTGGTTTGCGTGGTGCTGGGCGAAGCGGATGTCGGCGTGGCGTTCTCGCGTCTGCCTTTCGATCATCTGCTGTTCACCGGCTCCACCAGCGTCGGCAAGCACGTCATGCGCGCTGCCGCGGAAAACCTCACGCCGGTCACCCTGGAACTGGGCGGCAAGTCGCCGGCCATCGTCTCCAGAGACGTACCGCTCAAGGACGCCGCCGAACGCATCGCCTTCGGCAAGACCCTGAACGCCGGGCAGACCTGCGTCGCGCCTGACTATGTGCTGGTGCCGGAAGACCGCGTCGGCGCTTTCGTTGAGGCCTATCGCCAGGCTGTGAAAGGCTTCTACCCGACCCTGGCCGACAACGCCGACTACACCGCGATCATCAACGAACGCCAGTTGGCCCGACTGAACGGTTACGTCAGCGACGCGACCAGCAAGGGCGCGCTGCTGATCCCGCTGTTCGAACAAGGCCAGGGCCGACGCATGCCGCACAGCGTGCTGCTCAATGTCAGCGATGAGATGACCGTGATGCAGGACGAAATCTTCGGCCCGTTGCTGCCAATCGTGCCTTATCGCGATCTGGAGCAGGCATTCGCTTACATCAATCAGCGGCCTCGTCCTCTGGCTCTTTACTACTTTGGCTACGACAAACGCGAACAGCATCGCGTACTGCACGAGACCCATTCCGGCGGCGTATGCCTGAACGACACTTTGTTGCATGTCGCTCAGGACGACATGCCCTTCGGTGGCATCGGTCCCTCGGGCATGGGCCATTACCACGGCCACGAAGGTTTCCTGACGTTCAGCAAGGCCAAGGGTGTGCTGATCAAACAGCGCTTCAACGCGGCCCGGCTGATCTACCCGCCCTACGGCACATCGATTCAGAAACTGATTCAGAAACTGTTCATCCGCTAAACGTTCGTCGACGCCGGGTAATAACAACAATGCACCCAAGCCTGACCGAAACACCCGCCCTGTCGCGCCGTGGCCTGCTGAAATTCAGCCTCGGCGCCAGCGCGTTTCTCGCCACCGCCGGCCTTGGCGCCAGCCTCACCGGCTGCTCGTCGAGCGTCAGCGCTAACGGCTTTGTCGTTTTGCGCGACGGCGATCTACTGTTCCTGCGCGCGCTGATCCCGGCAATGCTCGACGGCGCCGTTGCCGCCGGGGAAATGCCCGCAGCGGTCGACGGCACGCTGAAGTCGCTGGACTACAGCCTCGATCACGTGTCGCCGGAAATGCTCAAGCTCACTCGGCAACTGTTCGACGTGCTGGGCATGGCCGTGACCCGTGGCCCGCTTACCGGCATCTGGGGCAGTTGGGAAAACGCCAGCCCTGAAGCGATGCGGCATTTCCTCGAACGCTGGGAGAACAGTTCACTGAGCTTGCTGCGCATGGGCCATAGCTCATTGCAGCAGATGGTGATGATGGCCTGGTACACCCGCGCCGAGTCCTGGGCGCATTGCGGTTATCCCGGGCCGCCGAAGGTCTGAAACCGGGGCGCGGTCTTCGCGAGCAGGCTCGCTCCCACATTTGAAATGCATGTCCCTGTGGGAGCGAGCCTGCTCGCGAAGGGGCCAATTGCATCACCTCAGCATCCAGAATAATAAAGAGAACCTGACCGATGCCCGTACCCGATCCCTTCCGCGAAGGCCTCGCCCGAGGCTGGAAAACCTACAACGGCGCGCAACTGAGCGACGACCTCACCCTCGAAGCCGACGTGGCGATCATCGGCAGTGGCGCCGGCGGCGGCACCACGGCGGAGATCCTCAGCGCGGCCGGCTACAAAGTCCTGCTGATCGAAGAAGGCCCGCTGAAGACCAGTTCGGATTTCAAACTGCTCGAAGACGAGGCCTACAGCAGCCTCTACCAGGAAGGCATCGGGCGCATGAGCAAGGACGGCGCGATCACGATCCTGCAGGGCCGCGCGGTCGGCGGTACGACGCTGATCAACTGGACCTCAAGCTTCCGCACGCCCGAGCCGACCCTCGAACACTGGGCCAGCGAGCACAACGTCAAAGGCCATAGTCCGGCAGAGATGGCGCCGTGGTTCGAAAAAATGGAGCAGCGCCTCGGGGTCGCGCCGTGGATGGTGCCGCCCAATGCCAACAACGATGTGATCCGCAAAGGCTGCGAGCAACTCGGCTACAGCTGGCACGTGATCCCGCGCAACGTTCGCGGTTGCTGGAATCTCGGCTATTGCGGCATGGGCTGTCCGAGCAACGCCAAGCAATCGATGATGGTCACGACCATCCCGGCGACGCTGGAAAAGGGCGGCGAGCTGCTGTATCTCGCGCGGGTGGAGAAACTGCTGATCAGTTGCGACAAGGTCACCGGCCTGCATTGCGTGGCGATGGACCAACGCTGCGTCGAGCCGACCGGGCGCAGCATCAACGTCAAGGCGCGGCATTACGTGCTGGCCGGCGGCGGCATCAACAGCCCGGCGCTGTTGCTGCGGTCCGACGCGCCGGATCCGCATGAGCGCATCGGCAAGCGCACCTTTCTGCACCCGGTGAACATGTCCGCCGCGCGTTTCGCCGAGGTGGTCAATCCGTTTTACGGCGCGCCGCAGTCGATCTATTCCGACCATTTTCAGTGGAAGGACGGCACCACCGGGCCGATGGCGTTCAAACTTGAAGTGCCACCGCTGCACCCGGCGCTGGCCGCCACACTCCTCGGCGGTTTCGGCCAAGAGAACGCGCAACACATGGCTGATCTGCCGCACACCCACGCGATGCTGGCGCTGCTACGCGATGGCTTCCACCCGGACAGCAGCGGTGGCTCGGTGGAGCTGCGCGGTGATGGCTCGCCGGTGCTCGACTATCAGGTTTCGCAATACGCATGGGACGGTTTGCGCCGGGCCTTTCACGTCATGGCCGAAATCCAGTTCGCCGGCGGCGCGCAATCGGTGATGCCGATGCACGCCGACGGCCGCTATGTGAAGACCCTGGCCGAGGCGCGCTCAATGATCGATGGATTGAGCCTGGAGCTGTACCGCACGCGACTCGGTAGCGCCCATGTGATGGGTGGTTGTGCGATGGGTGAAGATCCGCAAAGCGCGGTTGCCGACAGCCTCGGCCGCCATCATCAACTGCGCAATCTGTCGATTCACGATGGCTCGCTGTTCCCCACCAGCATCGGCGCCAACCCGCAGCTGTCGGTGTATGGCCTGACCGCGCAACTGGCGACAGCCTTGGCTGATCGGCTGAAAAATCCATGAAAAAGCAGAATATTCCTATCGTCTATAGTGCTTTCTTACCCAACAGGCGACTTGGCCGACCGGGAAGGCTGCGATACCATCCGACTCCCCAACGGACTCCCGCCAGGACGACGCGATGAACCGAGTGTTGTACCCAGGTACCTTCGACCCTATTACCAAGGGCCATGGCGATCTGGTCGAACGCGCCTCGCGCCTGTTCGATCACGTGATCATTGCGGTCGCCGCCAGCCCGAAAAAGAACCCGCTGTTCCCGCTGGAACAACGGGTCGAACTGGCTCGCGAGGTCACCAAACACCTGCCTAACGTGGAAGTGGTCGGTTTCTCGACGCTGCTCGCGCATTTCGCCAAAGAGCAGAACGCCAATGTGTTCCTGCGTGGTCTGCGCGCGGTGTCGGACTTCGAATACGAATTCCAGCTGGCCAACATGAACCGCCAACTGGCGCCGGATGTGGAGAGCCTGTTTCTCACGCCGTCGGAGCGTTATTCGTTCATTTCCTCGACGCTGGTGCGGGAGATTGCCGCGCTGGGCGGCGATATCAGCAAGTTCGTCCACCCGGCCGTGGCCGACGCGCTGACCCTGCGCTTTAAAAAGTAGGAGCTGCCGCAGGCTGCGATCTTTGCTTTTGAAGATTGCAGTCTCGTGCCCTTGATCGCCCCCGCGTGCACTGCGCTCGCCAATGCGGCACAATTGCGCGCATTGATTTATAGCGCCCGGGCCTGCCGCCCCGGCTGGAGTTAGCATGTCCCTGATCATCACCGACGATTGCATCAACTGCGACGTCTGCGAACCCGAGTGCCCGAACGCCGCCATTTCCCAAGGCGAAGAGATCTACGTGATCGACCCGAACCTGTGCACCCAGTGCGTCGGCCACTACGACGAGCCGCAGTGCCAGCAGGTCTGCCCGGTGGATTGCATTCCACTGGACGAAGCCCATCCGGAGACTGAAGAACAGTTGATGGAAAAGTACCGCAAGATCACCGGCAAGGCCTGATCACTTCAGCGCCTGTACCGCCCTCTTCGCGAGCAGGCTCGCTCCCACATTTGCAATGCATTCCCCTGTGGGAGCGAGCCTGCTCGCGAATGGGCCATCAGCCACACCACTGAAACCCGATCAGCTCACTCGCGGTGCTCAAACCCCTCCCCTGTACACCCCAGACACCGCACAAACGCCGCTTTCGCCGGGTCAACCACCAGCGCCTGACCGGCATCGCCAACACCGCCGCCCAGTGCGGTAAACGGCAACGACACCACAAACGCTCCCGCACCGATCACCGTGGCCACCACCAGCAAAGGTCGGGCAATCAGCAGGTCGCCAAGCATGGCGTAGGCCGGGGGATTCTGGATGGTGTAACGCGGATCACCGCTGCCGGTTTCCGAGGCCTGAACGGCCAGGCTGGAACACAACAGCAGCGTGACGAAGAAGACTTGCAGGACTTTCATGGCACGATCCTTCGGGCTGCGCAGTAAGACTTCTCACTATAGACCGAAGGATTTTTTCAGGTCTGGCAGCGCGGGCAAAACACGCTGGCGCGCTGGCCCAGCTTCACTTCGCGCAGGCCGGTGCCGCAGACCTTGCAATGCTGACCTCCGCGGCCGTAGACAAACAGTTCCTGCTGGAAATAGCCCGGCTGACCGTCTCCGCCAATGAAGTCGCGCAACGTTGTGCCGCCACGCTCGATGGCGGCGGCGAGGATGCGCTTGATCTCGATTGCCAGTTTCAAGTAACGCCCGCGGGAGATGCCCCCGGCTTCGCGGCGCGGATCGATGCCGGCGGCGAACAGCGCTTCGGTCGCGTAGATATTGCCGACCCCGACCACCACCGCGTTGTCCATGATGAACGGCTTGACCGCCATCGAGCGCCCGCGTGACAGCTGGAACAGGCGCTCGCCATCGAACAGATCGGTCAGCGGCTCCGGCCCGAGGCGAATCAGCAGTTCGTGATTGAGCGGGTCGTTGCTCCACAGCATCGCACCGAAGCGTCGCGGGTCGGTGTAGCGCAGGGCCAGACCCGATTCCAGTTCGATATCGACGTGCTCGTGCTTCAAAGCCGGCAACCCGGCCTCGACCAGACGCAGATTGCCCGACATACCCAAATGGCTGATCAGCGTGCCGATCTCGGCGTTGATCAACAGGTATTTGGCGCGCCGCTCGACCAGCACGATGCGCTGCCCGGACAGGCGCACATCGAGGTCTTCGGGGATCGGCCAGCGCAGGCGCCGGTCGCGGACGATGACCCGGCTGACCCGCTGGCCTTCCAGGTGCGGGGCGATCCCGCGACGGGTGGTTTCGACTTCCGGCAGTTCAGGCATGGTGTCCTCGGATCAATGCGCGCCGAGGTCGCGAATCGTTTGTTTGAGTGTTTCGAAGTCGTAGTCCGACAGACCGACGTAATCGAGCACCAGCGGGCCCACCGCGCTCCACTCGAAATCCTCGCTCTGGTTGCCCAGCACGCGATAAGAGGCGCAGATGTGCTCGGCCATTTTCAGAATCGCCAGCAAATTCTTCAGTTGGCTGTTCTTCGACGATTCGTCGCTGAAAATCGCCAGCGCATTGTGGTGGTTGGCGATGGCGGCGCTGACATGCTCCGGCAGGCGCCAGGACTTGGCGGTGTAGTAACCGACCACGGCGTGGTTGGTGTTGAACACACGGTTTTCCGTATCGACCACGCGGCATTCCGGGCTGGCGCTGGCGTAGGCCTCTTCCAGCACGGTCATGTAATTGGGGAAACGCTGCAGCATCAATGGCACGCCGCAATCGTGGAACAGGCCCAACGCATAGGCTTCGTCACCGGCCTGGGTGCCGATGCGCTTGGCCAGAGTCAGGCAGGTCATCGCCACATCCTGCGCGGTGTCCCAGAAACGGTTGAGGGTGACGATGGTGTCATCGTTCATCTCGCCCTTGATCGACTGCGCGTTGATCAGGTTGATGATCGAGCGGCTGCCCAACAGGTTCACCGCACGCTGGATCGAGGTGATCTTGTTGCTCAGGCCGTAATACGGCGAGTTGACGATTTTCAGCAGCGCGCCGGACAGACCGGGGTCCTGGGAGATCAGTTTGGCGATCACCTCCAGGTCCGGGTCGGGCATGTACTGCTCCATTTGCAGATCCACCATGATCTGCGGTTGCGCCGGCACACTGATGCCTTGCAGCGATTGTTGAATCTGTTCGGTGGTCAGCTCTTGGGACATAAGTACACACTCCGGGGCAGGCGGCGATTCTAACCGCTGAAACCGCAGGGCGACACACCGATGGGCACATCGCCGGAACTTTCATCTGTGCCCAGGCTTCGGAATCTGTAGGGCGCATCGGACCTCATCGGTCCGCTGCGAAGGCAAAATCTCCACAGACTCAGGAGCTTACCGATGGCAACTTCCCTCAATGGCAAACGCGTCGCTATTTTGGTTACCGATGGTTTCGAACAGGTCGAAATGACCGGCCCCAAGGATGCCCTGGAGCAGGCCGGCGTGCAGGTCGATATCCTCTCGGCCGAGGCCGGCACCGTCAAAGGCTGGAACCATGACAAACCGGCGGACGACTTCCCCGTCAGCAACACTTTCCAGGCTGTGAGCGTCGATCAATACGATGCCGTGCTGCTGCCGGGTGGTGTGCAAAATTCCGACACCATCCGTATCGATCAGGATGCTCAGCATCTGGTCAAGACTGCCGCTTCGGCGGGCAAGCCGATTGCCGTGATCTGCCACGGCAGCTGGTTGCTGATCTCGGCGGGACTGGTCAACGGCAAGACCATGACCAGCTACAAAACGGTCAAGGACGATCTGGTCAATGCCGGGGTCAACTGGGTCGACCAGGAAGTGGTCAAGGACGGCAACCTGATCAGCAGCCGCCAGCCGGATGATGTGCCGGCGTTCAGTCAGGCCCTGATTGACGCACTGGCTGCATAAGAGCTGAAATCGCTTTCGCGAGCAGGCTCGCTCCCACAGGTGAATGCATTCCAAGTGTGGGAGCGAGCCTGCTCGCGAAGGGGCCCTCCGCTTTTCATCGCAGGCCAGACCGGAGCACGCGTCAACACGCTATACTCCCGCTCTTTTTTCCGGAGCGACGTCATGTCCCTGCCTAGCCTGCGCCTCAAAGCCAACGCCGACCGTCGCCTGCGCAACGGCCACTTGTGGGTCTACAGCAACGAAATCGACGTGGCCGCCACGCCTCTGCACGGCTTCAAGGCCGGCGATCAGGCGGTGCTCGAAGCCGCTGGCGGCAAGCCGTTGGGCATCGTCGCCATGAGCCCGAACAATCTGATCTGCGCGCGTCTGCTGTCACGCGACATCAAACTGGCACTCGACAAGTCGCTGCTGGTGCATCGCCTGAATGTCGCACTGTCGTTGCGCGAGCGTCTGTTCGACAAGCCGTTCTATCGTCTGGTCTACGGCGACGCCGACCTGCTGCCGGGTCTGGTGGTCGATCGCTTCGGCGACATCCTCGTGGTGCAGATCGCCTCGGCGACCATGGAAGCGCATAAAGACGACGTGATCGCCGCGTTGACCCAGGTGCTCAAGCCAAGCGGCATCCTGTTCAAGAACGACTCCGCCGCCCGCGATGCCGAAGGCCTCAACCGCTACGTCGAAACCGTATTCGGTCTGGTGCCGGAATGGGTCGCGCTGGAAGAAAACGGCGTGAAGTTCGAAGCGCCGGTCATCCAAGGGCAGAAAACCGGCTGGTTCTACGATCACCGCATGAATCGCGCGCGCCTGGCACCTTACGCCAAGGGCAAACGCGTACTTGATCTCTATAGCTACATCGGTGGCTGGGGCGTGCAGGCCGCTGCGTTCGGCGCCAGCGAAGTGTTCTGCGTCGACGCCTCTGCATTCGCCCTCGACGGTGTCGAGCGCAACGCTGCACTGAACGGCTTCGCTGACAAGATGACCTGCATCGAAGGCGACGTCTTCGAAGCGTTGAAGGAACTCAAAGCCAGCGAAGAGCGCTTCGACGTGATCGTTGCCGATCCGCCGGCCTTCATCAAACGCAAGAAAGACATGAAGAACGGCGAAGGCGCCTACCGTCGTCTCAACGAGCAGGCCATGCGCCTGCTGACCAAGGACGGCATTCTGGTCAGCGCTTCGTGCTCGATGCACCTGCCGGAAGACGATCTGCAGAACATCCTGCTGACCAGCGCCCGTCACCTGGACCGCAACATCCAGATGCTCGAACGTGGCGGTCAGGGCCCGGATCATCCGGTGCATCCGGCCATCGCTGAAACCCGCTACATCAAAAGCATCACCTGCCGTCTGCTGCCCAACAGCTGATTGCGCTTGAACACCGGGGAGCCACTGAGCTCCCCGTTTTTTTGCGCCCTCCCTCCCCCAGTTTTTTACACTCGACATGAGTGCCCTGCCCTCTTCCTACAACTTCTTTCTCGCTGCCTTGCAGGAAGTTTCGTCACGCCTGTCAATCATGGAAATTAAACCTACACAACAAGCCGCTTGCAAAAGATCACTCCGACAAAATTACTGGAATATTCCTACTTAATATCTGCTTGCCAATATTCGATTACAAACTAATATGAAGTTGTCGCAACGAAGCGACTCCAACTACCAACGAACAAGGAGTTCACATCATGAAAACCATTTATCTCGAAACAGACAAACTCGCCAACCTGGCCTTTCTGGTTGCAGCCACCGGCCGCTAAGTAGCCTGGACGCCGGAGAGTGCCGGCACTCTGGCGTCCATCAGACTTTTCCTGAGTGATCTGAACCCATGTATATCAATCCTTTTCTTTTTATATTGCCGCGCCCGCCCGGACAAGTAGTCTGGAACTACAAGAACCACACTCAACACGAACTTGATCTTGAATACTCCCATCGCCTCGCCAGCCTTATACACAACCCTGATATATTTGACCCCAACAACGTAATAGACAGTCAACTTCTGAACGCAGGCATTCTAACAACTTCAAAAATAGACAGCCCGGATTGGGGCTGGGATGAACTATCGAAGATCTATCACATCGGCACACAAAATATACCTTGCGCACATACGCCTCGGAATATTCACGAGTGGTCCAGGCAATATCTGGCGCACTGCAGCGAAGTGCTGGCGAAGCCGGAACCTGCGAACACCCCGGCGCCGCGATCAGTGCAGCCCTTGATTACCCTGCCCGTACCGGGCGCCATTAATGATGACAGCCTGACTCAGGCCCTGATGAGGCGCAAAACCTGTCGTTCCTACACCGGTGCGGCGGTGACACTGAACGAGGTCGGCACGCTGCTGTATCTGACCCTCGGCTATCTTCCCCCGCGCGAAGACGCCCACGCCGATCCGGTCGCGCCGGGTCTCGAGGCCCGCCGGAGCTGCCCGTCCGGCGGCGGATTGAACGCCTGTGAGGGATTTGTCCTGGCGCAAAATGTCAGCGGGCTGGAACCCGGCATCTACGCCTACCACCCTGCCGAACACGCTCTGAGTCGGATCAATGCGCTGCCGGATCCGGAACTGGGCCAATTGCTCGGCGGCCAGCACTTCATCAACAACCTGCCGCTGGGCGTGTTCATCACCGCCAGGTTTGATCGTCTCTGGTGGAAGTACGAACACTCGCGCGCCTATCGCATGGCATTCATCGAGGCCGGTCATCTATCGCAAACCTTTCAACTGGTAGCAACAACGCTGGGGCTGAACACCTGGCTGACCGGCGCATTTGCCGATGCACAGGTTGAAACCCTGCTCGGCATCGCCGGCAGCGCCGAGCAACCGCTGTTCTTTGTCGGTTGCGGCGAAAGCGATGGTCACACCATGTGCCAGGAAATGCGTGATCTGCTCAGCGGAGCACAGTCATGATTTCCACGGCGATGGACGAGAGCGAAGCCCCGGTGTCATGGTCGCTGAAATTCACGCTTCCAGACTGGGAGAGCCGTGCATCGGTACGCAGCAGTACCCATGACTACCGGTTACCGGGCGATGTCGAGCAGCAATTGCAAACCCGCTACTGGTTCCCCCCGGCCTTTGTGCCCTATCTGGCGCATCCGGCCATCCAGGCCAAGGGGCGCGAAACCCTGCACCTCCTTACCGCCAATCATCTGGTGTATTTCCTCGACTACACCACCCTGCTCGAACACCGCATCGTCAACCGCGCGGTGGAAGTCATCGCGCACCGCGAACTGCCCATCTACATACCGCTGCCGATGAAGCATGCAGCACTGCAGCTGTATACCGACGAGGGCTACCACGCGCTGTTTTCCAACCAGATTGCCGAGCAGATCGCTGCGTATTACAGCATCACCCGGCGTCCGGTCATTCCGAAGCGGATCAGCCGCATGAACGCCTTGATCGCGCGCACGCCGGAGAAAAACCGCGCTCTGGCCTGGTTCCTGCTGGGATTTGTCTCGGAAACGATCATTGCCCGCGAGTTGCTGGAGGTCTGTCGCGACACGCTGGTGTCCAGCGTGAACGACATGCTGCGTGATCACCTTGCCGACGAAGCCCGGCACAGCCGTTATTTCGCCGAAGCCTTCCATTACTTCTGGATTGCGATGAACAGTCGTCAGCGCCTGTTCGCCAGCAAGACCCTCGTGGAGATCATTTCCATTTTCTTCGAAGCAGATGAAAGCTGGCTGCAACAAAGCCTGCGTTCGGCCGGTATTGCCGAGATCGACGTGATGGAGATTGTCGGCAGCACGGTAACGGTGCAGGCCAACCGCGCTCGTGCACGCGCTGGCTGCAAGCCTACTGTGGAGGCTCTGCACAAGGCCGGCTTCTTTGCATTGCCCCATAACCAGACACTCTTCGCCAAAGCAGGATTGATCGATGGATAAACACAGCCGTGCAACCACCCGCCGACAACAGCGCGGAGCAATCAGCCTGTTGTTGGCGATGATCCTGCTTGGCGTGTTTCCGCTGGATGTGCTGCTGCCTTCCTTTCCGGCATTGGCAGCCCACTTTGGCCGATCGTCAAACGACATCGCGCTGTCAATCAGTCTGTTTGCCGTGGGCATCGCATTTGCCCAGTTATTGATCGGCCCGTTGTCCGATGTGATCGGGCGCAAAGGTCTGCTGCTTGCCGGCATGAGCGTGTCGCTGCTCGGCGCACTGGGCTGTGTGCTGAGCAATGACTACACGCTGTTCCTGATTTTCCGGGTGATGCAGGCGCTGGGATGCGGTTGCTTCGTGCTGTCCCAGGCACTGGTGCAGGATCTGTTCGAAGGCAACGAGCGTGATCGCCTGCGGATCCTGATGGTCACCGCCACGGGCATCTTCATTTCGGTATCACCATTGGCGGGCACGTTTCTGCAGGCCACGCTCGGCTGGCGCGGCAGCTTCTGGGTGTTCATCGCCTTGGCCGCCGTGGTTCTGGTGAAGACGTGGCGGCTGCTCGATAACAGCCGTCCTCCTCATGATGCCAACCGCCTGGGCTTCATCCAGTCCTATCAGCGCGTCCTGAGCAATTTCGAATTCGTCGGCTGCTGGCTGATTTCCGCCTTCGCTTTCGCCTGCCACTTTTCCTTCATTGTCATTTCCCCGCTGATCTTCATGGAGCAGCTGCAGATGGCACCTTACGATTTCGCCTTGATCCTGCTGATCTACGGCGCCGCCTATGTCTTTGGCGGCCTGTTCGCCAGCGTGCTGAATCGGCATATCAATGCGCAACAGCAGATTTTCACCGGGCTGAGCCTGATCCTGCTCTCGGGGCTGGTGATGCTCTATCTGGCGGCCAGTCATGATCTGTCAGCGGCGACTGTGCTGATTCCGATGCTGATCTGCACGGTAGGCACGACCATTTCACGCCCGCCGGCTACCTCCCGCGCCATGAGCCTGTTCGCCGAAAATGCCGGCGCATCGGCGTCCGCCGGCAGCACCATCATCTTTATCTGTGGCGGGCTGGTCAGCGCCTTGATCAGCCTCGGCCCGGCCAACCTGCAAGCGACGCTGGGTTACGGCTTCGTGGTGCTGAGCGGCGTATCGCTGTTGCTCAACAGCGTGATTGGCCGTCGCGTCAGCAACCTGCGCAGCAATCCGGTGATGCCGGGAGGCGACCACTGATCCTGCCAGTCGTCATCCCGCGTGCCTCTTCAACGGGGGAACAACGCTTTGCGCCATTCCCTCGCGACGCCAGCGGTGTAGAATCGCCTCATTCATCGCCATTCATCCCCGGCGGGTTTATGAGCTCAGGCTGAGACCAGCGGCGATCCCGCAACGTCATCGGCAGCTTCCGGACACACGGCCATTTTTCGGGTGTTTCAGAGGTCAACAGAAGCTCACTCCCCTTTAGTACGTGATTAGCCGCCCGGAGTGCTCCATGCCAGATTACCGCTCGAAAACATCCACCCACGGCCGCAACATGGCCGGCGCCCGCGCACTGTGGCGCGCCACCGGCATGAAAGATGACGACTTCAAGAAGCCGATCATTGCCATCGCCAACTCGTTCACCCAGTTCGTCCCGGGGCATGTGCACCTGAAGGACCTGGGTCAACTGGTCGCCCGCGAAATCGAACGCGCCGGTGGCGTGGCCAAGGAATTCAACACCATTGCTGTCGATGACGGCATCGCCATGGGCCACGACGGCATGCTGTATTCGCTGCCGAGTCGCGAGATCATCGCCGACTCCGTCGAGTACATGGTCAATGCCCACTGCGCCGACGCCATCGTGTGCATTTCCAACTGCGACAAGATCACCCCGGGCATGCTGATGGCCGCGCTGCGCCTGAACATCCCGGTGATCTTCGTTTCCGGTGGCCCGATGGAAGCCGGCAAGACCAAACTCGCTTCCCACGGCCTCGACCTCGTCGACGCCATGGTAATCGCCGCCGACTCCAGCGCTTCTGACGAGAAAGTCGCCGAGTACGAGCGTAGCGCCTGCCCGACCTGCGGTTCGTGCTCCGGCATGTTCACCGCCAACTCGATGAACTGCCTGACCGAAGCACTGGGTCTGGCCTTGCCGGGCAACGGTTCCACTCTGGCCACCCACAGCGACCGCGAACAGCTGTTCCTCCAGGCCGGTCGCACCATCGTCGAGCTGTGCAAGCGTTACTACGGCGAGAACGATGACTCCGTGCTGCCGCGCAACATCGCCAACTTCAAGGCGTTCGAGAACGCGATGATGCTCGACATCGCCATGGGCGGTTCGACCAACACCATCCTGCACTTGCTCGCAGCTGCCCAGGAAGCCGAGATCGATTTCGACCTGCGCGACATCGACCGTCTCTCGCGCAGCGTGCCGCAGCTGTGCAAAGTTGCACCTAACATCCAGAAGTACCACATGGAAGACGTGCACCGCGCCGGCGGCATTTTCAGCATCCTCGGTTCGCTGGCCCGTGGCGGCCTGCTGCACACCGACCTGCCGACCGTGCACAGCCGCAGCATGGAAGAAGCCATCGCCAAGTGGGACATCACCCAGACCAGCGACGAAGCCGTGCATCACTTCTTCAAGGCAGGTCCGGCGGGCATTCCGACCCAGACCGCGTTCAGCCAGTCGACCCGTTGGGAAACCCTCGATGACGACCGTGAAAACGGCTGCATCCGCAGCTTCGAGCACGCCTATTCGAAAGAGGGCGGCCTCGCCGTGCTGTACGGCAACATCGCGCAGGACGGCTGCGTGGTGAAAACCGCCGGGGTCGATGAGTCGATCCACGTCTTCGAAGGCAACGCGAAGATTTTCGAAAGCCAGGACAGCGCCGTGCGCGGCATCCTCGCCGACGAAGTGAAGGAAGGCGACATCGTCATCATTCGCTACGAAGGCCCGAAAGGCGGCCCGGGCATGCAGGAAATGCTCTACCCGACGTCCTACCTGAAATCCAAAGGTCTGGGCAAAGCCTGCGCGCTGCTCACCGACGGGCGTTTCTCCGGCGGCACTTCCGGCCTGTCGATCGGTCACGCTTCGCCAGAGGCTGCGGCCGGTGGCGCGATCGGTCTGGTGCAGGATGGCGACAAGGTGCTGATCGACATTCCGAACCGCTCGATCAACCTGTTGGTCAGCGACGAAGAACTGGCGGCACGCCGCGCCGAGCAGGATAAGAAAGGCTGGAAACCGGTCGAGGTGCGCCCACGCAAGGTGACCACCGCCCTCAAGGCCTACGCCCTGCTGGCGACCAGTGCCGACAAGGGCGCTGTGCGTAACAAAGCGATGCTCGACGGGATTTGAGGCAGCTACAGCTGCAAGCTGCAAGCTGCAAGCTGCAAGCTGCAAGCTGCAAGCTGCAAGCTGCAAGCTGCAAGC
>NZ_RCNX01000072.1:66902-79180 GCF_004307595.1 Pseudomonas sp. Sample_23
GCAAGCTGCAAGCTGCAAGCTGCAAGCTGCAAGCTGCAAGCTGCAAGCTGCAAGCAAAGGTGATCGTTCCCACGCTCTGCGTGGGAACGCCTCAAGGGACGCTCCGCGTCCAGTGACGCGGAGCGTCACGGGCTGCATTCCCACGCAGAGCGTGGGAACGATCAAAAGCTTCAAGCTGCAAGCTTCAAGCAAGAGCCAAGTTGCTTTTTCTTGCCGCTTGTAGCTTGTAGCTTGCAGCTGCTTTTATTGAATTTCTTCCGGCTTGACGATCACCCAGTTCTTGTCCGCTGTCACCGGCAAGCCTTCCTTGGCCTGCGCCGCTGCGTGCCTGGCCATCATGCCGTTGATTTGCGTCATGTACTTGTCCTTGCGGTTGATCCACAAGTGAATGCCGCCCTTGGCCACATCGACATCGTGGAACAGCATGTAACCGTCGCTCGTCGGGGTATCGCCGCCGACCAGTACCGGTTTTTTCCATTCATCGATGTAGGTGAGGATCGCCGCGTGCTTGCCGGCCATCCACGTTGCCGGGGTCCACAGGTACGGCGTCAGCTCCAGGCCGAGGTTGGCCTTCTCGTCATATTTGCCGGCAGTGATCTGTTTGCGCGCAGTGGTCAGCTCGCCGGTCTTCTGATCCTTGAGCAGCAGTGAAACGCCAATGACGTTCTGCGGTTTGACGTTGTAGCCGTACTTGGGATCCGCCGCGACCATACGCACCAGTTCCTCTGAAGCGGCGGTCATCACGTAAACCTCGATGCCGTTCTCCATCAGCTTGTTATACAGCTCTTGCTGGCCAGTGAAGATCTTCGGCGGATTGACGTCGAGCTTCTTCACCACATCGCCTTCGTAATACGTCGCCGGCACCGGTTTGCCCGAAGCCATCAACTCATCAACGTAGCCCTTGAGCTCCTTGAGGGTGAAGCCGGAGAACACCTGCGCCACCCATGGGTAGCAGACCATGTCGTCGACTTCGCAGAGCCGGTAGTAATAACTGAACAGGCTTTCCTTGTGCTCGGCGGTGTCCTTGAAGGGCATCAGTTTCAGCGAGGGGTCGAGCTTGTCGCGGGTGATCAGGCCCTTGTTTTCCATGAACGGCAGCAAGGATTCTTCGAGGTCGTAGCGGTAACTGGTGTTGTCCATGTCGAACACCGCGTAATTACCCTTGTTGGCGTTGGCAGCGATCATCGCGTCCAGCGCCTTGGCCTGATCTGCCGGCCAATGCTTGAGGTCCGTGGCCAATGCCTGGCCGACGAGGCCAGCCGCCAGTGCTACAGCCAACAACGTGCGTGCAATTTTCATAGCGCTACTCCCCGATGCAAAGAATTCGACGCTAACAAATCAGTGTGACAACCCTCGCCTGTCAGCGACCGCTTGCGTCCCCTGCGCGTCAGTTGCATTGCCGACAGCGACACGCGCTTATTCCAAAAACGACGATTGCCCAGCCATTTCGGTATTAAATCATTGCAAATCAAGCTGTTAGGCTTGCCGGTTCGCAGCAGCCCCGGATGGCTGTTGGCACAGTCTTTACTGGAGTTCTCATGAATCTACCGCTGATTCTCAACCTGCTGGTGTTCCTCGCCCTGCTCTTCGGTCTGGCGCAAACCCGCCACACCACTTGGAGCCTGGCGAAAAAAGTCCTGCTTGCACTGGTCCTCGGCGTGGCGTTCGGCGTTGCGCTGCACACGATTTACGGTGCCGGCAACCCGGTGCTGAAAGCCTCGATCGGCTGGTTCGATCTGGTGGGTAACGGTTACGTGCAGTTGCTGCAAATGATCGTGATCCCGCTGGTGTTTGCTTCGATCCTCAGCGCCGTGGCACGCCTGCACAACGCTTCGTCGCTGGGCAAAATCAGTTTCCTGACCATCGGCACGCTGCTGTTCACCACCGCCATCGCGGCGTTGATAGGCATCGGCCTGACCAACCTGTTCGGCCTTACCGCTGAAGGTCTGGTCGCCGGCACTCAGGAAATGGCGCGCCTGCAAACCATTCAGAACGACTACGCCGGCAAGGTTGCCGACCTCAATGTGCCGCAATTGCTGCTGTCGTTCATTCCGCAGAACCCGTTCGCCGACCTGGCCCGGGCCAAGCCGACTTCGATCATCAGTGTGGTGATTTTTGCCGCGTTCCTTGGGGTTGCTGCACTACAACTGCTCAAGGACGACGTCGAGAAAGGTCAGAAAGTGATCAACGCCATCGACACCCTGCAAGCCTGGGTGATGCGTCTGGTGCGTCTGGTGATGAAGCTGACCCCCTACGGCGTGCTGGCGCTGATGACCAAAGTGGTCGCCGGTTCCAACCTGCAGGACATCATCAAGCTCGGCAGTTTTGTCGTGGTCTCGTATATCGGCCTGGGCCTGATGTTCGTCGTGCACGGCGTGCTGGTGTCGGCCGCCGGGATCAACCCGCTGCGCTTCTTCCGCAAGATCTGGCCGGTGCTGACGTTTGCTTTCACCAGTCGCTCCAGCGCGGCGACCATTCCGCTGAGCATTGAAGCGCAGACACGCCGCCTGGGTATTCCGTCGTCGGTCGCCAGTTTCGCTGCCTCGTTCGGTGCGACCATCGGCCAGAACGGGTGTGCCGGCCTGTACCCGGCGATGTTGGCGGTGATGGTCGCACCAACGGTCGGCATCAACCCGCTGGATCCGTTGTGGATCGCGACGCTGGTGGCGATTGTCACGTTGAGTTCGGCCGGCGTGGCCGGAGTCGGTGGCGGCGCGACGTTCGCC
Source organism: Pseudomonas sp. Sample_23 (assembly GCF_004307595.1). Lineage (NCBI taxonomy): Bacteria > Pseudomonadati > Pseudomonadota > Gammaproteobacteria > Pseudomonadales > Pseudomonadaceae > Pseudomonas > Pseudomonas sp. Sample_23. The sequence goes on from NZ_RCNX01000072.1 coordinate 69,629, forward strand.
GCCCTGATCGTACTGCCGGCGATGGGCTTGCCGGTGTCACTGGTGGCACTGCTGATTTCAGTCGAGCCGCTGATCGATATGGGTCGCACGGCGTTGAACGTGAGTGGCTCGATTACCGCAGGGGCGATTACCAGTCAGGTCATGCAGCAGACGGATAAAGCGCTGCTGGATGCCGATGAGCACGCAGAGTTGGCCCAGGCTTAAGCTTCTCAGCGACTGAGCGGGCCTCTTCGCGAGCAGGCTCGCTCCCACACTGAAATGCGTTCCCCTGTGGGAGCGAGCCTGCTCGCGAAGCTGTTAGGCTTTCTCCCAGACCTCAAAGCTATATGCAGGTTTATCGCCCTCTGCCGGATTCGGCACGTTCGAGACCAGTTTCCACTCGCTCAAGTCAAACTCTGGAAACCACGCATCCCCTTCCGGGCTCAGCGCCACGCGGGTCAGGTACAGCCGATCGGCCTGCGCCAGTCCCTGCGCATACAACTGCGCGCCGCCAATCAGCATCAGTTCATCAACGCCCTGGGCTTTCGCCCATTCCTCGGCGCGGGCCACGGCGGCTTGCAGCGACGGATAGACCTCGGCGCCTTCGAGCTGCAGATCGGTCTGGCGGCTGACCACGATGTTCAAGCGCCCCGGCAGCGGCCGGCCGAGCGAATCCCAGGTCTTGCGACCCATGATGATCGGCTTGCCGAGCGTGGTCGCCTTGAAGTATTTGAAGTCCCCCGGCAGGTGCCAGGGCATGCTGTTGTCGACGCCGATCACGCGGTTTTCACCGAGGGCTGCGATCAGGCTGAGGGGCAGTGATTTAGTCATGCCGGCGAGGATACCAGAGCCGCGCTTACCCCGATAAGCGCCACAGCGGTTATGCTCAGCGCTCGATTTAGCGACGGGACGCCGCGTGACTGAACTGACTCCACTGCAAAACCTCTGGCTCACCGAAACCATCCGCCTGCGCGAAGAACACGCGGGGCCGCTGGACGATCTGGAAGCCAATCGTCTGGCCCGCGCCGCTGGCGGCGATCTGCCGAGCCGCATTGCGCGCCGGGCGCTATGGCTGGCCGAGCGTGACGGGCTCACCGCCGCCCTCAAGCACTGGCTGCAAGGCGCGCGCCTGGCGCTGGTGCTGTTGATGATTTTCGCCGTGCTCAGCGGCGCCGGCCTGGCTTTCGCCGCACTTGGCCAAACGCCGGTGAATGTCTTCTGGGCGCTGGGCAGTCTGCTCGGGATCAATCTGATTTTGCTGCTGAGTTGGGCGCTGGGCTTGATTTTCGCTGGCGAACACCGCGCCACCCTTGGGCGCTTGTGGCTGTGGCTCAGCGAAAAATTCGCCCGCGACGCCAAAGCCGCGCAACTGGCGCCGGCCCTGCTGTTGCTGCTGCAACGCAAGAAACTCAACCGCTGGGCACTCGGCGCGTTGGTCAATGGCCTGTGGCTGCTGGCGATGCTCAGCGCGCTGATTCTGCTGCTGACGCTGATGGCCACCCGGCGCTACGGCTTTGTCTGGGAAACCACGATCCTCGGTGCCGACACCTTTATTCACGTCACCCAGGCCCTCGGCTATTTGCCGTCGCTGCTCGGCTTCAACGTGCCGACCGAGGAAATGATCCGCGCCAGCGGCGCCGGCGCACTGGATATTGAAAGCGCGCGACAGGCCTGGGCGACCTGGCTGGTCGGTGTGCTGGTGGTCTACGGCGTGCTGCCGCGCCTGCTGCTCGCGCTGTTCTGCCTGTGGCGCTGGAACCGCGGCAAAGCCGCGCTGCGCCTGGATCTGAATCTGCCCGGCTACGCGCAACTGCGCGAAAGGCTGATGCCGACCAGCGAGCGCCTTGGTGTCAACGACCCGGAGCCGGCGCAACTGCATCGCATCGAAAGCAACGTCGGCGAACGCGCCAGTGAAGGCGCGCTTCTGGTGGCGATCGAGTTGGACGAACAGCGTCCGTGGCCACCCGTGCTGCCGAAAAACGTCAGCAACGCGGGCATCCTCGACAGTCGCGAATCGCGGCACAAACTGCTCGAACAACTCAGTCGCTTCCCGCCGGCGCGGCTGGCCATCGCCTGTGATCCGCGACGTTCGCCGGATCGCGGCAGCCTCGCGCTGATCGCCGAACTCGCGCGCAACGCCGGCGCCACTCGCATCTGGCTGCTGCAAGCGCCGCCTGGCGAAGCGCTGGACGGACAACGTCTGGGTGACTGGCACGCGGCGCTGCAACAACTGGACCTGCCGTTTGCCGATTGCGCGCCGATGAACTGGCTGGAGAGCGGACATGACTGATGCACGCAAAGCCCCGCTGAAACTCGCGGTGGTCGGCCACACCAACGTCGGCAAGACCTCGCTGCTGCGCACGCTGACCCGTGACGTTGGCTTCGGCGAAGTCTCGCACCGGCCGAGCACCACCCGACATGTCGAAGGCGCGCGGTTGTCGGTGGACGGCGAGCCGTTGCTCGATCTGTACGACACGCCGGGGCTGGAAGATGCGATCGCCCTGCTGGATTTTCTCGAGCGCCTGGAACGCCCCGGCGAACGCCTCGACGGCCCGGCACGACTGGCGCGGTTTCTCGACGGCAGCGAGGCGCGCCAGCGTTTCGAGCAGGAGGCCAAGGTACTGCGACAACTGCTGGCCTCCGATGCCGGTCTGTATGTGATCGACGCCCGCGAACCGGTGCTGGCCAAGTATCGCGACGAGCTGGAAGTGCTCGCCAGTTGCGGCAAACCGCTACTGCCGGTGCTGAATTTCGTCAGCAGCGCCAACCATCGCGAACCCGATTGGCGCGAGGCGCTGGCGCGGTTGGGGCTGCATGCGTTGGTACGTTTCGACAGCGTCGCACCGCCCGAAGATGGCGAGCGGCGCTTGTACGAGAGCCTCGCCCTGCTATTGGAAAACGCCCGGCCGCAACTGGAGCGGTTGATCGCCGACCAGCAGGCGCAGCGCCTCGCCCGTCAGCAAAGCGCCGCGCGCTTGATTGCCGAATTGCTGATCGACTGCGCTGCGTGCCGGCGCAGTGTGGTCAGCGAAGCCGAGCAGGAGCAGCAGGCGATCAGCGAACTGCGTAAAGCCGTGCGCGAGCGCGAGCAGAAGTGCGTTGAGGCGCTGCTCAAGCTCTACGCGTTTCGCCCGCAGGACGCGGCGGCCAGTGACTTGCCGTTGCTCGACGGGCGCTGGGGCGATGACCTGTTCAACCCGGAAACCCTGAAGCAACTCGGCGTGCGCGTCGGCGGCGGCATTGCGGCCGGTGCGGCGGCCGGTGCTGGTGTGGATTTGCTGGTCGGCGGGATTACCCTCGGCGCAGCAGCATTGGCCGGCGCGATTGCCGGCGGTGCGCTGCAAACGGCGCGCAGTTATGGCAGTCGCCTGCTCGGCAAGATCAAAGGCCAGCGGGAATTGACGGTGGATGACGCCGTGCTGCGCCTGTTGGCGCTGCGCCAGCGCCAGTTGTTACTGGCGCTGGCGCAGCGCGGGCATGCGGCGATGGACAGCATTCAGGTGGCCACGCCTGTGGACAAGACCTGGCGCGAAGGCAAGTTGCCGGAAGCGCTGAACAAGGCGCGCGCGCATCCGCAGTGGTCGTCGCTCAATCCGCAGGCGAAGTTGAATCAGGCGGAAAGGCAGGAGCAGGTTGTGGCGTTGGAGGGGAAAGTGCTTGAGCTGTAGGCCTTTGCCCTCACCCCAGCCCTCTCCCGGAGGGAGAGGGGGCCGACTGTGTTGCTCTTGGGTCATACACCGACCTGAGATATCCAGTCGAACTCAGGTTTGAAAAGCACGGAGATCAGCTCCCTCTCCCTCCGGGAGAGGGCTGGGGTGAGGGCTGCATTCACTCAGCCGACAACAATTTCCCAGCCTTGCGCTTTAACACACTCAGATCCACCAGCGGCACCGCAACCTCCTTCGCCAACTCATCCCAGCGCCGCATGCGCAAACTCAGCGCACACAACGGATCAGCCTCGAACGCATCCGCCTCAGCCGCGCTCATTACCCCGCCCTGATATTCCAGCGTCCTGCGACTCGCCTCACTCAACCGCGCGTAATACCCCGGCTCGCGCAAGGTCAGATAGCGCTTGGCCTGAACGTGATATTCCACCAGTCGCGCCAGCCGTTCGCTGAAACCTGCCTCACGCAGATAATCCGCACCGAGCCGTTCATGGCTGACCACGCCATAACCGCCCATGTTTTCCGCGCCCTCGGCACACAAATGGCCGATGTCATGAAAGAACGCCGCCAGCACCACTTCATCGTCACAGCCTTCGGCCATGGCCAGTTCTGCGGCCTGGGACATGTGCTCGAGCTGCGACACCGGTTCGCCGATGTAATCGCTCGCGCCGAAGCGTTCATACAGGCCGAACACCCGGGCGATCACCTGTTCTTGATTCATGCTTGCTCCAGTAACTGCGCGATGTTGCGTTCGGCCAGCGCCGGGCCGACGCTCATGCCGACGCCGGTGTGCATCAGCGCCACGCTCAGGCCCGGTGCCGGGCGCAGGAAAGAAAACGGACCAGGCCCACGAGCACCATAGACGCCCTGCCAGCGTTCGACCACTTGCACCTGGCAGCCCAGCGTCTGCTCGGCGAGTTCGAGCATCCAATTGTCGACCTGTTCGGCGTTGAACGGTGACGCATCGCTGCCGTAATGATGCGAATCGCCAATGATCAGTTCGCCATACGGCGTCGGGCTGATCAGCAGGTGAATGCCGTTGGCGTGCAGGTGCGGTTGTTCACGGAGAATCTGCGCCTGCACCGCTGCGGCTTGCGGCAGATCGGCGAAGGCGCCGTAGTGTACGCAGCTCAGGCCGGTGAGCACGGCGTGTTGCAGGTTCAACTCGATGCTTGGTCTGGCCCGCAGCATTTGCAAACGACAGATCTGCGGATTGAGCGCAGCAATCGGCTCGGCCAGCAGGGTCTGATAATCGTGGCCGGAGCAGACGATGATCTGCTTGCCGGTAAAACTGCCGGCGGTGCTGTGCAGATGCCCCGGCTCGACACCGCGCACCAGCGTGGAAAAGTGAAACTCGACGCCGAGGTCGCGGCGCAAGTAGTCGATCAGCGCCGGAATCGCTTCGCGCGAGTACAACTGCTGATCATCGACACCGTGCAGCGCGGCGCGCTGATGGCTGAACTGGCCGCCATACAGATCACGCAACGCTGCGCCGCGCAGCAGCTCGACGTTGTAGCCATGCTCGACCGCGCGGCCGGCGCAGAAGGCTTCGAGCAGCTGTTCTTCCGCCTCGCTGCGGGCGAACAGGTATGAGCCGTTGCGCTTGACCTGCAGGCCGGCAAGTTGCGCCCAGTCGCCCCAGATGTCGCGGCTGGCCTTGGCCAGTTCGAGCATGATGCCGGGCGGCTGACCGGTGACCAGCGCCTGGCCGAAGTTGCGCACCGAAGCGCCAAGGGGCGTGGCGGTGCGTTCGAATACCGCGACTTTGAGGCCGCGTTTGGCGGCGGCATAGGCGTGGGACAGACCGAGGATGCCGGCGCCGATGATGAGCAGGTCTTTGGGTTGTGTCATGTAGAGGTGCTCTGAATGAGAAACCGCTTTCGCGAGCAGGCTCGCTCCCACAGGGGACAGCATTGCAACTGTGGGAGCGAGCCTGCTCGCGAAGGGGCCTTGTCAGTCGATAAAGATCTTACTTGGCGACAACTTTTTCGGACTTGCCGTCATACCGCTTGCGCCATTCAGCCAGGATCTCGTCGCGATTCTTCGAGGCCCAGGCAAAGTCGTTCTTGATCAGACGCTGCTCATAGTCGGCTGGCAATTCGGTTTGTGGCTTGGCAATCCCCGGCTGCGCAAGAACAGCGAAGTTCTCCTTGTACAGATCCATCGCCTCGGCGCTGGCGGAGAAATCAGCGAGTTTCTTCGCCGCTTCTTCATGCGGTGTGCCTTTGATCACCGCCGTCGCTTCGATCTCCCAGCCCAGACCTTCCTTCGGCAGGATGATGTCCAGTGGCGCGCCCTGGCGTTTCAGCTGTACCGCTGGATATTCAAAGGAAATCCCGATCGGAAACTCCCCCGCCGCCGCCAGCTTGCACGGCTTGGAACCGGAGTGAACGTACTGGCCGATGTTCTGGTGCAAGCCGTCCATATACGCCCAGCCCTGCTTCTCGCCGAAGGTTTGCAGCCAGGCGCTCACGTCGAGGAAACCAGTGCCGGACGACGCCGGGTTAGGCATGACGATCTTGCCCTTGTACTCAGGCTTGGTCAGGTCCTGCCAGCTCACGGGCTTGGTCAGACCTTGCTTCTCGGCCTCGACGGTATTGAAGCAAATGGTCGCGGCCCACACGTCCATGCCGACCCAGGCTGGCGGGTTGGCGGCGTCGCGGTAGTTCGCGCCGATCTTGCCGAGATCCTTCGGTGCATAGCTTTGCAGCATGCCTTGCTGGTCGAGAATCGCCAGGCTCGACGCGGCCAGGCCCCACACCGCGTCAGCCTGCGAACGAGCCTTTTCGGCGAGCAGTTTGGCGGTGATGATCCCGGTCGAATCGCGCACCCATTTGATCTCGACGTCCGGGTTGGCCTTTTCAAAGGCCTCCTTGTAGGACTTCAGTTGCTCGGCTTCGAGGGCGGTGTACACCGTCAACTCGGTTTTTGCCGCGAAGGCATTCAGGCTGAAAGTCGCGAGCACAGCAGCGGCCAGGGTCATAGGCTTGAACATGAGCGTTTTCCTGTAGATGAGTTGATCGGGTTTGCAATCAGTGACCGGGCGCGGTTTGCCGCCAGGCCTGGGAACGGCGCAACAGGCCGCGCGAAGCCCACGCCAGCAGCAGCGACACGCCGGCCGAAGTGATCAGAATCAGGGTCGACATCGCCGCCGCACCGCCGACGTTGCCGGCGTCATCCATGTTCAGCACCGCCACCGCCGCGAGGATGGTGTCGGGGCTGTAGAGGAAAATCGCCGCCGACACCGTGGTCATCGCCGAGACGAACAGGTAGCGCACGATGTCCAGCAGCGCCGGCAGGCAGATCGGCACGGTGACGCGCAGGTAATGCCGGTACAGCGGCGCCTTCAGCGACAGCGCGGCGGCTTCAAACTCGGCGTCGAGCTGGCGCAGCGCGGTGGTCGCGGTCATTTGTGCGGTGGTCAGATAGTGCGCAATGGTGCAGACGATCAGCAGCGTCATCGTCCCGTACAGCACGTGCAGCGGATTGCCGCTGAGGTTGAAGAAGAAAACGTAACCCAGGCCCAGCACCAGCCCCGGCACCGCCATCGGCACGAAGCTGAGCATGCGCAAAGCCAGGTTGAGCCCGCGCTGGGTGCGGGTTTTCTCCATCAGATAGGCACCAGTGAAAATCAGCACGCTGCCAATCAGCGCGGTGCCCAGCGCCATTTTCAGACTGTTGCCGTAGGCGAGCCAGCCACCGCCGGCGGTCTCGTTGAACTGATAGTGGTTGAGCGACAGCGACAGGTTGTACGGCCAGAACTTCACCAGCGACGAAAACACCGCCATGCCGAACACCAGCAGCAGCGCGGCGCAAATCAGCAAAACGATCGCCAGATAGCAGCCGTCGCGCAGCCTGGACGGCAGCGGTTTGAACACCTGCGCGCGCCCGCTCATGGAGTCGCCGTGGCGCCGACGCAGCCATGCATCGACACCAAAGCTGAACAGCGCCGGCAGCAACAGCACCATGCCGATCAACGCGCCGCGGCCGAATTGCTGCTGGCCGACCACGGCTTTGTAGGCTTCCAGCGCCAGCACTTGATAGTCGCCACCGACCACCACCGGCACACCGAAATCAGTGATGGTCAGGGTGAATACCAGACAGAACGCGGCGAACACTGCCTGCCGAGTCGCCGGCCAAGTGATGCTGCGAAACGCCTTGGCCGGGCTGGCGCCCATGCTCGAAGCGGCGTCGAACAGGCGCGCATCTGCCAGCGACAGCGCCGAGAGCAAAATCATCAGCGCATGCGGGAAGGTGTAGATCACCTCGCCCAGCACAATGCCCCAGAACCCATAGATATTGTCCGAGAGCAGCCCACGCAACATGCCCTGATTGCCGAACAGATAGACCAGCGCAATTCCCGGCAGCATCGACGGCGCCATCAGCGGCAGCAGGGAAATCCCGCGCCAGATGCCTTTGCCCGGAATCAGCGTGCGTTGCAGTGCGTAGGCAAACAGGTAGGCCAGCGGTACGACAATGGCCGCAACGCTGAGGGACACTTTCAGGCTGTTGCCGAGCAGCCAGTGGAAATTGGCACTGGTCACCAACTCTTTCGCGGCGAGCCAGCCACCGCCCTGCCCGGCGTCATTGCTGAAGCCACGCCAGAAGATCGCCAGCAACGGCAGCAGCACCGCGAGGCCGAGCAATACCAGCAGAACGACTTTGCCGCCGACCACGAACAGGCGATCGCCGATCTCGGCTTTCGAGGACTGTCGCACCTGCTTGTGCGGTAGCGGCAGCGCGAGGTTGCTGTTCATCAGGCGAACACCTGCAAACTGCGCGGCGGCAAGGCGACCATGATCTGCTGGGCGCCGAGGCGCGGCATGGCTTCTGGCGCGAGCTCGGCGAGCAGCGCATGGCCCGGCAGTTGATCGAGTTCGAAGCTCATCCGGCAGCGGTTGCCGAGGAAAGTGATTTCGCGAACCTTGGCCGGGAACAGGTTCTCTTCGTGCACCAGCGGGTTGACGTTGATCGCCTCCGGGCGGCAGAACAGTCGACCCGAAGCGCCGTGTACGCTGCCCTCGGCCAAGCGCAGATTCATCCCGCCAACCTGGGCGTGACTGTCGCTGCTGCGCTGAAACGGCAGCCAGTTGCCCTGGCCGACAAACTCGGCCACGAATGGCGTGGCCGGGCGGTTGTAGATTTCCTGCGGGGTGGCGTACTGCTCTACGCGACCGTTGTTCATCACCGCGATGCGGTCGGCCATCAGCATCGCTTCGTCCTGATTGTGCGTGACCATCAGCGTGGTGATGCCGAGATTGCGTTGCAGCTGACGCAGCTCAGTGCACAGATGCTCGCGCACCCGCGCGTCGAGGGCCGACATCGGTTCGTCGAGTAATAACAGCGACGGCGACGGCGCCAGGGCCCGAGCCAGCGCCACCCGCTGTTGCTGACCGCCGGACAATTGGCCTGGGTACTTTTTCTCACTGCCGCTGAGGCCGACCAGTTCCAGCATCTGACCGACTCGCCGGCGCACTTCATCGCGGCCGCTGCCGGCGAGGCCGTAGGCAATGTTCGCCTCGACCGTCAGATTGGGAAACAACGCGTAGGACTGGAACAGAATCCCGTAATCCCGCGCTTGCGCGGCGAGGTGCGAGACATCGCGATCGCCCAGATACAGCTCGCCGCTGTCCTGCTGCTCCAGCCCGGCAATGCAGCGCAACAATGTGGTCTTGCCACAGCCCGACGGGCCGAGCAGGCACACCAGTTCGCCGGCGGCGACGTCGAGGGAGACGTTATCCAGCGCAGTGAACGCACCGAAACGCTTGTGCACGCCGCGCACTTTCATCGGCGCGCCGGGGTTGGTCAGGGCAGTTGCGATGGCAGGATTCATGGACGGACCTCAGCAAACGGATGAGGCCAATCCTAGAGTTGTAATGCGTCCGTCATGTGGCAGCGAGGCAAAAAC
>NZ_RCNX01000048.1:0-85702 GCF_004307595.1 Pseudomonas sp. Sample_23
TATCAATCGAAAGGGGCAGTTATCGCTTGAGGATAATCATAGAATCTCCCACAGTGTCATGTGCATGGCCGGGAAATATGTGTTACAAACTTGCCGCCGCCCGCCTATGGGCGGCACAAACGTTCTCAGGGCGGGGTGCAATTCCCCACCGGCGGTAATTGCGCGCAACGCGCATAGCCCGCGAGCGCTTGGCGTTGCACTCGACTTGAGTCGGGTGCGTCGGCAAGGTCAGCAGACCCGGTGTGATTCCGGGGCCGACGGTCATAGTCCGGATGAAGAGAGAACGGGATCGACGCCAAAGGGCCGTCCGCGTGCATCCGTGCCTGCGTTCGCACCCTTGCATCCCTTTCGATTCATAACGCCCTGTTTTTCACACAAACAGGAGTCAGAACATGCAACCCACCGCTATCGACAGCAAAAGCAAACACCCACAGGGCGAGCGCGTCGCGTTCATCCAGGCCTGCTGGCACAAGGAAATCGTCGACCAGAGCCGCAAAGGCTTCGTCGCTGAAATGCTGGTGCAGGGTTATCAGGAATCGGACATCGATTTCTTTGAAGTCGGCGGCGCCTTTGAAATGCCGCTGCACGCCAAGCTGCTGGCCAAGTCCGGCCGTTACGCCGGCATCGTCGCCGCCGCCCTGGTGGTGGACGGCGGCATTTACCGTCACGAGTTCGTTGCGCAATCGGTGGTCAGCGGCCTGATGCAGGTGCAGTTGGAAACCGAAGTGCCGGTGTTCTCGGTGTCGCTGACCCCGCATCACTTCCATTCGGGCGAAGAGCATCAGAAGTTCTTCTTCGAGCACTTTGTGCACAAGGGTCAGGAAGCAGCGCGGACTTGCGCCGATACGTTGCAGAAGATTCGCGCGTTGCGTCGAACCGAGCCGCGTGCTGTAGCGGTCTGACTGCACCAGGCCGGGTGGGGACTCAAGCCCCACCCGGATTCAAATGTGGGAGCGAGCCTGCTCGCGAATGCGGTGTGTCAGCCACCATCATTTTTGGCTGGCAGTCAGCATTCGCGAGCAGGCTCGCTCCCACAGGGATTTGCTCCAGCCGCCAGATTGCGTCAGGCGAGGTTTTCGTCGGTGCTCGGGACGATCAGGATGCCGGCGCGCAGGCCGTTCTTGACCTTGGGGTTGGGGAAGATGATCCGCGCGCCCTGCTCTTCGATCACCCAGCGGGTATTGGCCAGATCCTCGGCCAGCACATAACCCGGTTCCAGCTCGGAAAAGTTCTCGATGTCCGCTGGCAGATTCAGGCGGAACGCATCGCTGTGCTTGATGATTTCCCGCGCCACGCTGAACAGTTGCAAGCCGTCCAGCCCTTCTTCTGTCTCCGGCTCAGTGCCTTCGATGATCTGCTTCAGACGGGTTTCCAGCAGTGAAACGTTAACGCCGTCGTTCTGCCCGAACGGCCGCGCCTTGCCCAGTTCCAGGGTGAAAGCCTCGGCGTCGAGTTTCTCGTAGGTGTACGAACTGAAGACGATGGATGGCTTGTTCTGCAACAGCACTGCTTCCATGCCGGCGGCGCGCAGGCGCGCCAGTTCGCGACGGGAATGCTGGCGCCCTTCCTTCCACGGGTACAAGGCGAACTGTTCGATCTTCGACCCACGAATCGCGGTGTGCAGGTCGTAGTGCAGACGCTGGCGCTCGGGCTTGCTGAAGAAACTCGCCGCCAGCCGTTCCAGCTCACAGGCGCGCAACGCTTCCGAGCCGCTGCTTTGTTCGTGGCGGCCGTTGAACAGCCGATTGACATCCTGCTCGACGAAACGCTCGCCCTTGCGAATCGCTTCCGGGTTGCCGAACAGGAACAGAATGCGTGCGCGCGGCTTGAGATCGCCGCGTGCGATGTCGTGCAGCAGCCGATCAAGCAACTCGATCGGTGCCGTTTCGTTGCCATGGATGCCTGCCGACAGCAGCAAGTCCAGGCCATTGTCGCGCGCTTCCGGGGGCCGCACTTCCAGCGCCCCTTCGCTCAACCAGCGCATGCGCACGCCTTCGACAGTCAGTTGAGTCTTCTCCGCCGGTTCGCGGCCGGCGAGGGTCAGTTCAAGCAGTTTGCCGAGGGCGAGCATAGAGCGGTTTCCTTAGTGGTCGTGGTTGCAATCCGGGCCGTGTACGTGATCCTCGTCAGCGCCGAGGTCAGCCGGTTCCATTTCCAGTTGCAGACTTACCAGATTAGTCGCCAATGGGCGCAGCAGCAGGTTGGCGTACTCTTCGTCACCTTCCTCGACGTCCACGCCGATCAGCAGCTGGCCACGGCCGTCCTGCTGGATCCACAGCTCTTTGCCTTGCCACATCACCGCGACGCGGGTGCACGAGGTTTGCAATTGCGTGCCGTCGGTGTCTTCAAGGATCAGCTGCAGGGAATCGCTCATGTTTTTACTCTCTTGGGTGACACGCCGCGCGCCACGTTCAGGCAGCGCGCTGGCGATCAATTGATCTGGAAAGGATAAACCGCGCCCAGTTTAAGGATTTGCGTCAGTTCATCCAGTGCCGTCCGGCATTCAAGCAGCAACTGCGGGTCCGCCAGGTCGGTTTCGCTCAGGCGGTCGCGGTAGTGCTTTTCAACCCATGCGGTCAACGAACCGTACAACGGGGCCGTCATGATAACGCCTGGGTTGACTGCCGCCAGTTCGGTTTCATTCAGCGCCACGCGCAGACGCAGGCACGCCGGGCCACCGCCGTTCTGCATGCTCTGCTTGAGATCAAAGACCTTCACTTCGCGGATCAGCCCGCCGGAACTGGTCAGGCTTTGCAGATAAGCCCAGACGCGTTCGTTCGCCTGGCATTCCTGCGGCACGATCAGCAGCATCGAACCATCGGCACGCGAGAGCAATTGGCTGTTGAACAGGTAGGAACGCACCGCGTCATCCACGGTGACCGCCGAACGCGGCACACACACGGACTGGAAGTTGCCGCCGACCTTGGCCAGTTTGCCATGCAGTTCGGCGAGCATCTTGTCGGTCTCGAGGAACGCGTCCTCGTGATAGAACAGCACTTCACCGTTGCCCACGGCGATCACGTCGTTGTGGAACACGCCCTGATCGATAACGTTGGGGTTCTGCTGCGCGTAGACCACGCCTTCGTCGCGCAGACCGTGCAGACGCGCCACGGCTTGCGAGGCTTCGAGGGTCTGGCGCGCCGGGTATTTCTGCGGTGCCGGGAAGCGGTTGTCGAACGCGCTGCGGCCGAACACAAAAAACTCGACGCCCGCCTCGCCGTACTCACGGCAGAAACGCGTGTGGTTGGCCGCGCCTTCGTCGCCGAACTGCGCCACTGCCGGCAAAGCGGCGTGATGGGCAAAGTGCTGTTGATTGGCGAACATCGCGCCGAGCACGCGGCTGGTGGTCGGGTGTTCGATGCTGCGGTGGTATTTGCAATTGAGGTTGGCGGCGGTGAAGTGCACGCGGCCGTCAGCGGTGTCGGCACTCGGGCTGACCGTGGCGGCGTTGGCCACCCACATGCTCGACGCCGAGCAACTGGCGACCAGCAGCGGCATCGCTTCCTTGGCGGCGCGCTCGATCACCTGCGCGTCAGTGCCGCTGAAGCCCAGACGACGCAGCGCCGCCACATCAGGACGTTCCTGCGGGGCCAGCACGCCTTGCTGAAAGCCCATGTCCATCAGCGCTTTCATTTTTGCCAGACCTTGCAGCGCCGCTTCCTTCGGGTTCGAGGATTGCTGACTGTTGCTCTGCGAGGCGACGTTGCCGTAGGACAGACCACCGTAGTTATGGGTCGGCCCCACTAGACCGTCAAAATTGACTTCATAGGATTTCATCAGCGAGGCTCCACGAGAATCTGTTGTTATAGGCTTCAGTAACTATTCTTTAAGACCGAGGCGCGGCCTTCGCGAGCAGGCTCGCTCCCACACTGGAATGCATTTCCCTGTGGGAGCGAGCCTGCTCGCGAATGGGCATCACGCCATTTTCACGCCAGGCGTCAGGGCCGATGGCAGCACCAGGCTCGGGGTTTCCAGCGACGCCACCGGGTATGCGCAGTAATCCGCTGCGTAATAGGCGCTGGCGCGGTGGTTGCCCGAGGCGCCGACACCGCCGAATGGCGCGCTGCTCGCGGCGCCGGTCAGCTGTTTGTTCCAGTTGACGATGCCGGCGCGGCTTTCCAGCCAGAACTGCTGGTAACGCGCTTCGGAATCGGAGAGCAAACCGGCGGCCAGCCCATAAGCGGTGTTGTTGGCTTCAGTGATCGCGGCGCCGAAATCGGCATAGCGGATCACTTGCAGCAACGGCCCGAACAGTTCTTCGTCCGGACGCTCGGCCACGGCCGTCACATCGACGATGCCCGGGGTCAGCAAGGCCGATTGCGCTTGCGGCTGAGTCATTTCCAGCAGCGCCACCGCGCCGTTGGCCAGCAGTTGTTCCTGCGCATCCATCAGCGCTTTCGCCGCGCCGAGGGAAATCACCGAGCCCATGAACGGCGCCGGTTGCTGATCGAAGGCACCGACTTCAATGGTCGAACTGACTTCCACCAGACGCTTGAGCAGGCTGTCGCCCCACGCACCTTGCGGCACCAGCAAACGCCGAGCGCAAGTGCAGCGCTGGCCAGCGGAAATGAACGCCGACTGAATGATCGTGTACACCGCCGCGTCCAGATCAGCGACCTGATCGACCACCAGCGGGTTGTTGCCGCCCATCTCCAGCGCCAGAATCTTGTCCGGACGCCCGGCGAATTGCTGATGCAGGTGATTGCCGGTGCGGCTCGAACCGGTGAAGAACAGACCGTCGATACCCGGATTCGCCGCCAGAGCGATACCGGTTTCCCGCGCGCCTTGCAGCAGGTTCAACACGCCTGCCGGCAGACCGGCTTCGATCCAGCACTTGACCGTCAGCTCGGCGACTTTCGGCGTCAGTTCGCTGGGCTTGAACAGCACGCTGTTACCGGCCAGCAGCGCCGGGACGATATGACCGTTAGGCAGGTGACCGGGGAAGTTGTAAGGGCCGAACACCGCGACCACGCCGTGGGGCTTGTGGCGCAATACGGCGGTGGCGTCGCCCAATGGGCCACTCTTCTCGCCGGTGCGCTCGCGGTAGCTCTGCACCGAAATCGCGATCTTGTTGACCATGCTGGTCACTTCAGTCGCAGCTTCCCACAAGGGTTTGCCGGTTTCCTCGCCGATGGTGCGAGCCAGTTCGTCAGCGTGGTTTTTCAACGCAGCAGCAAAAGCTTCGAGGACGCTGATGCGCTCCTCGAGGGTGCGGCGTGCCCACTGAGGAAATGCCTGGCGAGCAGCCTGAACCGCCGACTCGACCTGCGCGGCAGTGGCGCCCTCGCCCGCCCACAGCACTTGCTGGGTCACCGGGTTCAAAGATTGAAAGGCTTCGCCCTGACCGGCCAGCCACTCACCTGCGATGTATAGCGAATTCATTATTTCGACTCCCGTGCAGCGGACAGCGCCACGGCGCGAACCTGATCGCCGGCGCTGAGTTGAAGACGTTTCGCGGTCTGCGGATCGACCACCAGGGTGCCCGCAGCCAGACGCGCTGGGGCAGCCGTGATGCGGCAATCCTCGCGTTTGCGGTTGTGGATGATGAACGGCGTGGCGTCGTCGCCCGGCGTGCCGACGGCCAGCACCAGCGCTTCGCTGTCACGCACCGCGCGGATCTTGCTGGTTTCGCATTCGATGGCCGGGCCGGCGTCGAAGATGTCGACGTAACCCTGGTAACTGAAGCCTTCGCTCTTGAGCATCGCCAGTGCCGGCTCGGTGTCCGGGTGCACCTGGCCGATGACGTTGCGCGCGTCTGGCGAAAGGAAGCAGGTGTACAGCGGGAATTTCGGCATCAGTTCGGCGATGAACGCCTTGTTGCCGACGCCGGTCAGGTAATCGGCCTGGCTGAATTCCATCTTGAAGAAATGGCGGCCGAGGCTTTCCCAGAACGGCGAGCGCCCGGCGTCATCGGACACGCCGCGCATTTCGGCGATGATCTTGTTGCCGAACAGCTCCGGGAACTCGGCGATGAACAGCATGCGCGCCTTGGACAGCATCCGGCCGTTCAGGCCGTTGCGGTAATCGGCGTGCAGGAACAGCGAGCACAGCTCGGAATTGCCGGTCAGGTCGTTGGCCAGAAACAGCGTCGGGATTTCGCGGTAGATGTTCAGCTCTTGCGAAGCGCTGACCGTCAGACCGACGCGGAAGTTGTACCAGGGCTCACGCAGGCCGACCGCACCGGCGATGGCGGAAATCCCCACCACGCGGCCGTCATCGTCTTCGAGCACGAACAGATAGTCGGCATCGCCACGCCCGGCTTCGCCGCGAAAGGTCTTCTCGGCCCAGCCGACCCGGTGGGTCAGGCGCTCTTCGTTGGCCGGCAAGGTAGTCAGGCCGGTGCCGGTGCTGCGGGCCAGGTCGATCAGCGCGGATAAATCGCTGCTGCGTACGGGACGAACAATCATGCTATCTCCTCAAACGGGCCGCTCGCGCCACCCGTGAAACTCGCTAAGGCGTTAAACCGCCACCAGGCGCACGCTGGCACCTTCACCGACGCCCAGGGCTTCGGCTGCTTCCATATCCAGCGTCACCGGTTTGCCCGGCGCGTAATCCAGCTCCAGCAACACCGCGCGGTAATCCTGCAACTGTGCGTTAGCCACCAGGTACTGGCGTCCGGCGCCTTTGACCGGCTCGCCGATCTTCACCGGCACCACGCGGCTCTGGGCGATCGAACGGATCCCCGACACGCGTGCATGCAGTGTCGGGCCGCCGTCGAAGATGTCGATGTAGTGATCAGTCTCGAAGCCTTCGCGCATCAGGATGTCGAAAGTGATCTGCGCACGCGGGTGCACCTGGCCCATCGCCTCTTGGGCGGAATCCGGCAGCAGCGGCACGTAGATCGGGTAATGCGGCATCAGCTCGGCAAGGAAGGTGCGGCTTTTCAGCCCGCACAGACGCTCGGCCTCGGCGTAGTTGAGGTCGAAGAAATTACGCCCGATCGCATCCCAGAACGGCGAGTCGCCATTCTCGTCGCTGTAACCGACGATCTCGGTCACCACCGAATCGGCAAAACGCTCCGGGTGGCTGGCGACGAACAGCAGACGGCCGCGAGAGTTGAGCTCGGCCCACGGCGAACCGACCAGCTCGCGCTGCACGTAGAAACTGGTCAGCAGGCTGTTGCCGGTCAGGTCGTGGCACTGCGAGAGCACGTGGATCTTGTTGTGGATCTTCAGCTCGCGGGAGGCGTGGACGAAGGTCTCGTTACGGAAGCTGTAGAACGGCTCCGAGTAGCCGGCGGACGCGACGATGGCCGAGCAGCCGACCAGTTTGCCGGTAGTGGAATCTTCAAGAACGAAGAAGTAACTCTCTTCACCGTTGAAGCTCACTTCGGCGGCAAACGAAGCTTCGCTCGCGGCAATCTTGTCGCTCAGACGTTCCACGTCATCCGGCAAGGAAGTGACACCAATCGGGCTGTCCGCAGCCAGACGCTGTACCTCGCCCAGATCAGCCATTTGCGCGGGGCGCATCACCAGCATGGTGTCACTCCTTTCTCTTCAATATTCACAGAAAAAACCGGGCCCACATAAAGATCGATGCAGGAATGGGACTTGTGGCGAGGGGATTTATCCCCGCTGGGGGGCGAAGCACCCCCAAAAATCTGGGGCCGCTGCGCAGCCCATCGGGGATAAATCCCCTCACCACAGGTTCAATCCAACAGGTGAATGTGCCCGGTATCAAAAATTGGTTCGGCGCCGGAAAAACTCCAGGCGCCGAAAGGTCCATCAGGCTTGCGTCAACTTCGCCGCGGCACGTTCGAAGCGGTCGAGACCGGCGTCGATATCGGCGTCTTCCACCACCAGGCTCGGGGCGAAACGGATCACGTCCGGGCCTGCCTGGAGAATCATCAGGCCTTCCTGTTCGGCGGCGTTGAAGATGTCCTTGGCCTTGCCTTTCCACGCTTCGCTGAGCACGCAACCGATCAGCAGACCGAGACCGCGTACCTGAGTGAACAGGCCGTATTTCTCGCCGATCTGTTGCAGGCGGGTCTTGAACTTGTCGTGCTTGGCGTTCACGCCGTTCAACACTTCAGGGGTGTTGACCACGTCGATCACCGCTTCGGCGACGGCGCAGGCCAGCGGGTTGCCGCCGTAAGTGGTGCCGTGGGTGCCGACAACCAGATGTTTGGCCAGCGCTTCGGTGGTCATCATCGCCGCGATCGGGAAACCACCGCCCAGGCTCTTGGCGCTGGTAAGGATGTCGGGGGTCACGCCGTAATGCTGGTAGGCGAACAGCTTGCCGCTGCGGCCCATGCCGGTCTGCACTTCGTCGAACACCAGCAGGGCGTTGTTCGCGTCGCACAGTTCGCGGGCACCTTGCAGGTAAGCCAGCTCGGCCGGCAGTACGCCGCCCTCGCCCTGGATCGGCTCGAGCACGACCGCGCAGGTCTTCTCGGACACCGCGGCCTTCAGTGCGGCCAGATCGTTGTAGGGAACGTGGGTGATGCCAGTGATTTTCGGGCCGAAACCGTCGGAGTACTTCGACTGGCCACCGACGTTGACGGTGAACAGGGTACGGCCGTGGAAGCTGTTCAGCGCGGCGATGATTTCGTATTTCTCGGTGCCGAAACGGTCGAATGCGACGCGACGGGCCAGCTTGAATGCGGCCTCGTTGGCTTCGGCGCCGGAGTTGCAGAAGAACACGCGCTCGGCAAACGTGGCGTCGATCAGCTTGTGCGCCAGACGCAGGGCCGGTTCGTTGGTGAACACGTTGGACACGTGCCACAGCTTGTTCGCCTGTTCGGTCAAGGCACCGACCAGCGCCGGATGCGCGTGGCCCAGGACGTTGACGGCAATCCCGCCGGCGAAGTCGATCAGCTCGCGGCCGGCCTGATCCCAGACCCGGGAACCGGCGCCACGCACCGGAATGAAAGCGGCAGGCGCGTAGTTGGGAACCATTACCTGGTCGAAATCGGCGCGTTGTACCGCAGCGTGCTCAACGGACATCGGAGTCTCCTGAAGAGGAACACCCGCCTGGAACTGGCGAGCGATGAGGGGATTGTAAGGACAGTTGGGTGCCCGGCCTTGTCGCCAAGCGACAACTTCTTATAGCGCAAACCCCGGATTTTCCCGGGTTTACGGCAATGCGACATATAGCGTCGCAAAGGCGCAGTTTACCGGGCGCGGCCGATTTGCGGCAGGCCGCGCAGGATACCAAGTCAGCCCCCACGGCAGAGACATAAATATCTACCGCACGGGGGGCGCTTGCTGCTGATTTGCTGAGGGTTCTTCCCAACGCCAAGGAATGGCCATGCATTTGTCTGAAGCACCCCCATCGGCAATCCCGGATGACGCAACTGACGCGCACCATGCGGACGAGCACTATCAACCACTGAAAAACGCGATTCCCGCCTGGCTGGGCGACACCTCAGCCACTCGGCGAGAAGCACTGAAAAGCAGCCTCCCGCAACAGCCGACCGCGCTCAAGAACGCGCCAGCCGAACAGCACGCGCTGATGAAAAGCCTTGGGGCGGCGCATATCAGCGCCCAGAGCCGGGTCGATAAAAGCCTGGAGCACTTGCAGGACGCTGCAGCCTTCGCCGAGCCCCTGCTCAAGGCCGAGCTGAAAAGCTGCTTCGATCTGGAACTGGATGTCAGAAACACCTACGTGCGCCTGTACATTCCCGCCACCACCCCGTGGTTTCCGATCCGCACCGGCGCCCGCGCCTGGTCCGTGTCACTGCTCGAGGCTGCGCTGCATAACTTCGAAGACAGGGAAACCGAAGACAACGCCTTCGAAGCCGAGTCGACATTCACCAGCGCCCCCTCGGCCACAGGGCAGTTTGAAACCCTGCCCGAGATCAAAGCGAAACTGAGCATTTCCGCTTTCACCAAACTGTGCCGTCGACTGGATATCGGCGCCCAATACAAAGCCAGTCTGGAAGACAATCTGGGCTATTCCGATCCGATGGTCGCGTCAGTCTTGCGCGGTAAAATCGACGCTAGCCAGAAGGCCGCGATGAAGTCTGCCCTGCAATGGGCGCGGATGAACCGCGATGTCTCGGAAAACGCGTTACGCACGATCGAGGCCATGCTCGACGGCGTGAAAGGCCTGCATGTGCATGGCGCCCCGCTGCTGTGTCATGACATGACGATGCTTTGCGCACCGCTGACCGGCATCGTGGTATTCGCCCCGGACCTGTACATGACACGCAATGCAGCGCGCGTCGTCGCCTACGTCCCGGATGACCCCGAACATCCGTTCAAGGAGTACGCCTCGCCATTGGAAATGGTCGTGGAACTGACGCGCCAGTTGCGCTCCAGGGACTATCAGCAATTCTTCAGCCGCTTCGTCAACCACGACCAGCGCGGTTTCTTCTTCAGCACTCTCAACAGCCGGCTGAGTGAAATCCGCTGGCATCCGCACGAACCCGGCGACCCGCTGCCGGCGTGGCGCGAAGCCCCGGTGGAGCGGCCCGACCTGCAGACTGCGCTGACGCCGTTTTACGACGATGTATGGCAGCACCTGTACCAGGCAAAGCTGAACAAGATTTTCAATGACGCCCGAACCATTGCCGTACCGACTGCCCTGGTTGATCAAAGGGCGCGCTGGGCATTCTGGGATTCGCTGGTCAACATCCTCTCTTCCATCGCCCAGACCGCCGCGATGATCGTCGCGCCCTTCGTGCCGGTGCTCGGTGAAGCGATGATGGCGTACATGGCCTATCAGATGCTCGATGAAGTATTCGAAGGCATTGTCGAGTGGGCGCAGGGGCGCACGACCGAAGCGGTCGAACACCTGATGGGCACCGTGGAATCGATGATCCAGTTGGGCATGTTCGCCGTCGGCGGTGCGATTGGCGCGGCCGAGTTTCGCAAGGTATTGCCCAAGGAAATCGTGGCGTTCATCGACCGCTTCAAACCGGTACAACTGGCCAATGGTGACACCCGCTATTGGCAACCGGATCTCGAACGCTACAAACATCCGCAGCGCCCGACTGCCGATTCGCAACCCGATGCGCTGGGTCTGCATACCCATGAAGACAAGCGCCTGCTGCCCCTGGAGGACGCGCACTTTGCAGTCAGGGAAAGTCAGGTGCCAGGGCAGTACCGCATCGAACATCCGAGTCGCCCCGACGCATACCAGCCGGTGCTGCGCCACAACGGCGAAGGTGCCTGGCACACTGAACTCGAGCAACCGCTGGAGTGGGATGGCGCAACCGCGCTGCGCCGTATCGGCCCTGCGGTCGAGAGCTTGTCCGCGAGCGAGCGCGAAACCGTCCTGCAGATCAGCGGAACCAGCGAAGACGCGTTGCGCAAAATGCATGTCGAGCAGGAAAAGGTCCCGCCGCTGCTGGCCGACAGCATCCAGCGCTTCAAGCTTGATCAGCAGTTGCAACGCTTCATCGACCAGCTCGACAGCGATGACGCCGAAGTTTTTTTGCGCGCCGATCCGGTCACGCAGCTGCAGGTGCTCAGCGAATACGGCCGCTGGCCAGGCGACAAATGCCTGCGTCTGCTCGATCGCCAAGGCCAGCAACTGTGGCAATCGTCCGCTGACACAACCCTGCCCGTGACCGAACTGCGCCAGGGCGAACTGATCGGTGGCGACGTGCTCAAAACCCTGCTCCAAACCCTCGACGAGACGCAGATCAAAGCCTTGCTGGACGAGCCCTTCGCCGGACCGACGCCGTCCATCGAGGTCCGCAGCCAGAACCTGCGCAAGCAAGTGGCGGACCTCGCCAGACGCAACACAAGCGCGCTGTTCGAGTCGCGTTATCAAGCCCTCCAGCACCTCGACGACCCGCTGGCGGTACGACTCAAGACCCACCCTCCGCAATTGCCGGCCAGCATTACCCGCGAACTGCTCGATACCGCGACCGGCAGCGAACTGCTGCAGATCAGCGAAGGACAATTGCCCGCGCGCCAACAGGCGCTCATGCAGATGGCCAGTGACGAGGTGCGCGTCACCCGCGCGTATGAAGGCCTTGAGCTGGCCTCGGTGAGCACCCCCGACTCTGATTCTCTGGCGCTGCACAGCCTCAAATTGTTGCCGGGCTGGAGTGGTGATGTACGCATCGAAATCCGCGACGGGCGCTACGAGGGCCGGTTACTGGACACGATCGGCCGCGACGATGCGCCCGAATACAAGGTGCTGGTTCGCCGCGACGATGGCCAATATCAACCTTATGACGATCGTGGGCAGCAGCTGCACTCATTCACTGATTTGTATTCCAGCCTGTTGTACGCATTGCCCGACAGCGAGCGCCAGAGCCTGGACCTGCGCATCGGTCAGAGTCAGGCGCTGAAGGCGGCCATTCGCGAACGTACGCTCGAGCGCCACGAGTGGCGTCAGGTGATTGCCGATACGCCGTCCCGAGCGCCGGCTGTCGATACCCTGCGCCTGCTCGGTACCGACGGTTACGCCCATGCTCCGCGTCCGCCGCGTCCCGCGTACCAGCCACACACCCTCGAAGAAGACATCCGCGTGCTCTATCCACGCATGTCGAATCATGAGATGCGCTTTCTCGCCGATAGTATGCGCAGGAGTCCCGCAGGCCCGCGCGCAGAGATGCTTCGCTTGCAAAATGACTACTTGCAATTGCAGAACGAGCTGCATGTCTGGGCCAACAATCCGCCCGCCTTGCATCCCGAAACCGGCACGGCGCTGACGTCGCTGGAGAAGCGCGCCGAACTCCAGAATCGCAGGCTGCTCAGGGAGCAATTGCTCAAAGCCTGGAGGCGGGAGCACGTCACGGGTATCAATCAACAGGGCTTCGCCGCCGGATACGCGTTGCGCCTTACACCGGCGGTCATGGGCGACTTGCCGGTGTTGTCAGCGGACTTCAGCCATATCACCTCGCTCGCCATTGATGGCAGCCCGATGACCACATCTGTCGACAGCTTTCTGCAGTCCTTCAGTCAATTGCAGAATATTGATGCGCGCAACCTCAATCTGCCCAGCCTGCCGCAAGCACTGACTTCAATGCCCTCGCTGCGCGAACTGCGTTTACGCGATTGCCGAGTGAGCCTGACAACGGTCACAGAGTCGGTGCTGGCTTCCTTGCCACAACTTACCCTGCTGGATCTGCAAGGCAATGCGCTGGGCTTGCCGCCGGACCTGCAAGCGATGCCTTCGTTGCGCTACGTCAATCTGTCGGACACCGGCATTCATACGGTGCCCGACGATCTGCTGGATCATCCGCGATTGATCTCGGCGCAATTCGATCGCAACCGCATCACGCGGATACCGGAAAAGTTCTTCAACCTGGCCAGCTCCCTCAGCGATGGTTACACCTTTGCAGACAACCCGTTGACCGCGGCCTCTCGCGAACGGGTCAAAGTGTTTTACGAGCACACCGGCAAGCACTTCGGGGTCCGGCCTGTGCAGGAGGATCTGCAGCGCACCATCGCCTTGTTCCCTTCCCTTGACACCGAAGGCGCGACACGGGTTTTGTACCGATTGCCCGGCCCATTGGCCGAGTGCGGAGCACAGTTGTCACGCTGGGAAAATGAGCTCGGCGTTCTGAATCTCGAACTCAGCCAATGGATCAACCAGGCCGCCGTGACTGCCGCCGAATCGGGAGAACGTCTGCCGCTCGAGACGCAGACCCGCGAACTGGATGCCAGGCGAGACTTTGCGCAACAGATCGAACAATTCTGGCGCAGCCCGCCCACGTACCCGCGCCTTGAAGAACTCAGGGCAACGGCGGCCTTCAGTGGCGATATGCCGATACTCAGCACCGGTCTGGAGCGCGTTACCCGGTTGAACCTCGTTGGCAACGCCAATATCACCGCCGCCCTGCGCTTTGTGGAGTGCTTGCCCAACCTTGCCAAGCTGAAAATGAGCGGCTTCGAACTGGAACCGCTGGCGCTGGGCGAAGCAAAACTGCCTCGGCTGACCGATCTGGAGCTGAAGAATTGTGGCGTGGTCATGACCCCGGAAAACCAGGCTGCTCTGCTGTCACTCACCGCTCTGGACACGCTGGACCTGAGCGACAATCCGCTGGGAACGTTCCCCGACCTGAACCTGTTGCCGGAATTGTTCCATCTCGACCTGTCCAACTGCGGGTTGACCGTCGTTCCCGAAGGACTGAGCAGCCATCCGGGGTTACGAATCGCAGCCCTCTCGGGCAACCGCATCACGCAATTGCCGGAGGCGCTGTTCGACCTCCACGCCGAGCGCAGTGACGGCATTGACCTTGCCGACAATCCGCTATCGGCAGCAACGCGCGATCAGATCAAAAACTACTTCCGCATCCATCGAAACGACTTTGACGTCCTGGCGCCCGAGCAGGATGTCAGCCTCGCCCGGCAGCTGTTTCCCGGTTTGAACAAGCAGGAGGCCAGCGAGATGATCTACGACTTGCCCGGCAATCTGGGCGACAGCCGCAAACAGCTCCTTGGCTGGAAAGCGGAGCAGCAACAGATGCGCGATGACCTGACCCGCTGGGCCTCGGCAATTCCGTCCGCGCACCCGGTCACAGGCCAGGCCTTGAGCGTAAGCGAGCATCTGGCGCAACGATCCGCACGCTCGGACTTCAAGCTATTGCTGGAGGATTTCTGGAGCGAAAGATCGATGGGAAGCGGCAAGCGCAGCGCATTGTTTGCGGCAGACCTGAAGTTTCTCGGCGAAATGCCGCGCCTGAGTGTCAACTTCGATCACGTGACCAGCCTCAAGCTCACCGGCAACGTGACAACCGCTGGACTGGAGCCGTTCGCTGCCTTGTTCCCGAATCTTCAGACGCTGAAATTGAAAGCCTTCACGCTCTATGACATACCCTCATTCGTCGGCCGCCTGCAGTATCTCAAAGAGCTCAAACTGAATGACTGCGCGCTGACACTGTCACCTGCCGGGCAGCAACTACTCGGCACCCTGTCCGAGTTGCGGCTGCTCGATCTGAGCCACAACCCACTGTCAAATGCGCCCGATCTGACCACCCTGCCCAAGGTAACCAACTTTTTACTTGGCCATACCGATCTGACCAGCGTGCCGAAGGGCATCGCCGAGCATCTGCTGCTGCGAGAGCTCTCGCTTGCCAACAACCAGATTACCGAGCTGCCGGACGCTATCTTCAGCCTGAAGCCCGATAAGGCCGACGGCATCTATCTGAACGACAACCCTCTGTCGACAAATGCCCGCGAACGCGTCAAGTTCTACTACGCGGCACACGGGCGCAACTTCCGCATCAAGCCGCCATCGGCTGACATTGCCATGGCGCAGAGACTGTTCCCGCGACTTGGGGAAAACGCTGCGATCAACATGATTTATCGCCTGCCCGGGACATTACAGACCGGCACGGCGCAACTGATCAGGTGGGAGGGCGAAATCGCCCGCATGATTGGCGATCTCAACGCATGGCGTGAGCGTCTGCCAGTCAACAATCCATCGACAGAACGGCCATGGACTGCGCAGGAAAAAGCCGCAGAACTGACCGAGAGACAAAAATTCAGCGAAAGCCTCGAACAACTGTGGCGCGGCAGGCGCACCGACAATTCAGCACTACGGTTCAATACCTTCAATGCCAATGCGGCATTTACCGGTGAATTACCGCAATTGGCCACCGACTTCAGTCACATCACCCATCTCAGTCTGCAGGGCAATCCGGCACTGAAGGTTTCCGACGGTTTTCTCACCAGCTTCAGCGGATTGCAGGGCCTGGAACTGCAGGATTTTTCCCTGGGCCAGATGCCTCAAGCGCTGCAAAGCCTGCCGTCGCTGGAAACGTTGATGCTGAGCAAGTGCCAGATCACACTGGATCCTGCCGGACAAGCGGTCTTGTCCACGCTGACCCGCTTGAAATCTCTGGACTTGTATAGCAATCCGCTGCAGGTCACGCCGGATGTGTCGGCACTGCAGAACCTGACGTTCATCGATCTGACCAGCACCGGAATCGATAGCGTTCCTGCCGGGCTGGAACAGCTGCCGCAGCTGGAAGTTGCATTGCTGAGCGACAACAACATCATCGAAGTGCCGACCGAGCTGACGCGTTATTCCGGTCGCGGCATGGAACTGGGTGCCAACCCGTTGTCGGTTGCTTCCAGAGAACGTGTCAAAGCCGCTTTCCAGGCTAAAGCCGACAATTTCGGTGTCTGGGTCCAACAGGACGACATCGATCTGGCGCAAAGCCTTTACCCGTCGCTGTCCGGCTTCGATGCAAACGATCTGGTCTACAAGCTGACGGGTACGCTGGCCGATGGACGTCTTGAGCTGATGCGCCGCAAAACCGGCCTCACCAGCCTGCTCGAACGCCTGGATAGCTGGGCAAACGAGATCCCCAACGATCCTGACACGCAGATGCCACTGGCGAACGACGCGGCAGCCAGGGAAACACGCAATCGCCAACATTTCAGGCGAGATCTGGAAACCGACCTGCGCCGGGCGCCCACGTTCATCATGGACCCAAGAGTTACCTGCGACATTTCGTTCACCGGCGAGCTGCCGGCGCTGGCCGCAAGCTTCGACCATATCGAAGAGTTGCGACTGACAAGCGGAGCGTCCGCCCCGCCCAGGGTCGATCAATTGTTGGCGCTTTTTCCCAAACTCAAAAGCATCACCATCCGCAAATATCCGTTGCGCGAGGTTCCCCCCAGAATCTTCGGAATGGACAGATTGCACAGCCTGTATCTGCCTGGCTGTGAAATCACGCTCACTGCGCAGACCGCAGAAGCCTTCAGAATGCTGAGAAACCTGAGATCCGTGGACCTGAGCGACAATCCACTCAACATGGCTCCGGATCTGAATCATTTCCCGCAGATGACCGATGTACGTCTGGGCAATTGCGCCTTGAGCAAGGTGCCTGACGGTCTGCTCGAACTGCCTCGATTGAGGTACGCGGACTTGTCCGGGAACGCGATCACCGAGTTGCCGGGCGAGTTTCCTTCACAGCCCGGCGAGGTGTTGACCGAGTATGCCTTCGGCGACAACCCGCTGACCGCAGAAAGCCAGCAGCGCGTGCAGCGTTATGAGGCGGCGTATCAACTGCGCCTGGCGGAGCGACAGGCGAACAACGACACCGTGTATCAGTCGTTTGAGGACTTCCATGATTTTTCCAGCAGCATCGACACCGATTGAACTCGGCCCGCGCTCAGCCACGCTCCGGCGGCACTGACGACAATTCGAACGGGCTGCTGCTGCGTCGCTGGTTGCGATCTTCCCGCGGCGTGGCACCGAAGAAATTGCGATAGGCGCTGGAGAAGTGCGGCCCCGAGGAGAAGCCACAGGACAGGCCGATCTGGATGATCGACTTGCTGGTCTGCATCAACATCTGCCGGGCCTTGTTCAGGCGCAGTTCCAGGTAGTACTGGCTCGGCACGCGGTTGAGGTATTGCTTGAAGATCCGCTCCAACTGCCGACGGGATACGCACACGTGCTGGGCGATTTCGTCGGTAGTCAGCGGCTCTTCGATGTTGGCTTCCATCAGCAACACCGCCTGGGTGAGCTTCGGATGGCTGGAGCCGAGGCGATTCTGCAACGGAATGCGCTGACGCTCACCGCCCTCGCGGATGCGCTCGACCACCAGTTCTTCCGACACCGCACCGGCCAGTTCCGCACCGTGATCGCGGGCCAGCACCGCCAGCAACAGGTCGAGCACCGACATGCCACCGCAGGCGGTCAGGCGGTCGCGGTCCCAGTCGAACAGATGGCTGGTGGCGATGACTTTCGGGAAGCGCTCAGCGAAATCGTCCTGCCAGCGCCAGTGCACGGCGGCGCGATAACCGTCGAGCAAACCGAGCTGGGCCAACGGATAGACACCGGCCGACAGACCACCGATCACGCAACCGGCACGCACCAGTTGCTTGAGCGCACTGCTCAGCGCCGGCGCCAGGGTGGTCGGCGGCTCGTCGGCGAGCAGGAACAGTTTCTGGAAGTTCTCAAGCTTGCCGGCCCAGGGTTCGCCGGGCAATTGCCAGGCCCCTTCGCTCTGCGGCTCGGCCTGCAAGAACGACAGTTCGTAAACCACGTCCGGGTGCACCCGCTGCGCAACACGCAAGGCCTCCTCCGCCAGCGCCAGCGTCAACGCTTTAGTGCTGGGCCAAATCAGGAAACCAATTCGATGGGCAGTCATGGGCGGGCAATCCGAAACGAACAACGGTGATGAAGGCATGGGCCAATGCTAGCCCGGAAATGAACACAAATCCTGAAACCGGTGAAGATCAGAATGTGGGAGCGAGCCTGCTCGCGAAGGCGGTGTACCAGTCAACATAATTGCTGGCTGTTCTACCGCTTTCGCGAGCAGGCTCGCTCCCACAGGGGATCTGAGCCAGCCAGAAGATCGCGAAGCATGACCTAATCTGGTGCACAACGGCAGCCCTGATTTATTTCAGGCTGCCCGACAGGAATTGCTGCAAGCGTTCCGACTGCGGATTGACCAGCACTTCGCGCGGGTTGCCGCTTTCTTCGACGACGCCTTTGTGCAGGAACACCAACTGGTTCGACACTTCACGGGCGAAGCCCATTTCGTGGGTCACCACGACCATGGTGCGGCCTTCCTGCGCCAGCGCCTGCATGACTTTCAGCACGTCGCCGACCAGCTCCGGGTCGAGGGCCGAGGTCGGTTCGTCGAACAGCATCACTTCCGGTTCCATCGCCAGCGCCCGGGCGATCGCCACGCGCTGCTGCTCGCCACCGGACATGTGCCCCGGGAACGCGTCTTTGCGATGGGCCACGCCAACCTTGTTCAGGTAGTACTCGGCTTTTTCCCGCGCTTCGTACTTGGGTACGCCAAGCACGTGCACCGGCGCTTCCATGATGTTTTCAATCGCGGTCATGTGCGACCACAGGTTGAAATGCTGGAACACCATCGACAGACGCGAACGCATGCGTTGCAGCTGCTTCGGATCAGCGGCTTTCAGCGCGCCGTCCTTGTTCGCCACCAGCTTCAGCTCTTCGTTGTTGAGCAGGATCTTGCCGGCGTGCGGCTGCTCGAGCAGGTTGATGCAACGCAGGAAAGTACTTTTGCCGGAGCCACTGGAGCCGATGATGCTGATCACATCGCCGGCGGCGGCTTTCAGGGACACGCCCTTGAGCACTTCGTGACTGCCATAGCGTTTATGCAGGTCTTGGACTTCAAGTTTGTACATGCGGTCGGTTCTCACAAAAACAGTCAGTCAGTCGTTGAGCAAGCGCCCGTGACGCAGCGCTTCGCGCCCCGCCACCTTGGCCAGCCAGAAACCGGGTTGGGCATAGCGCAGCCGTTCAATGGCAAACAGCACCCCGGACGTACCAGCACATACCGTGCTGACCCGATCGGACACAGGGTCGATCACTTGAAAAATCTCATCGCCCGCCTCGACCCATTCGCCGGGCCTGCGGGAAAAACTCACCACACCGGGGTGCGGTGCGAACAACAATTCGGTGCCTTGGAACGGCATGCCTTCGCACGGTTCGAAGGCCGGGTCCGGCCACTCGCCGGTGATCAGGCCTTGCTCGGCAAGGAACGCCAGAATGCCTTCGGCATAAGCCTCGGCTTCGACGCGGCCAGTGTCGGCCTGCCCGCCCAGCTCGATGGTCGTCGCCAGACACGCCAGCGGAATCTGCGCATCGGGAAACTGCCGCGACAGGCGCAGCCACGGCAACGAGCAGGCTTCATCGAACGAGCTGCCGCCGGAATCTTCTGCGAGCAAAGCAACCTTGACGTTCAGGTGCGCCGACAGCGAACGCCACTGCGGCCAGTGCTGCGGCAGCGCGTACATGTGCAGCGCGGCTTCGGCATCGCAGTGCAGATCCAGCACCACATCGGCGCTGCAGGCGTGGCTGAGCAGCACACGCTGCATGCCCTGCAACTGGCTGCTCGCTTCAGGCAAGCCGGCCAGGTGGTCGGCCATTGCCTGGCGGATCAGGCGCACGTTGGCATGCGGATCATCACCGAGTTTTTCGCCCAGTGCCGCCGCGACCGGCGCGCTGAGCTCGACGAAATCACGGTTGAAATTCTTGCCGCTGCCAGCCTCGAAACGGCCCTGGAAATTGCCTTGCAGCAATTGCCCGAGACCGATCGGATTGGCCACCGGCACCAGCTCGATCACGCCGTTGAGCAAGCCTTGGGCTTCGAGTTCGCCGAGGCGCTTTTTCAGCTCCCAGGCGGTGCGCATGCCCGGCAGCTCATCGGCGTGCAGGCTGGCCTGGATGTAGGCCTTGCGCTCGCCGCTGCCGAAACGGAAAACCGAGACTTTGCGCTCGCTGCCCAAGTGGCTCCACGGCAATACGTGATCAATGCGTTGCATATCAGTGCTTCCGTGGCGCGAGGTAGCTCAACCAGCGACGCTCGGCCAGTTTGAACAGCTTGACCAGAATGAAGGTCAGGCACAGGTAGAACACGCCAGCGGTGATGTACGCCTCGAACGGAAGGTAGAACTGCGCGTTGACGGTACGTGCCGCGCCAGTGATGTCGATCAGGGTCACGATCGACGCCAGACTGGTGGTCTGCAGCATCATGATCACTTCGTTGCTGTACTGCGGCAGCGCGCGGCGCAGGGCCGACGGCAGCAGAATGCGCTTGTACAGTTTGAAGCGCGACATACCCATGGCCTTGGCCGCTTCGATCTCACCGTTCGGCGTGGCCTTGAGGCTGCCGGCAATGATTTCTGCGGTGTAGGCGCTGGTGTTCACGGCAAAAGCCAGGCAGGCGCAGAACGTTGCGCTGGACAGCCACGGCCACAGGAAGCTTTCGCGTACCGCTTCGAACTGGGCCAGACCGTAGTAGATCAGGAACAGCTGCACCAGCATCGGCGTGCCACGAATCACGTAGGTGTAAAGCCACGCGGCGCCGTTGACGAACGGGTTTTTCGAGACGCGCATCAGCCCCAACGGCAACGCCGCGAGCAAACCGAAGAACAGCGACAGCGCGAGCAGTTTGAGGGTGGTCAGCAGGCCGCCGAAGTACAGCGGCAGTGCCTCCCAGATGACGTTGTAGTCGAAGATCATAGATCAGCCGCCCTTACGCCTACCGAGTAGCGCTTCTCAAGGTGACGCAATGCCAGCAACGAAACACTGGTGATCACCAGGTACATCGCCGCCACTGCGAGAAAGAAGGTGAAAGGCTCGCGCGTGGCATCCGCCGCCTGCTTGGCCTTGAACATCATGTCTTGCAGACCGACCACGGAAATCAGCGCGGTGGCCTTGGTCAGTACCAGCCAGTTGTTGGTGAAGCCGGGAATCGCCAGACGAATCATCTGCGGCACCATCACCCGGAAGAACACCTGAAAACTGCTCATGCCGTACGCCATGCCCGCTTCGGCTTGGCCTTTGGGGATCGCCATGAACGCACCGCGGAAGGTCTCCGAGAGGTACGCACCGAAGATGAAACCGAGGGTGCCGATACCGGCGGCCAGCGGGTTCAGGTCGATGTAGTCGTCATAGCCGAGCATCGGCGCGACGCGGTTGAGCAAGTCCTGACCGCCGTAGAAGATCAGCAGGATCAGCACCAGATCGGGAATGCCGCGGATCACCGTCGAATACAGGTCGCCCAGCCACGCCAGCCAGCGCACCGGTGACAGGCGCAACGCGACACCGATCAGCCCGAGAACGATGGCCAGAGCCATGGACGACAAGGCGAGCTGAAGCGTCAGCCATGCGCCATCGAGGATGACAGCCCCGTAGCCTTTCAACATGATTCAGGTCCTCGAAAGTTGGGATGAAAAAATGGCGCAAACCGCAGAGATTCTGTTGCTTGCGCCATTTCGGACTTGTCGCAGAGACGTCTTACTTGCCGTAGATGTCGAAGGCGAAGTACTTGTCCTGGATTGCTTTGTATTTGCCGTTTTCGCGGATGGCCGCGATGGCAGTGTTGATCTTTTCTTTCAGGGCGTCGCCCTTGCGCACTGCGATACCTACGCCGTCGCCGAAGTATTTGACGTCGGTGAAGGCCGGGCCAACGAATGCGAAGCCTTTGCCGGCGTCGGTTTTCAGGAAACCATCGTCCAGCAGGGTGGCGTCAGCCACGGTACCGTCAAGACGACCGGCAGCCACGTCGAGGTAGATTTCGTTCTGCGAGCCGTACGGCTTGATCTCGGCGCCCAATGGAGCCAGAACTTCGCGGGCGAAACGCTCATGGATCGAGCCACGCTGTACGCCGATGTTCTTGCCCTTCAGTTCAGCCAGACCTTCGCTGACCTGAGTGCCGGCCTTCATGACCAGACGCGCCGGGGTGTTGTAGTACTTGTTGGTGAAGTCGACCGACTTCTTGCGATCTTCGGTGATCGACATCGACGACAGGATGGCGTCGATCTTGCGCACTTTGAGAGCCGGGATCAGACCGTCGAACTCTTGCTCGACCCACACACACTTGACCTTCATCTCTTCGCACAGCGCGTTGCCGATGTCGTAGTCGAAACCGACGATGCTGCCGTCCGGTGCTTTCGAAGCGAATGGAGGGTAAGCCGCTTCGATGCCGATCTTCACAGGTTTTTCGTCAGCGACGGCATTCAGCGAAAGCACGGACAGTGCCAGGGCGCCAAGCAGCACAAGTTTCTTCATCTTGGGACTCCATCGGTAAAGGGCAAAAACGGCAGAGTGAGCGACAGCCCAATATGCGAATGGGTGAATCGGAAATCGGTTGCGCATCGGCGGAAATTTCCCATTGAAACCGCAGGCGATTTCAACGTCAGCCACGATGAGCGAGTGATCGGCATTCTAACGACAGGCCCGAAGCCGATATTTCTTCAATGCGACAACTAATTACAGATGCACCGAGAAAGCGGTTTGAGCTCATTGACAGCCCTGCAATTTCATGCAAGAGCGAAAGACAGTGAACCGATACATATTGCAAGTTGCGGGCCCATTATTCGCAAACCCTTCTAATCCGGCAAGCGCAGCGTTATGTCTTATTTTTCCGCGGGGCTTTGGAGGCTCTAATACGGCGCACCGCGTTTCCCTTCGCCCCGGTTTGGCGCGGGCGGTTACACATTGGCCTGTGGCGGGTAACAGCGGCAAAGGTCTGACGGTGCAGATCGATAATTATTGGTTGAGTCGCTGATCGTTCCCACGCTCCGCGTGGGAACGCCTCCCTCGACGCTCTGCGTCGGCTTCTGGGACGCAGAGCGTCCCTTGCTGCATTCCCACGCAGAGCGTGGGAACGATCAAAAATGCGCCCGTTTCCTTGTGGGAGCGAGCCTGCTCGCGAAGAAGCCCTCCCAGCCACCACAAACCTCACAGCCATAAAAAAGCCCCGCCCGGCATCACCGGACAGGGCTCCTATGTTTCTAACGTTTAAGCAACATTCATGGTCTTGTGCGTATCAATCAAATGCTGCACCACACCCGGATCCGCCAGGGTCGAGATATCGCCCAGCCCATCGTATTCCGCCGT
The DNA here is from genome assembly GCF_004307595.1 of Pseudomonas sp. Sample_23. Taxonomy (NCBI): domain Bacteria; kingdom Pseudomonadati; phylum Pseudomonadota; class Gammaproteobacteria; order Pseudomonadales; family Pseudomonadaceae; genus Pseudomonas; species Pseudomonas sp. Sample_23. The sequence goes on from NZ_RCNX01000048.1 coordinate 23,245, forward strand.
GGCGATCTTGCGCAGGATGCGGCGCATGATCTTGCCCGAACGAGTCTTCGGCAGCCCCGGCGCCCACTGGATCACATCCGGCGAAGCAATCGGGCCGATCTCCTTGCGCACCCAGTTCTTCAGCTCCAGGCGCAACTGCTCGGTCGGCTCCTCGCCATTCTTCAAGGTCACGTAGACATAGATGCCCTGCCCCTTGATGTCATGCGGCACACCCACCACCGCAGCTTCGGCCACCTTCGGATGCGCAACCATCGCGCTCTCGATCTCGGCGGTGCCCATGCGGTGGCCGGAGACGTTGAGCACATCGTCCACGCGCCCGGTGATCCAGTAGTAACCATCGGCATCGCGACGCGCGCCGTCACCGGTGAAGTACATGCCACGGAAGGTCTTGAAGTAGGTATCGACGAAACGATCGTGATCGCCATACAGCGTACGCGCCTGACCCGGCCACGAATCGAGAATCACCAGGTTGCCTTCAGCCTCGCCCTCGATGATGTTGCCGAGGTTGTCGACCAGCGCCGGCACCACACCGAAGAACGGACGCGCCGCCGAACCCGGCTTCAGCGCGTGAGCACCCGGCAGCGGGCTCATCATGTTGCCGCCAGTCTCGGTCTGCCACCAGGTATCGACGATCGGGCAACGCGACTTGCCGACATTCTTGTAGTACCAGTCCCAGGCTTCCGGGTTGATCGGCTCACCGACCGAACCGAGCAGACGCAGGCTGCTGCCATCGGCGCCTTCCACGGCGGCCTGACCCGAGGCCATCATCGCGCGGATCGCGGTCGGCGCGGTGTAGAGGATGTTGACCTTGTGCTTGTCGATGATCTTCGCCACCCGGGTGATGTCCGGGTAGTTCGGCACACCTTCGAACAGCACGGTGGTCGCGCCGTTGGCCAGCGGGCCATAGACGATGTAACTGTGGCCGGTAACCCAGCCGACGTCGGCGGTGCACCAGTAGATTTCGCCCGGACGGTAGTCGAACACGCGTTCGTGGGTCATCGCCGCATACAGCAGATAACCGCCGGTGGTGTGCTGCACGCCCTTCGGCTTGCCGGTGGAGCCGGAGGTATAAAGGATGAACAACGCTTCTTCGGCGCCCATCTCTTTCGGCGCGCAAACGGTGCCCGCGACCTTCATCAGGTCTTCGTACCAGATGTCGCGATGCTGGTTCCACTTGATGTCGCCACCGGTGCGCTTGCAGACGATGACTTTCTGGATGCTGCTGGTTTCCGGGTTGGTCAGCGCGTCGTCGACGTTGGCCTTGAGGGAAATCTTTTTGCCGGCACGGATGCCTTCGTCAGCGGTGATCACCACTTTCGAGCGGCAGTCGATGATGCGACCGGCCAGGGCTTCCGGCGAGAAACCGCCGAACACCACCGAGTGAATCGCGCCGATCCGGGTGCAAGCCAACATGGCGACCACGGCTTCGGGAATCATCGGCATGTAAATGGTCACCACGTCGCCACGGTGTACGTCCTGACCGCGCAGGGCGTTGGCCAGTTTGCACACTTGCTCGTGCAGTTCGCGGTAGGTGATGTTGCGGCTTTCGGAAGGATCGTCGCCTTCCCAGATGATCGCGACTTGATCGCCGCGCTCGGCCAGATGACGGTCGAGGCAGTTATAGGAAACGTTCAAGGTGCCGTCGGCAAACCACTTGATGTCGACATGGTGATCGTCGAACGACGTCTGCTTCACCGTGGTGAAAGGCTTGATCCAGTCCAGACGCTTGGCTTGCTCGCGCCAGAAGCCGTCAGGGTTGACGACCGACTGCTGGTACATGGCTTTGTAGGTCGCCTCGTCAGTCAGCGTGTTTGCCAGAACCTCGGGACGAACGGGATACAGAGAAGCCGCACTCATCTTTCCTACCTCGGTGTAATAGTTGTTTTTGTATGACCCCGTTGTAGCCGGGTGGGGCCCATAGAACCATTCGACGATGGTAGTAACAAGCCCCTACAAAATGTCCGCATTCCATGTGGGAGCTGGCTTGCCAGCGATGCAGTCAACGCGGTCCGTCAGGCAAACCCCATCCGGCCGGACACCAAGACCTCAATCGATTGTTACCAAATCTATCAAAAGTGTTTATCAAAACCGCCCCTGTTTACCTGCATCCCACCGCCCTAAAATTCACCTCGCCAACAAGGCAACCGCGATTAACAACGTTACAGCCCCCACGAAGGCCGTTAATCCAGCTCTCCAAGTAACGCATCAAATACTCAAGCTCCACACGCAACCCTAAAAAGGTTGCGTGACCCCACTCGACCTCAAAAAGGTGAATTAGAAATGAAAGCTTTATTGGTTCTGGCCCTCAGCAGTCTGTGCGCAACCGCCATGGCAGACGAGGTCCCGACTGATGTCGCACAGCAACAACCGGTCATCGAGGAATACACTTACTCCACACATCTGGACATCGCCAAAGTTGTATCGATGAGCGAAATTCCGAATGTCTGCGAAGTTGTACCGGCAAAAATGGAATACGACGACTCCAAAGGCCAACGCCACATCCTGCGCTACAGCATCATGGGCAACGGCTGCACGAACTGAATCAGACTGCACCGAATCGGATCGCTCAACGCTACATTGAGGGTCGATTCCAGCCCGGCTTCGGTCGGGCTCAGTTGTGTCTGGAGCCGCGAAAAAGGCTTGCAAAACACTAGATATAGTGAAAAACCTGCTTTTCTGGCTATTTTTTAAACAAAAAAACACCTGCCAAAAAATTAACGAAAAAAAATCTGCTCGGGTCGATTCCGCGCAAAGCCCTGTAATCCCTCGGTCGGACCGAAATCCACCCCCTCCTCGGCCTCGCCATGAGCCGATTCGCCGCACCACGCCGGTAAAAATTTCCCTATAATGCCGCCCTATACGGGTCAGCAATATTCCCTTACAGGGAGCAAAAGCCATTCTGAAGCCCCGCAACAGTGCCCGACGCTGATTGCGCCCATCAGAGGCTCTCGGGACCCGTCAAAATTTCTGTTTATTTGCCTGCGTGCAGCGCTGCAAAAAACGACATCCAACGCGGCTTGTTTGGCCGTGTGAAAAACCAACCCTTCAGGTTTCACACGGGCACAAGCCCTCACGCAGGAGACGACACGTCATGCTGAGCTGGGACGAATTCGATAAAGAAGACAGTGAAGTCGCAACCGTGAAAGGCGCCAATGCCGGCCACGCAAGCGAAGCCAACATGGACCGCCTCGACAACGCCGGCGGCGCCGCAGCGCTGGAAGCCCGCGCCGTCACCGCCGACGACTCGGCCGCCGTGGCCCGCGCCAAGGCTGCACTGAACTCCCTCGACGTCGCCGAAGGCCTCGCCGAACTCGAAGGCGCCTCCGCCCGTGTCGCCGTTGACGAAAAGCGCATGATCAACTGCCGCGCCGACCTCAACCAACTCGTGCCATTCAAGTACGACTGGGCCTGGCAGAAGTATCTGGACGGTTGCGCAAACCACTGGATGCCGCAAGAAGTCAACATGACCGCCGACATCGCCCTCTGGAAAAACCCGGAAGGCCTGACCGACGACGAGCGCCGCATCGTCATGCGCAACCTCGGCTTCTTCTCCACCGCCGACTCCCTGGTTGCCAACAACCTGGTCCTGGCCGTGTACCGCCTGATCACCAACCCGGAATGCCGCCAGTACATCCTGCGCCAGGCTTTCGAAGAAGCGATCCACACCCACGCCTACCAGTACTGCATCGAATCGCTGGCCATGGATGAAGGCGAAATCTTCAACATGTACCACGAGATCCCATCGGTCGCGAAGAAAGCAGCCTGGGGCCTGAAGTACACCCGCTCGATCTCCGATCCGAAGTTCGAAACCGGCACCCCGGAAACCGACAAAGAGTTGCTGCGCAACCTGATCGCCTACTACTGCGTTCTGGAAGGCATCTTCTTCTACTGCGGCTTCACCCAAATCCTCTCCATGGGCCGCCGCAACAAAATGACCGGCGTCGCCGAGCAGTTCCAATACATCCTGCGCGACGAATCCATGCACCTGAACTTCGGCATCGACGTGATCAACCAGATCAAAATCGAAAACCCACACTTGTGGGATGCTGAGATGAAGGAAGAAGCGACCCAGATGATTCTGCAGGGCACCCAGCTGGAGATCGAATACGCCCGCGACACCATGCCTCGCGGCGTACTGGGCATGAACGCGGCGATGATGGAGGACTATCTGAAGTTCATCGCTAACCGTCGTTTGTCGCAGATTGGTTTGAAAGAGGAATATCCTGGGACGACTAACCCGTTCCCTTGGATGAGCGAGATTATGGACTTGAAGAAAGAGAAGAATTTCTTTGAGACGCGCGTGATCGAATACCAAACTGGTGGTGCTCTGAGCTGGGACTAATAGTCTCGCTTGGCATGATTTGACGATTGCGGTTTGAGTCGGCGAATCGAGAAAGCAAAAAGCCCCGATCTGATCGGGGCTTTTTTATGGGCGATCGGTGAGCCTTTTTACGCCTACGTCACAGCGCTCAATCTCCTACAGCACTTACAGTCGCTTCCCATTGAAGCCTGCTGCGAGCGCTACTAAGCTCTGTGGCAGGTGCCTAAGAAACGCCCAACGTAGAAAGCTTCGTCAGTGACACAGACGCGTAATTCGTCGGTGACAACTGCTCTGCTCGTTGGGATTTTTTAAGTCCGCTCTACGTTGGGGTCAGGCCCGCCCAAAATCCATAACGTAGAGGTCATAGATATGTCGGATCCATGCTCGGTAACTGTTTTCTCTCGCCACAACCTTTCTCTACATGCCCTTCTACTCGAAAGTCAGCCATGGTTCTCCGCCCGGGATGTTGGCCGTTTGATGGGCTTCCACCTGAATGATCGGGTGGTCCACAAGCTAGATAGCGATCAACGCCGCGTCATGCGGATCGAGTACTTTCGAGAACCAGAACAGCATCTGATGCTCAGTGAATCGGGGGTGTATGCGCTATTGATCTATCACTACGTACCGGGAAATCGGTTGCTGCGTGAGTGGTTGACCAATGAGGTAGTGCCGACATTGCGCGATGCGCAGGATTCGGGGGATTCACATCGGCCAATGTTGAGTTTGTTGGATTGGCCGGAAATGTCTTTGAGTTTGCTGCATTGGCAAGATGAGGGCTGGATTCGGCTTCGGGATATGCCTTATCTGTTAAATGATCAAAATCCACGTCGAGCTTCGGTAGAGAACTCCTGGTGGCGAAGGGTCACGCAGGTGTTTCAGTCTTCGAAGCATTCGATGGGTTAGCGATGTGGTTGTCGGATCTCGAGAGATCCGTCGCTATTTTCTGTAGGAATTTTCCTAGACAGCCGTGATGGCCACTCAGTATCGTCCGAGGGTTTTCAACCCTCGGCGATTTTATGAGCAACAAGAAAAAAGACACTGACTGGACTGTTGCTGAGATTGAGGCAGCGGTTGACACCTATCTCAGAATGCTTGATTTAGAGCTCGCGGGTCACAAATTCAACAAGGCACATGAGAATCGCGAACTACGCGCATCAGCCTTGTCGACTCGTACAAAAGGCTCTGTCGAATTCCGAATGCAGAACATTTCCAAAGTCCTGATGACGATGGATCGGAAACCCATTAAGGGTTACAAACCGGCGGAAAACGTTGGTTCGAACGTTGAGCAGTTAATTCGAATAGCTCTCACAAATCGCGGCTTCCAGCCGGGCGACCCTGCTATTCCGACAGCCGACGAAGAAACACTAGAGCGTCGCGCTGCTGCAATTCAGAAGAAACATATAAAGGAGCCACCGAAAGGCATAAAGAAACCAAAGAAAGCGTCAAGTACTCGCACGGTTTACGTTCGCGATCCCGAGGTTAGAGCTTGGGTTCGAAATGAAGCCGAGGGGCATTGCGAAGGCTGTGGCGACCCGGCTCCGTTTCAGATGCATGATCTGCCGTTTCTTGAAGTCCACCATGTCAAACCACTTGCAGATAAGGGTTCGGATCAAGTTTCGAACGCTGTAGCACTTTGTCCGAATTGCCATCGTCGTTGTCACCATTCAAATGATCGCGTGGCGTTTACAGCTTCGCTTTATACAAGGGTGAAAAGGCTGATTCCGGAGGGATAAAGCTCTGTCACTAGGGAGAGTTTTTGCTACTGACTGGGTGTCTGGATTCGGTGATGAGTTGATACCACCAATTCACCAACAGGCTGCCTCCCACAAATCCCGCATCATCCTGAAAACAATCAGTGCAACCCGCGCCGCCTCCCGCTATTAATACCCCTCCCCAACTCAAGGATCCGAGCCCCACCATGAAATTCGATCTCGCCTACTGCCTCAGCCTCGACGACAAGTTGTCGATCTATGATGTTCGCGATCTCAATTTCGATGAAACGGTGGCGTTTGACTCGGCGAAGGAACACTTCCAGTGCCCCAACGATGCCTGTCGTGCGGCGTTCGAGGCTTCCAATGAGTTGGGTACATTCAATGCCAAGAATGTGAATTACGTGCGCACGCCGCACTTCAAGAATCTGCCCACGACGCAGCATGTGGCGGGTTGTCCGTATGTGAGTTTGAAGGCGTCGGCGTCTGGTGTTGAGACGGCGGATGGCGAGGTGGATGACGGGCGTGAGGAGCATTTCCCATCGGAGTTATTGCTGACCCGGCGTGAGTATGTACGCAAGCCTGTCACGCCAGCGGGGGCGGCGGATGTGTTGCGCGATGATCCGGTTCGGATGGTGGCAGACAGTGGTAAGGAGTCAGCGAGTCGTGAGTCGGCGCCGGACAAGACCAGTGTGTTTGCGCATCCGGTGGAGTGTTTTGTTTCCAACTTCGCCGACAAGGAGTTGCTCAAGCGCATGCCGTTGAAGATTGGCGAGCATACGGCGCCGTACAGTTCGTTCTTCAAGAAGATCGAGTATCTGACGGACAACAAGGGGCTGATTTACTGGGGGCGGATCAAGAAGATCGAGGACTTCCACAGCGCCAGTTTTCGTATCGATTTCGAGGACAAGGTCTGGTTCAAGAAGCCCGAAGACAGCAAGAAGAAGCCGTATCCGGTCAGCGTTTATCTGAACAAGAAGCTGATCGACAACTACCGCAAGCGCAAGGCGTTTCTGGAAGAGATCAAGCACGCGGTGGATAGCGACAAGGCGTTGTTCTGTTTCTTCTATGGGGTGACGCCGGAGTTGAAGCAGGTGCCCGGCAAGAAGAACCCCGAAAAGCCTTTCGAGGTCTTCAATGCCAATATCGAGAACCTGGATCACTTCATTATTCGTGAAGCGCCGGGGTTGGAGTGATGGCTAGCCTTGGGGCAGTTGCAGTTTTACGGCGCCAGGGTGTTGTTTGACTAGGGAGTACGGCAGGATCGACCAGTCAGGTCTATCACAAGAGCGTTGCACGCGAGCGAAGTACGCGCCGAGGTACAAGCCCTTCTCGGTGAAGTACCAAGGTGAAGTCCCCCAGATGCTTTCGTCCTGGAAGTTGCAGTCGTCATCTCCCGTCGGTGTCTTCATTTCTGTGGGGTACAGGGCCGTGAATTGTTTGATCACCCACGGCACCAACTCTTTGCTGACGTACTGATAGCGCGCGTTACTTTCGTCCTTGCTCAGAGGTTCGTCGCCCAAGCTGTCGCGTTCGGCATGTAAAAGTGGTTTGCCCTCACCGACCCACAGCACATCTTCGAGGGACAGCGGGTGGCCGGTTTTGACGTCAATGTTGAGCGGTGAATCGCCGAAGTCTGGATGCGCGCCGCCGCAGTAATAGCTGGTCGAGATGTTCAGGCTGACCACGGCTGGCGAGATCATTTTCGGTTGCACCTGTTGCATAAATTCGACGTTTTCGCCGCCCTGCAGCTGGCAGCCGTGGTAACTGATGACTTCATTCCAGAGGCGTCCAAGCAACTGCTGGTTAACCCGTTGCTGATCATCTTTCGACAATCCGGACTCCACGCTGAACAGGGAAATCTTTGTCTCAGGCTCTGTCCACCATTGCAGGTCGTAGCCCATGAAGTTTTCTTTCTTCGCCGGTTTCAGTTTGAGTCCCAGCAGGCGCAAATACTCGTAAGGCTCGCTGTAGGGCAAAGCGGCAATGAACGGCAAAGTTGATGAGGTGGGGGCGGTAAGTCTGGCCTCGATGAGTTTCACTGGCAGCTTCTTGCCCTGCGGACTTTTCCATTCGCCCTGCCAGCCGCTGCCGGTTTCTTCCAGTTCCAACGTTGACAGCGGCTTTTCGTCACCATAGCGATTATTGCCCTCGGTCAAAGTCAGCGTGCTGTTCTGCAACGCGCCACTGAGCGGCAAATCACGATGGTATTTTTCGTAGAAGTACCGACCGGTTACTTCGTCCTGCTGCGTGATATTGAGCTCTACGACGATCGGCATTTTGCCCAACGTGCCGGTGAACACGCGTCGGCCATCATCGGCGTGGACACTTGGAATCAGCGAGAACAGCACAGCAGCGCATGGCGCCAGGCGCATCAGTCCCTTGAGCATTGATCGTTCCTTGAAAGAGTCGGATGTCGCGCCGGCATTTGAGGGCCGGCGCGGATAAATTCGCGGCGATTATGGCGGGGTTGTGGTCGGGAATCGAGGGGCTGCGCATGGAAGTAAACGCGACATCAAGGCAGTTGCAGTGCAACCCCGCCCGGATGTTGTTTGACGATTGTGTACGGCAGAACGCTCCAGTCGACGAATCCGCAGACCGCCGCGACGTGGGGAAATGATGGCTCGAGCTTGATGCCCAGCTCCGTGAAGTGCCAACCGGGAAATTGCCAGGGATAACTCTCGTCGTAGTTGCAGTCGTTTTCACCTTCGGGGGTAACGGTCATTTCACTGGAGTAGAGTTTCAGCAACTGCGCGACCAGCCAGGGTGCCAGTTCCTCACTGCGGTAGTTAGACCAGGAATCAGACGAGCCGGACGCCTCCCCGCCGAAGTCGCCCTCTCGTTGGAAATGCAATGGCTTGCCCTGCCCCACCCACAAAACATCATCAAGGGTCAGGAGTCTGCCTGTTTTAGTGTCGAAGTTGAGCGCATCCTGGCTTTGATCCGGATAGGCACCGCCGCAGAAATAATCTGATGAAATCAGAACACTCATCACTGTTGACGACATCCACAGTGGTTGGCTCGACTGCGCGTAACTGCCTGAACATCCATAAGACGACAATACCTCGCTCCACAAACGCGCCATCAATTGTTGGTTGATGCGTCGACGCTCTTCAAGGGAATAACCCGAGACCACTTCAAACAGAGAAGTGCCTGTCTTCGGCTCGCTCCACCACTGCAGCGTGTAGCCCATGAAGGTGTCGATGTTGCCTTTTTTGAGTGTGACGCCCTGCAGCCGCAGGTATTCATAAGGGTACTTGTCGTGAAGTGTGGTGAAAAAGGGCAAGGCATCATCCGCTACATCGGGGATGACGGCTGGCTGTAACTTGATCTTCAGGCTTTTCCCAGCGGTGCTCGTCCACTCGCCATACCAACCATCAGTTGTCGGCCGCAGACGCAAGGTCGGGCGTGAGTCGTCTATCCGCGAGCCTTCTTCCAGCACAAGCGTTTCCCCGTCCAGAGCACCGTCGAGTGGTAGATCCTTGCGGTACTTCTTGTAAAAGTAACGTCCCTCTCCGGTACGAGGATTTATTTCGAGGACGATAGACGATTTACCCAACGTGCCGGTGAACAACTGCGCGCCGGTCTCGGCCCAAGTTGCCGTCGAGACAAAAGAACCCGTTAGAAGAAAAACAGCAAAAAGACGTAACAGTCCTCGGTACATCACTTCATCCTTGAATAAGCGAGCAACTGCCCGCGAAAGTAGCTGCGGATTATGGCGAGCTTGCGCGCTGGAATCGAGCGCCGTCGCGCTCAGCTCAAGCACATGCTGATCATCACCACCATAAGTAAACCGATGTACACGCGCGCATGCACCCGATCCGGTATTCGCCCTATCCACGGCGCAGCCAATCTGATCCCCAGCAACGAACCAACCGTCAGCAGCGCAAACGCCAGCACATCGACATACCCGATATACCAGGCACCCAAATCAGACTCAGTGAAACCGGCCAGCGCCATGTACGTCAACGTCCCGGCCAACGCTACCGGCACGCTGAGCGGATTGGCCATGGAGGTCGCTTGCGACATGCTCAGCCCGCAGCGGCGCAGCAGCGGAACGGTCATAACGCTTCCTCCTACGCCGAGAAACGTCGCGATGGCGCCGATGCCTACGCCGCCGGCGGATGTTTCCGTCGTGGTCAGTCGCCGTGGGATTATCGTTTGGGACTGTGTGAGAAATCCTCGGCGCAGCAGGCAATCGACGATGGTCACGCCCAGGTAGGCGATGAAGGCGTAGCGGATCACTTGGCCGCTGACCCACATCGCAGCGATGGCGCCGACGATCGCGCCCCCGCCGATAAACCCGGCCAATGGCCAGAGGTAGTCCCGGAGCAGATTGCCCGCGCGCTGGTGTTTGCGTGTAGCGATCAGGGCGTTGACGATCATCACGCAGGTCGAGGTGGCCACGGCGATGTGCATGGCCGACTGGGCGATGGGGTCGTCGGCTGCGTGGCTGGCGGTGAGCATGCGATAGAGCAGCGGCACGATGACGAAGCCGCCGCCGAAACCGAAGAGCACGGCGCTGATGCCGGTGAGGCAACCGAACAATGTAAGCAGGAGATAGAACATGGTGGGCTTCCAGGATCGGGGGAGCCCAGGACATTAGAGCGTGATGCACTGGCCGGCTTCAGTAGTTGGGCCAATAATGTTCGCGTTTACGCCAATCGCTGGAACACGCCTGATGCGCAATATTTCGATCAATCAGCTTGATGCCACGCCTCGCCCGGTCGTGGCCATCGGTACCGATTATTCCCACGGCCACCTACTCCCGTTTCATACGCATCGCCGTGGGCAATTGCTCTACGGCGCAACAGGCGTGATGCAAGTCAGCACTCGGAACGGTAATTGGGTGGTGCCGCCGCAACGCGCGGTGTGGATTCCGCCGGGCGTGGCCCATGAGGTGTTGATGCTCGGGGTGAGCACGCGCAGTGTGTATGTCGAACCGGGCAACGTGGATCTGGGGCCGGACTGCCAAGTGCTCAATGTGTCGCCGCTGCTGCGGCATTTGCTGATGGAAGCGGTGGACGTGCCACTGATGTACGACCAGGCCGGACGCGACGGTGTGCTGATCAACTTGCTGTTGCATGAACTGGCACGCAGCGCGCCCCTTGCCCTACACATTCCCATGCCAGCCGAAGGAAAGCTCCTCAGTCTGTGTCAGACCTTTCTGAACATGCCCAACACCCATCAATCCCCGCAGGATTGGGCCGATCAGTTACACATAAGCTTGCGTACCTTTAACAGATTGTTTCGGCAACAGATCGGGCTCAGCTTTCGTCAGTGGCGTCAGCAGGCGTGCGTCGTGCAGGCGTTGGCACGGTTGGCGGCGGGGGAAGCGGTGACGCGGATTGCCTTGGACTTCGGCTACGAGAGCCCGGCGGCGTTTTCGACGATGTTTCGGCGCGTGCTGGGACAGGCACCGTCCGTCTGGTTGGAGCCGACGAACTAGGCAAATTCGAAAAATGCGTTTGATCCCGGCCGAAAACAACTGTACAAAAACACAGTACATTTTCAATCAGCACTTTTGAGCCCGGAGCACACCATGGCCTCTCTTGCGATGAACCACGTCCTCGAACGCATTGCCCTTTTCCAGTTCACCCCGACCCACTGCGTCCAGGCCCGCGCCATGCTGGGCTGGAGCGTTGAACAACTGTCGCGCGAGGCCGAAGTGGCGGTGGCAGATATCCAGCGGTTCGAAGCGCAGCAGGACGTGGCGGACGCCGCAAGGCTGGCACTGGCTTATCGGTTTGAAGCGCAGGGGTTGGTGTTCTTCCCGGGGTTTGCACCGGGGCGCAGTGTCAGGGCACAGGGTATGGCGGGGGAATCGGTGGGGCGTGGGGATTTTGCGATGGCTGAATAAGGAGCGCTAAGGATGGACATCGAAAGAAGCACGGGCAACATCTACGCAGATTTGGGACTGCAGGGTGCAGATGAAATGCTGATCAAATCGGGATATGCGACAAAAATGGCCGCGTTGATCAAGACTGCCAACCTGAACGAATCTGAAGCGGCGCAAATTACTGGCATCACCTTGGAAACACTAAGTCAGATACTTCGTGGAAAATTCAGGGATTTGTCAGTCGCTACGATGGAGGATTACCACCGGCGAATGAAGGAAATGGGAATCTGATTCATCCGGTTCGCACCGAGGCGAACCGGATGAAATCGTCAGGCGTTCTGCACTAGCGCCTCCCCCTCCTCTTCAACCGCCATCCACCACGCACTCCCCCGTTGTGGATGCGCAAGGTTGAACGCCTCCCCCATCCGCGGTGTGGTAATCGCAATACTGCGTTCCCATGCAAGCGCAAGGATGCGGTCAAAAGGTTCGTGCCAGGCGTGCATGGCCAGGTCGAAGGTGCCGTTGTGGATCGGGAAGAGCCAGCGGCCCTTGAGGTCGATGTGGGCTTGCAGGGTTTCTTCCGGTTGCATGTGCACGTGGGGCCATTCGACGTTGTAGGCGCCGGTCTCCATCAGGGTCAGGTCGAACGGGCCGTATTGTTCGCCGATGCGTTTGAAGCCGTCGAAGTAACCGCTGTCGCCGCTGAAGAAGATTCGTGTGTCGGCGTCGATCATCACCCATGACGCCCACAGCGTGCTGTTGCCGTCGAACAGGCCACGGCCGGAGAAGTGCTGCGATGGGGTGGCGATGAAGCGGATACCGGCGATTTCGGTGCCCTGCCACCAGTCGTACTGGCGCACCTTGCTGGCGTCGATGCCCCATTTGATCAGGGTGTCGCCCACGCCCAGCGGAGTCAGGAAGTAAGTGGTTTTGGCGGCGAGTTTGAGTACCGCTTCGTAGTCGAGATGGTCGTAATGGTTGTGCGAGAGGATCACCGCTTCGATCGGTGGCAGCTCGTCAATGCTGATCGGTGGTTGGTGGAAGCGTTTCGGGCCAGCCCATTGCACTGGCGAGGCGCGCTCGGCGAAGACCGGGTCGGTGATCCAGAATTTGTCGCGCATCTTCAGCAGCAGCGTCGAGTGCCCCAAGCGGTAAACGCTGTGATTGGGCGCTGCGAGCAGATCTTCGCGAGTAAGCGGCTGCACAGGAATGGCGGCGCTCGGACGGGTGTCGCGCGGTTTGTGGAAAATCATGTTCCACATGATCCGCAGCATTTTGCGCAGGCCTTCGCGCTGAACCGGCGCATGATTGCGAAACAGCCCTTGATCCTGGCGCGAGGCTTCAGGCGTGGGTGTGTTGTCCGGGAGAGAGACTGGATTGGCCATGACTGAACGACTCCGAAAAACCGTGTGCTGCACGGTATTCCACGGGAAATGAAAATGGCCAAGCTGCACGCAAAGGCCAAACGCTCTGGTTTGTAAGGTGCGAGGATTAACGCAACATTACACTGAGCGGTGTAGTTTCTAGGTTGCATCAAAGCCGACGCCAAGTAAACTGCCGAGTGTAATTTCCCCCCTTCTCTGCCGAAGTCCGCTCATGACCGCTCCACAACGCCTCACCGACCGCAAACGCGAAGCCATCATCCAGGCGGCGATCGCCGAATTCCGTGCCCACGGGTTCGAAATCACCAGCATGGACAAGATCGCCGCCACGGCGGGGGTGTCGAAGCGGACGGTGTACAACCACTTCCCGAGCAAGGAAGAGCTGTTCGCCGAGATCCTTAATCAGTTGTGGGCGCGGATCATTGCCGAGCCGTCGGTGAGCTACGACCGCGAGCAACCGCTGCATGAGCAGCTGCGCCTGATGCTGCGAGAAAAAGTGCAGATGATGGCTGACGAGAATTTTCTCACCCTCGCCCGGGTGGCAATTGCTGCAACCATTCATTCCCCCGAACGTGCGCAGAACATGATCGAGCGCATGGGCGAGCGCGAGGAAGGCCTGACCGTCTGGATACGCGCAGCACAAGCCGACGGACGGCTCAAGCCGGTGGATCCAGAATTTGCCGCGCATCAAGTACAAGGTTTGCTCAAGGCATTCGCGTTCTGGCCGCAGATCTCGCTGGGTCGCGCGGCCCTTGATCCAGACGCGCAGAATGCAGTTGCCGAGTCGGCGCTGGAGATGTTCCTGGCACTGTATCAGCGGTGAATCACTGGTGCGGCGAGCCGCGTACAACTAATTTCGCAAAAAGTTATACAAAGTTGTGAAAAATTCCTTTCTTGTACAACTTTATTAAGTTTTGTATAAGTAGCCATCTGCCAGTAACGGAACGCTGGCATTGAGCAGTCACCACCGAATGCCGTCCGTGCATTTCGGTCTGCCGGCGCAGGAATAGGGACTGAATCCTTTTGATTTTCCCCACTTCCCGAGTATCGCAAGCATGTTTTTCAATCGCCAGAAAGCCGCCCTCGCTGAATTGCAACACACCGTTTTTGACCAAGCTGCGATGCTCGAAGCGATCAACCGTTCGATGGCGGTGATCGAGTTCGATCTTGATGGCGTGGTGTTGCGTGCCAATGACAATTTCCTCAAGACCATGGGTTACACGGCTGCCCAGGCGATCGGCCAGCCGCACCGGCATTTCTGCACGCCGGAATTCGGGCGCAGTGTCCAATACACCGAGCTGTGGTCACGCCTGAAAAACGGTCAGTTCCAGTCCGGCACCTTTGAACGGGTCAACAGCAAAGGCCAGCCGATCTGGCTCGAGGCCAGTTACAACCCGATCAAGGATGCGTCGGGACGGGTGATCAAAGTGGTCAAGTACGCGATGGATGTCACCGCCAAGGTGCAGCAGGAGAACGAGGCCAACGCCAAGCTGCAGGCGATCGATCGCGCGATGGCGGTGATCGAGTTCGATCTCGACGGCAACATTCTTACCGCCAACCAGAATTTTCTCTCGCGCATGGGTTACAGCCTCGCAGAGCTCAAGGGCCAGCATCACCGCCTGTTCTGCACCCCGGCGCTGGTCAACAGCGGCGCCTATCAGGATTTCTGGCGGCGCCTGAATCAGGGCGAGTTCTTCCACGGGCAGTTCGAGCGCGTGGATAAACGCGGTCAGATCGTCTGGCTGGAGGCCAACTACAACCCGGTCTACGACGCTTCGGGGCGTTTGTACAAAGTCGTGAAGTTCGCGTCTGACGTTACCGCCCGTGTTGAGCAACACGAGCAGGACGCGCGCAGTGCCAGCGCCGCTTATCACATCTCGGTAGCGACACGAAAAGTCGCCGAGCAAGGTACGCAAGTGATTCAACAGGCTGCCAGCGAAATGCGCGAAATCGCCGAGGACATCAGCCAGTCCTCAACGCTGATCGCACAACTGGGCGACCGCTCCGAGCAGATCACCGCCATCGTCAACACCATCCGCGCGATCGCCGATCAGACCAACCTGCTCGCCCTCAACGCCGCCATCGAAGCCGCGCGCGCCGGTGAACAGGGCCGCGGCTTTGCCGTGGTGGCCGATGAAGTACGGCAGCTGGCGGCGCGCACCAGCGGCTCCACCGCCGAGATCTCCACCATGATCAGTCTGATCCAGAGCGAAACACGGCAGGCGATCAAGAGCATGCAAGGCACCCGCGACCGCGCCGCAGAAGGCGTGGAACTGGCCAATCAGGCCGGCACGGTGATTCTGCAGATTCGCGATGGCGCCAGTGAGGCGGTGGATGCGGTGAGCATGTTTGCCAATGAGCGGGTGTCGAATTGAGGCTTGTGCAGGGTCGATAGAACGAGTCGCGACCTTCGTGGGCAGTCCGCGAAGGTCGGCCGCCACAACGCAGCGCTATAGTGACGACACGTCCCAAGCCCCGCCGAGTGCCCCATGAATAACGAAAAACCCGGAATGTCCAACGCCCCCATCGATCACCTGCGCTTCCACCGCCCCCACGCCCACCTGAATACGACCTTCGGCAACGATGCCTTCGCCCTGCGCGCCGAAGCCTTTGCGCGGTTCTTCGGCACGCCGCTGTTCCTGGGAGCGCAAACCTTGATCGTGGCGGTATGGATCGGCCTCAACGTATGGGGCGTGACTCAATTCGACGTCTACCCGTTCATCCTGCTGAACCTGGCCTTCAGCCTGCAGGCGGCCTACGCCGCGCCATTGATCCTGCTCGCGCAAACCCGTCAGGCCGCGCGCGACAAAGCGCAGGCCGACGCCGATGCGCAGCACCGCGAAGCGCTGGCATTGGCCAATACCGAACGTCAGGCTGACGCGGCGAAGAATTCCGCGCAATTGCTGGCGTTACTGGAACAAAACACCCGCCTTACCGAAATGACAAAAACCCTCACCGAGCGCATCGAAGGACTGACCAGCGAGTTGCACGCTCACGTGTGCCAGAGCTAAGGCCGCCTTCGCGAGCAAGCTCGCTCCCACATTGGATCAGAGGCATTCACGAAATCCCTGTGGGAGCGAGCCTGCTCGCGAAGAGGCCCGCAACCACACTGCAATACCTCAACCGCGCACCAGACTCCGCACCGCAACAATCTCCGGCACTTCAACCTTGCTCATGTAAACCCGCAACGGCTCGGTGATGTTGATCCGGTCGTCGATGTGTTGATCGAGCAGCAGCTGAATCAATTCGCGCTTGAGGGTCATGGTGGTGTCCGACGCCTTCGCCCAGACGAATTCACTGGCCGGGATGATGCCGTCGTCGGCCACGTCCATGCCGAATGAATCTTCGCTGAAGCGCACGATGTACTGGCCGGTTTTGCGGTTGAGGCCGACGAAGCCTTTGAGATCGTCGGCGGCCTGGCAGATGAGTTGGGAGGTGATGCGCATGGTAAACCTCACGAAAGATGATCGATGGTTTACACGCAGGGCAATGTAGCGGCGCGCCCTCTGCCGGGGCGTCAGCCGAGGGCAAGCGTACTGCAAACAGCGCCACAAAAGTGCAGGAAATTTCCGTTTTGCTCGGTTTATGTGGGTCTGGCGATAGCCCTGCGGCGCGTCAATTGTTAAAAGGTACGTCTCGAAAAAAACCTGCGAAAGGAACTCGACCATGCCTGCCACTTTTACCCGAAGCGCTCTGGTGCTGAGTCTGTTGTTCGGCCTCGGTCAGGCGCATGCCGCCAGCCACCCGGAGCCCAAGGCAATCGCTGCCGCCCATGGCATTCCGCATCCGGCGGTGATCGCCCACCGTGGCGCGTCGTTCGATGCCCCGGAGTCCACCGCTGCGGCCTACAAACTGGCCCGTGACCTCGGCGCCGATTACCTGGAAATGGATTTGCAGCGCAGCAAGGACGGCGTGCTCTTCGCCCTGCACGACGACAACCTGCAACGCACCACCGACGTCGCCAGCAAATTCCCCGAGCGCAAGGACAGCCCGGCCACCGCGTTCACCATGGCCGAACTGAAAACCCTCGATGCCGGCAGCTGGTTCAACAGCAAATATCCTGACCGCGCACGCCCCTCGTACGCCGGGCTGAAGATTCTTACCCTCGATGAAATCATCGACATCGCCCGCGCCAACCCGCAGCACAAGCCGGGCCTGTACATCGAAACCAAAGAGCCGCAGCTGTTTCCCGGCATCGAACATGACCTCAAGGAAAAACTGCAGGATCGCGGCTGGCTCAGTCCGGCCGGTTCGAAACTGGCGAAAAGTGCGCTCGGCGTCGGTCAGGGCAAAGGCAAGGTGATCCTGCAGACCTTCGATAAGAACAGCCTGCAATTGCTGGAAAAGGAAATGCCGCAAGTGCCGAAGATCCTGCTGTTGTGGGTCGGCGAAGGCAGCATCGAGCCTAAATCCGCCGTGACGTTTGCCGCGTCCGGCGAGAAAGACAAAAACGTTTTCTACGGCAAGCAGGAACCCAAGTCAGAGGCGGAATTCAAGCAATGGGTCGACTACGCCAAGGCCCAGGGCGCGATCGGCACTGGCCCTTCGGCGAAGCTGACCCAGGGTGGTGATCAGAGTTACTCCGACCTGGTGCAACCGTGGATGAACCAGTACACCCACGATCAGGGCATGCTGGTGCATGTTTATACGGTCGACGAGGCGGTGGACTACGAGAAAGTCATGGCAGCGGGTGTCGACGGCATCTTTACCAACCGCGCCAGTGAACTGTTGAAGTTTTACAAGCGTCCGGCTGTTGGCAGTGTTGATGAGGTTCTGAAGAAGAACGGTTTCTAAGTTGTTATCGAGTCGCCTGCTTCGCGAGCAGGCTCGCTCCGACAAAGAGCAGTTTTATCGCGAAGCAGAGATTTAAGGGTGAGTTAAGTTGCGCTGGTTAATCTGAACCCACTTACACAGATCAACCACTTCAACGCACTGCCAAGGAATGAACCGATGAAAACTTTGACTGCCCTGTTTACCGCCGCTGCCCTGACCCTCACCGCTGGCCTGGCTCAGGCTGATGTTCGCATCGACCAGATCCCGCAACTGGTCAAGGACGGCAAGATCAAGTCGCTGGAATCGATGAACGCCGAAGCACTGAAACTGCACCCGGGCGCAACGATTACCGACACCGACCTGGATAACCACTTCAATGGTTACGAGTATGAAGTTGAACTTAAAACTGCTGACGGCAAAGAGTTCGACGTGGACTTTGATGCCACCACCGGTAAAGTGCTGAGCGACAAGCAAGACACTTGATAGACCGCTGTTAAAGAGCCGCACGATTTAACGATCGTGCGGCTTTTTTGTGGCTGCGGATTGGCGCGCAAACTTTGTGTGGTCTGTGAAATCGATCCCCCTCACCCCAGCCCTCTCCCCCAGGAGAGGGAGCCGATTTGCGGGCCGCTCAAACCCGAGTTCGACTCGGTATTGCAAGTTCGGTGCAATTCACACATTCCCTGCGGCCAGTCCCCTCTCCCTCCGGGAGAGGGTTAGGGTGAGGGGCTGACAAACCGCCACCCAAAATCAAGCACTCAACCGCGCCGTCACCTCATTCAACTGCCCCGACAACCCATGCAGGTTCTGACTGGCACTTTCAGTGCGCTGCACGTTGTCGAGGTTGGTGCTGGCAATCGCAGTGATTTCAGTCAGGTTGCGCGAGATATCCTCGGCCACTGAAGTCTGCTCTTCTGCCGCCGTGGCGATCTGCCGGTTCATGTCGCGAATCGCCTCCACCGCCAAGGTGATGCGCTCCAGCATCGCGCCGGCCTGGGTCACCTGTTCGACGCTTTCATCACTGCGCGCCTGGCCGCTCTCGATAGCCTGCGCGGCATCGACAGCGCCGGTCTGCACGTTCTGAATGATCTGGTTGATCTCGATGATCGACTCCGCCGTGCGCTGGGCGAGGTTGCGCACTTCATCGGCGACGACGGCAAAACCACGCCCGGCCTCACCCGCACGCGCCGCTTCGATGGCTGCGTTGAGCGCCAGCAGGTTGGTCTGTTCGGCGATGCCACGAATCACTTCCAGCACCTTGCCGATACGACCGCTGTCGGTTTCCAGGCGACGGATCACCGTGGCGGTGTTGGCGATTTCGCCGCGCATCTGCGTGATTGAGTGAATGGTGGTCTGCATGACCTTTTCACCCTGCTGCGCCGAGTGATCGGCATCGTCCGCAGCGCGCGCGGCATCGGCGGCATGACGGGCGACTTCCTGGGCGGTGGCGGACATTTCATTCATCGCCGTGGCCACTTGATCAGTGCGGTTGAATTGCTCGCTGGTGCCGCCGGCCATGGTCGTGGCAATGGCGTTCAACTCGCCGCTGGCGCTGTCCAGATCACCGGCGCTGCGTTGCAAGCGAGTGAAGGTGTCCGCCAGAAAATCGCGCAGAGTGTTCGCTGCGGCGGCGAGGTTGCCCAGTTCATCGCGACGCTCGCTGACAACACGTACGGCCAACTGGCCACGGCTCAAGCGGGTGACGTAATCGATGAGGTTGCGGATCGGCTCGATCAGGTTGCGGCTGACCAGCCACAGGCTCAGCAGACCGATCAACAAGCCCGACGCGAGCATCACCAGCAGCCCCAGCCACACGGTGCGCTCAGCGCTGGCGCTGATCAACGCCGATTGCGCGGTGCCCTGCTCGCGCAGCTCGGCGACCAGTGCGCTCATCTGCTCGCTGGTGGCGCGGTCGACGCCTTTGACCGCTGCGTCGCCGGCGCTCGGATCACCACCGGCAGCGACGTAGGCATCGCGGCCTTTCTGGTAGGCCGCGCCCAACTGGCGATGCTCCTCGCGCAATCGTTCGATGCGGGATTTGAGAGTTGCCTCGATGCCTTTCTGGCCGGCCAGTTCGCCGAGAATATTCTGCACGTCGCGCTGACGCTCTTCGAACTGGCTCCAGTATTTCGCCAGGTCCGCCGGTTGCTTGCCGCGCAGCAGGACGTTTTTCCATTCCTGCACCTGCACTTTGAATTGCAGGTTGGCTTCATCGATCAGTTGCGACGTGTGCAACGGGCCGGCGATCAACTGGCTATAGCTTTGCACGCCGTTGGAGAGGAAATGAAAGCAGGCCAGCGCGATCAACAATATCGCCAGCAGACTGCCGCTCAGCAGGGCGAGAATTTGCGTTCTCAGGGATTTTTGCAGCATTGCAAGGTACTCGAAGCAGGGATGAGGCACGCCCGAGCGGACGTGAAAAATGGCCGGACTTCCCTGTCGACACACCATGACCGAAAGCCAATGGCGCGCAACCTAACTCAACCGAGATCGGCGCGCCAGAGCGCTTCTTGAGAATCTTCCGACAGTCGGTAACGCGTTGATTTGCAGTCACTTTGCTGTCACAAAACGGTCATGTTGGCTTGCGATGATGCCGCTCAGGTGAACCTGAAAATCCCCCACCAGACACCCTCCTCGCAGCGAGCCGCCATGAACCACAGCCTCGATATCAGCCATCGCGCCCCGGACCTGTTTGGCTTGCTCTACGGCTTTCGCTTCCTGCCCGGGGAGCGCGGGCGCGAGATCGATTCGGCGACGGCTTTGCGCTGCTTGCAGGACGAAGGCGACAGCGAAGAATTTCTCTGGCTGCACCTGAACCTGGCCCACGCCGCGTGCGAGCGCTGGATGAAAAGTCATCTGCAATTGCCCGACGAATTTTTCGAGGCGTTGCACGAAGGTTCGCGTTCGACACGTATCGAGCATGTCGATTCGGCGCTGCTGGCGGTGGTCAACGATGTGGTGTTCAACCTCAGCAGCATGGTCTCCTCCGACGTGTCGACGCTGTGGGTCTGCGTGCGCAGCAAACTGATCGTCAGCGCGCGCCTGCAACCGCTGCATTCGGTAGATAAATTGCGTTCGTCGGTGAAGGCCGGCGAGTGCTTTCGCTCGCCCTCGGAACTGCTCGTGCATTTGCTGCGCGATCAGGGCGAAGTGCTGACGCAGATCGTGCGCAAGACCAGCCTGAGTGTCGATCAGGTCGAAGACGAACTGCTCTCCTCGCGCCTGTCGACCAACCGCGCCGAACTTGGCGCCAACCGTCGCGTGCTGGTGCGTCTGCAACGGCTGTTGGCGCTGGAGCCGGGTTCGTTGCTGCGCCTGCTCAATCGTCCGCCGCCGTGGTTGCAGAAGGAGGACGTCAAGGAGTTGCGCAAATCCACCGAGGAGTTTGCGCTGATCATCAACGACCTCACCGCCCTCGGCGAACGCATCAAATTGCTGCAGGAAGAAATCGCCGCCAACCTCAACGAACAGAGCAACCGCACGCTGTTCACCCTGACGGTGGTGACAGTGCTGGCCTTGCCGATCAACATCATTGCCGGTTTTTTCGGGATGAATGTCGGCGGTGTGCCGCTGTCCCAGGATCCGCACGGATTTTGGGTACTGGTTGCGCTGGTGGCGACGTTCACCGTGATTGCCGGGCGCTGGGCGTTTCGCAAGCGTGGCGATTACTGAGCGCAAATCCCACACACAAGACAGTCCTCTCTGTGGGAGCGAGCCTGCTCGCGAAGTCGGTGTGTCAGATAAATCAATGTTGAATGACATGGCGCTTTCGCGAGCAGGCTCGCTCCCACAGTTCGGGCCAAGGTGAGCAGTCAAAGCGTTGAACGAACAACATCGCCGAGCCAATCCATAAACACCCGCACCCGCAGCGGCAAATGCCGTTGCCGCGCGTACAACAACGAAATCGCCATCGGCGGTGCGGTGTGTTGCGGCAGTACGGTCACCAGTTCGCCATTTTCCAGATGCGGCTGCATGCCGGTGCGCGGTACCTGCGTCAGGCCGAAGCCGCCCAGGCACGCCGCTTCATAGGCGTCGGTGCTGTTGACCGTGACACTGCCCGCCATCGCCACCCGTCGCACTTCGCCACCCTCCTCATACACAAACCCTTCCGAACGCGAGCCCAGTACGCCGACGTAATGCACCAGCCGATGCTGCGCCAGATCCTCGATGGTCTGCGGCACGCCGTAACGTTGCAGGTAAGCCGGGCTGGCGCAATTGACCATCGGGAAGTCGCCGAGATGCCGGGCGACCACCGACTGATCCGGCTGCGCGCCGATGCGCAACACGCAGTCGAAACCCTCGCTGAGCAGATCGACGCGGCGGTCGGTGCTGCTGATTTCCATCTGCAGATTCGGGTGGCGATCCATGAATTCCGGCAGGCGCGGCATGATCAAGCGTCGCGCGAGGATGTTCGGCATATCGACGCGGATGCGCCCGGTCAGCGAAGCCTCGTCCTGACGGAACAGCCCTTCGATTTCATCCATGTGCGAGAGCAAGTCCTTACTGCGCTCATACAGCACCAGTCCATCCTGAGTGGCCTGCACCTTGCGCGTGGTGCGCTGCAACAGCCGCGTGCCGAGCAAGGCTTCGAGTGCCTGCACCTGTTCGGACACTGTGGAGCGCGGCAGGCCGAGGCTTTCCCCGGCGAGAGTGAAACTCGACAGTTCGCTGACCCGGACGAAGGTGCGCAGCAGTTCCAGTTTGTTCATGACAAGCCCCGGTGATTGTTCGGCTGAGCCGATCAGTGATTCCGCTTTTGCCGTGTTTATCACCTCAGGGCGGATAAATAAACTTCTTCCATCCCCACTCAACGCAATCGAGGAAGTCAGCATGAACCGCAAAATCGCACTGATCACTGGCGCCAGTCGTGGCCTCGGCCGCAGCGCCGCTCTGCACCTCGCCGCGCAAGGCATCGACATCATCGGCACCTACAACAGCCGCGCCGACGAGGCCCAGGCGCTGGTCACTGAATTGCAGGCACTCGGCGCGAAAGCGGCGATGCTGCAACTGGACGTCGGCCACAGCGAAAACTTCGCCGCGTTTGCCGCGCAGGTTGAACAGGTATTGGGGCAAACCTTTGAGCGTCAGCGCTTCGATTTCCTGATCAACAACGCCGGGGTCGGCGTGCATGCGCTGTTCAGCGAAACCACTCCGGAGCAGTTCGATCTGCTGATGAATGTGCAGTTGAAAGGGCCGTTTTTCCTGACTCAGCAATTGCTGCCGCTGATCAATGACGGTGGGCGCATCGTCAATATTTCCAGCGGCCTGACCCGCTTCAGCCTGCCGGGTTACGGCGCTTACGCGGCAATGAAAGGTGCTATGGAAGTGCTGACGCGTTATCAGGCGAAAGAGCTTGGGGCGCGGCAGATTGGCGTGAATATCCTGGCGCCGGGTGCGATTGAAACCGATTTTGGCGGTGGCACGGTGCGCGACAACAGCGCGGTCAACGCGATGGTTGCCAGCAACACTGCGCTGGGTCGTGTAGGGCTGCCGGATGATATTGGCGGTGCACTGGCGCTGCTGCTGTCGGAGGGTGGACAGTGGATCAACGGTCAGCGGGTCGAGGCGTCTGGCGGCATGTTTCTCTGACCTCAACCAACAGACCGTTTGTGGCGAGGGGATTTATCCCCGCTGGGCTGCGGAGCGGCCCCAAAATCGGGTCTGCTACGCAGCCCAACGGGGATAAATCCCCTCGCCACAGGGCTACCTCAGCTTTCATATGTGCGGCGGGCCATGAAGCGCTCGCGCAGTACGTCATAACCCCAGTGGTAGACATAGGTGTACGGCAGGAAGAACAGCAGCACGCCGATGTCGAGCAACAACGCCTGCCACAGGCTGACCGACAGCCACCAGGCAATCAGCGGCACGCCCATCACGATCAATCCACCTTCGAACAGCAATGCATGAACTACACGGACCCAGGCGTTGTGCGGCAGATTCATCCGCGCCAATGCACGGTCGAAAAAACGGTTGAACACCACGTTCCACGCCAGCGCCAACAGCGCGATCAACACGGTCACCGCGCCCATGTCGAGCAGCGGCTTTTGCATGATCCAGGCGAGCAGCGGCGTGCAGATCAGGATCGCGAGAAACTCGAAACCAACTGCCTGGAAAACACGTTCGGTGATGGACTTGTGGGCAGTCATGGCCTGACTCCTTGTTTGACGATGGTTGCCATGATCAAACTTAATACCGATACTTCATAACCAATAACCATCGATCAAGGCGATAGTTCATGGCTTCGCAGGAAGTGCTGCTGGCGTTTGTCCAGGCAGCGACGCAAGGCTCGTTCTCGGCGGCAGCGCGCAAGTTGGGCCGCTGTCAGTCGACCATCAGCGCCGCGGTCGCCAGTCTCGAGATTGATCTGGATTTGCAGCTATTCGACCGCAGCAGCCGCAAGCCCACGCTCACCCCCGCCGGCCACGTGATGCTGCAAAAAGCCGAGGCGATTCTGGCCGCCACCAGTCGTCTGGAGATGAGCGCGCGGCAATTGGCGCAAGGTGTGGAACCGAAGCTGACGGTGGCGATTTCCGATACCTACCAGTCGTATCGTTTCGAGGCGGCGCTGGTGGATTTCGAGCAGCGTTATCCGGAGCTTGAGCTGGAATGCCTGATTGCCGAATGCGAAGACCTGATCGAACTGGTCCAGCGCGGCCGGGCGCATCTGGCCTTCGCGGAAATGCAGGACAACTACCCGCCGGATCTTGTGACCTCCACTGTGGCCGAGCGCACGGAGATAGCCCTGTTCGTCAGCCGCGAGCACCCATTGGCGAAGCTTGAGCATGTGGATCAGCAGATCCTCGAGCAACATCGCGAATTGCGGCTGGCGACCATCGTCAATCCCTACGACAGTCGCGGCAAAGGCCGGGTGTGGTCGGCGCCGAGTTACCTGATGCTGCTGGAAATGGCGGAAAAAGGCTTTGGCTGGGCACCGCTGCCGAGGTGGCTGGTGCAGCGTTATGCCAATGATTTGCTGATAGAGCTCGACGTGCGCGGTTGGCCGAAACCGGTGTTTGTCGACGCCTTGTGGTCGCGCTTGTATCCCCCGGGGCCGGCAGGGAGCTGGTTGCTCAGCAAGATGCTCGAATAAGCGCTTGAAATCAAAAGCCCCTCACCCCAGCCCTCTCCCGGAGGGAGAGGGGGCCGACCGAAGTGTCTGGCGTTATGCATCGACCTGAAAAACCTTATCGATTATGGATTCAAGACAATTCGTTCAAGTCGGTGAATCCCTCCAATATCCCCCAATCAGTCCCCTCTCCCTTTGGGAGAGGGGGCCGACCGAGGTGTCTGGCGTTATGCATCGACCTGAAAAACCTTATCGATTATGGATTCAAGACAATTCGTTCAAGTCGGTGAATCCCTCCAATATCCCCCGATCAGTCCCCTCTCCCTTTGGGAGAGGGTTAGGGTGAGGGCAATCCACAGGCTGCCCACACTAGCCAGAGCGCCAAGGTCAGAGCATTTCGAGCGCCATGATACGTGCTCGAATAAACCGCCGCTCCGGCTCCTGCCGCGTCAGCTCCAGCGCCCGCTGATACGCGGCCCGCGCCTGCTCCACCCGGCCCAACTGCCGGCAAAACTCCGCCCGCGCCGAATGCGCCAAGTGGTAATCCTGCAACTCGCCCCGAGTCAAAATCCCTTCAACCAACAACAACCCGGCCAACGTCCCATCACGTTTGGCCACCGCCACCGCCCGGTTCAACTCGATCACCGGCGACGGCACCGCGCGCAGCAGCACGTCATACAGACCGACAATCTGCTGCCAGTCCGTTTGCGCCGCCGACGGCGCTTCCGCATGCACCGCTGCAATCGCCGCTTGCAGGCAGTATGGCCCAAAGCGTCGCGTACTCAGCGCGCGCTCGACCAGCGTGCAACCCTCAGCCATCAACCGGGCATCCCACAACGAGCGATCCTGATCGTCGAGCAATACCAGTTCACCGCTCGGCGAGGTTCGTGCCGGCCGGCGTGATTCATGCAGCAGCATCAGCGCCAGCAGACCCATGACTTCCGGCTCAGGCAGCAACTCCATCAACAAGCGCCCCAGCCGAATCGCTTCGCGCGTCAGATCCTCGCGGGTCAGCTCGGCACCGACCGAGGCCGAATAGCCTTCGTTGAACACCAGATAAATCACACGCAATACGCTGTCGAGGCGCTCGGGTAATTCGTTCAGCGTGGGTACTTGATAGGGGATTTTCGCGTCGCGGATCTTGGCTTTGGCGCGGACGATGCGCTGGGCAATCGCCGCCGGCGCCGAGAGAAAAGCGCGGGCGATTTCCTCGGTGGTGAGGTCGCAGACTTCGCGCAAGGTCAGCGGCACCTGCGCATCCGCCGCCAGTGCCGGGTGGCAGCAGGTGAAGATCAGCCGCAAGCGATCGTCTTCCACGTCTTCGCCACTCCAGTCAGCCTGCTCCAGCTCATCGAGTTGCGCCAGCAGCAGCGGTTGCGACGCCTTGAACCGCGCGCGCCGGCGCAGCACATCGATGGCTTTGAAACGTCCGGTGGAGACCAGCCAGGTGCGCGGGTTGTCTGGCACGCCGTCGCGTTGCCAGCGCTCGACTGCGACGAAGAACGCCTCATGCAAGGCTTCTTCGGCGAGGTCGAAATCACCGAGCAGGCGGATCAGCGTGGCCAGAATCCGCCGCGAATCCTCGCGGTAGACCTGCTCGACCCGCGCCCTGACGTCAGACATTCAACTGCCGCACGGGGCGCACTTCAACGCTGCCGACCCGCGCTGCCGGAATGTTGCCGGCGACCTGAATCGCTTCGTTGAGATCCTTGGCATCGATCAGGTAAAAACCGGCCAGTTGCTCCTTGGTTTCAGCGAAAGGCCCGTCGGTGATCGACAACTTGCCATTACGCATCCGTACGGTGGTGGCGGTTTCTACCGACTCCAGCGCTTCGGCGGCGATCATCCGCCCGCTGCCCTGAATCGACTCGGCGTAGGCCCAGCATTCGGCGTCTTCCGGGCTGCCCGGCGAGGTGTGCAGCAGGCGTTCATCGCTGTAGACCAGGCATAGGTATTTCATGGCGATCTCCTGATTCGAACGGATCAACTATGGCTGAAGATCAGGGGGTTACATCGAACAGCGTCGCGCCGCTCATCGGATCGAACGGTGCCGACCAGTGCTCATGGGCAATCTTCCACGCCCCGCCGACCTGCCGATAACAGGCGGTCACGCGCATCCAGCAACTCTGGGTTTCGCCCTTGTCGTTGGTGCCGCCGCAATTGGCCACCCAGTGGGCGAAAGCGATGTTGTCGGCGCTTTCGATGGCGATTTCGTGGAACTCGAAGATGTGCGGACCGGGGCACATTTCCATGCACTCGACCCAATGCGCGCGGTACGCCGCTTTGCCTTTGAATTGCAGGGCCTTGATCGCATCGAACGAGACGATGTCGTCGGCGTACAGGGCCATGACTTTTTCGACGTCCTTGGCCATTACTGCTTCGCGGTAGGTGTTGATAAGGGTCTGGATTTCGCTTTGTGCGCTCATGGTGTTCTCCGTGGTTTTTGTTGTGAAGACGTCCTTAGTCGTTTGCCCTTTGCGTAGATCGACAGGGCAAACAAAAAAATTTCGCCGACAACAATGTCGCTAGAATCCGAGCTTCAATCCTTGTAGGAAAAAGGAAATTCCCGTGTCAGCCCAACTCGTGCCTTACGACAGCCTCAGCCCTTTGCAGCGCGAGCAAGTCGAGTCGATTGAAATTCACCCCGAGCAGATCAAATTCTCCGGCGACATCCACGGTGCCTTGCACACCCTGCTGTCGAAGCCCGGCCCTGGCGTAAAGGGTTTTGCCCTGCTGGCGGACGACGTACCGGTAGCGTTTCTGCTGCTCAAGCGCCCGCCGGTATTGCCCGACTGGGCCGACGAACACAGCGCCACATTGCATGCTCTGCAGGTCGATCGGCGCGCGCAGGGCAAGGGTTACGGCAAGGCGTGCCTGCAAGCGCTGCCCGCTGTCGCCCGCGAGGCGTGGCCGGAGATCAAGGGGCTGGAATTGTCGGTGGACGCTGATAACGAGGCGGCGATTGCGCTGTATGCCAGGCATGGCTATGTCGACAGCGGCGAAGCGTACAAGGGCCGGATTGGGTACGAGCGGCGGATGGGGCTGTTTTTTTAAATCGTAGAGGGATAAACGATGATCGATTCGATAGAAGCATTGGAAGCCATTTACGGCCGGCCCCACGAACGCGCCGTGCGCAAGCAGATCGGCTTTCTCAACGAGGATTATCAGGCGATGGTGCGCCTGTCGCCGCTAGTGATCGTCAGCTCGGTGGGGACCGATGGCCTCGATAACTCGCCGCGCGGTGATGCGCCGGGGTTTGTTCGGATCATTGATCAAAACACGTTGGCCCTGCCGGATCGCCCGGGCAACAACCGCATCGATACCTTGCGCAATGTGCTGCACGATTCGCGGGTGTCGCTGCTGTTCATCATTCCCGGGATCGGCGAAACATTGCGGGTCAATGGCACGGCCCTGATCAGCGATGAACCGGCGTTGCTGGAGAGTTTCGCGGTGAATGGCAAACCGGCGAAAACTGTCTTGCTGGTGACGGTGGACGCGGCGTTTTTTCACTGCTCGAAAGCCTTTCTCCGCTCGGAGGCGTGGAATCCCGAAACGCACCTGCCGCGCTCGGCCTTGCCATCTGCTGGCGCATTTCACAAGCGCCTGAATGACGGCCAGTTCGACGCCGACACCTACGATCGGGAAGCGCCGAAACGGGTGCGTGAAAGCCTTTACTAACCGCGCAACTACAGACACCTCAAAACCCTGTGGGAGCGAGCCTGCTCGCGAAGGCGTCGTGTCAGTCGACACTTGCTTCGCTGAAATACCGCTTTCGCGAGCAGGCTCGCTCCCACAGTTTTGATTGAAGTTCAGAGGGTCAGGATCATCTCGTGCCATGCCATGCCGCCGTGGTCGGACTCGGACGGTTTGATGTAGGCAAAGCCAAAGCCGGCATACAGCGCAATGTGCTGCTCTTTGCACATCAGGTGAATCGTCGCTTTGTCCATCGCACGCATGCGCTCGATGAATTCGCCGAGCAGGCGCTTGGCCAGGCCCTGCCCTTGGTAATCCGGGTGCACCACCACCGACATGATCACCACGTTCGGGCCTTTCGGGTCGTGGCCGATCAGTTCCTTGAACGCCTCGTCGGACATCTGCACGTCGAACGCCGCGCCGGAATTGATGAAACCGGCCACCACGCCGTCCACCTCGGCGACGATGAAGCCGTCCGGCCAGGTGGCGATGCGCGTGGCGATCTTTTCACGGGTGGCGGCTTCGTCGCCTTCGTAGGCGACGGTTTCGATGGCGTAGCAGCGGTCGAGGTCGGCGGCGCTGACGTTGCGGATCACGGTGTTCATGGCAGCTCAAAAATCTGTGGAAACAAGGCCCGCCAGCATAAAGCACAACCACCGAGGCGGACATGCTCCGCCTCGATTGTTACGCCGCTCTGGCCTTGATCGGCAGCCAGATTTCCAGGGTGCCGGTATTGAGTTTCGGGTTGTAATCCTCGCTGTAGCGCTCGAACTCCGGCGCGTCCGCCGCTTCGTGGCCGGACTGCGGCAGCCAAGTGTTCCAGATGTACTGGAAGGTGTCAGGGAGCTGCGTCAGTGACCCTTTGTGCTCAAACACCGCATATTTCTGCGGCTGGATTTCAACCCAGCGGTACTTTTCCGGCAGGTCGTCAAGCTTGTCGATCTGCACCCCGGCGATGTATTCGAAACCGCCCTCACCGTCCGCATTGCAGCAAACGCCGTAGGTTACTTCGTTGACTTGCGCGGGGATTTTTCCCAAGTGCGGGATCAGCTTTTCCCACAACGCGGGAATGTCTTCGGTGGTCTCCTGGGTGAATCGCCCGCCGAAACCGGCAATCAGTAGAAATTGCCCGTGTTCGAAGCGAGGCTCGGTTATCTCGACGCGTTGTTGTTCATCCATGACGCGACTCCTCAGAACGCAAAAGTGGATTCGGCTGGGAGTATAGAAAGCTCGACCCGTTTCGCACGTTTACAGCGAATGCAACTGCTCGACGGCGCCCGAGCCGACAAACTCGTTGTAACCAGAAACAATCACGTACACCGCGAAATAGCAGAAGATCGCCGCCGATGCCAGATAGGAGTAGCGCAGAAGCTTGTCGCCCAGCAGCTTGCCGCCGTGGCTTGCGGCGAAGCACAGACCGGCCGACCACAGCAGCCCGGCGCAGAGAAAGCCGCCCAAAAACAGCGCCGAACTCAACGGACCGCCGCCACCGGATCGGGCGATCAACGTGCCGCCAACAGCAGCGAACCAGAGAATCGCACTGGGCGACGACATGGCGAGAAAAATGCCCCGGAAGAATTCCTTGCGATGGGAGCTCTGCCCCACCTCCGCCGTTTCCGCCAGCAGCGCTTCATGGTGAATCGCCGAGTAAATCATCTTCGCCGCGAAATAGATCAGCAGCGCCGAACCGCCAATCCATAGCACCCAGCGCACGGTTTCGTATTGCAGCAAAACGGTCATGCCGGCCAAGGCCAGCACCGCATAAATCAGGTCGCCGACGCAGGTGCCCAGGCCCAGGGCGAAGCCCTGAAAGTAGCCGCGCTGCATGGCCAGGGTGATCATCGCGATGTTGGCTACGCCGATATCCAGGCACAGCGAAAGGCTCAGCAAGAAGCCGCTGGTGAATTCCATTGACCGATTTTCCTTGAAAAAAATGTTTACAACCGCGCTGGACAGTATGCCATCACTGCCCTTATCTTCCGCCACAGGTCACCGCAGTGACCAGCGTCGCTCGGACGGTTCCGGGCGCTTACGTTATCCGAGGCAACAATGGCCGAACAAGGTTCGCCGCGCCGCTTTGCGCGCATAGATCGACTCCCCCCTTACGTGTTCAACATCACCGCCGAGCTGAAAATGGCCGCTCGCCGCCGTGGTGAAGACATCATCGACCTGAGCATGGGCAATCCCGACGGCGCCACGCCGCCGCACATTGTCGAAAAACTGGTGCAGGTCGCCCAACGTGAGGACACCCACGGTTACTCGACGTCCAAAGGCATTCCGCGCCTGCGCCGAGCGATTTCCAACTGGTACAAGCAGCGCTACGAAGTCGATATCGACCCGGAAAGCGAAGCCATTGTCACCATCGGTTCCAAGGAAGGCCTGGCGCATTTGATGCTCGCGACACTGGACCAGGGCGACACGGTGCTGGTGCCGAACCCGAGCTATCCGATCCACATTTACGGCGCAGTGATTGCCGGCGCTCAGGTGCGTTCGGTGCCGCTGGTGCCGGGGGTGGATTTCTTCGATGAGCTGGAGCGCGCCATTCGCGGTTCGATCCCCAAGCCAAAAATGATGATCCTCGGCTTCCCGTCGAACCCGACCGCGCAGTGCGTGGAGCTGGATTTCTTCGAGCGGGTGATCGCCCTCGCCAAGCAATACGACGTGTTGGTCATCCACGACCTGGCTTATGCCGACATCGTCTACGACGGCTGGAAAGCGCCGTCGATCATGCAGGTGCCGGGGGCCAAGGACATTGCGGTGGAGTTTTTTACCCTGTCCAAGAGCTACAACATGGCCGGCTGGCGCATCGGTTTCATGGTCGGCAACCCGGAATTGGTCAGCGCCCTGGCGCGGATCAAGAGCTACCACGACTACGGCACTTTCACCCCGCTGCAAGTGGCGGCGATTGCCGCGCTGGAAGGCGATCAACAGTGCGTGCGCGACATCGCCGAGCAGTATCGTCAGCGTCGTAACGTGCTGGTCAAAGGCCTGCATGAGCTGGGCTGGATGGTCGAGAATCCGAAGGCTTCGATGTACGTCTGGGCGAAGATTCCCCAGGCGTATGCACATCTGGGTTCGCTGGAGTTTGCCAAGAAACTGCTGGCCGAGGCCAAGGTCTGCGTCTCGCCCGGGGTTGGCTTTGGTGAGTACGGCGATGATCACGTGCGCTTCGCCCTGATCGAAAATCAGGACCGCATTCGTCAGGCCGTGCGCGGGATTCGCGGGATGTTCCGCGCGGATGGCTTGGTTACCAAATAACTGACACGCCTCTGATCGTTCCCACGCTCCGCGTGGGAATGCCTCAAAGGACGCTCTGCGTCCGCTTAGGGACGCGGAGCGTCCCGGGCTACATTTCCCACGCGGAGCGTGGGAACGATCAAGCAGGAAGTCCACGCCCACAAAAAAACCGCATCACTGCGGTTTTTTTGTGCCTGCAAACTGCCGCTTAAACGAACAGCGACAACAGCAGGATAAAGCCCAGGCCGACTACCGACAGAATGGTCTCCA
Source organism: Pseudomonas sp. Sample_23 (assembly GCF_004307595.1). Lineage (NCBI taxonomy): Bacteria > Pseudomonadati > Pseudomonadota > Gammaproteobacteria > Pseudomonadales > Pseudomonadaceae > Pseudomonas > Pseudomonas sp. Sample_23. The sequence goes on from NZ_RCNX01000048.1 coordinate 55,535, forward strand.
TCGCGGTCCAGGTCTTGAAGGTTTCGGCCACGGTCATGTTGAAGTACTGCTTGACCAGCCAGAAACCGGCGTCGTTGACGTGGGACAGAATCAGCGAACCGGCGCCGGTGGCCAGCACCAGCAGCTCACGGTTGACGCCCGGAATCATGCCGACAACCGGCACCACAATGCCAGCGCCAGTGATGGTCGCCACAGTGGCCGAACCGGTTGCAATACGGATCACCGCCGCCACCAGCCAGGCCAGCAGGATCGGCGAGATCTGCGCGCTGACCGCCATGTGGCCGATCACGTCACCCACGCCGCTGGTCACCAGCATCTGCTTGAAGCCACCGCCGGCACCGATGATCAGAATGATCGCAGCGGTAGGCGCCAGGCTTGCGTCGAGCCACTTGAGCATCTGGTTGGAACCGATGCCCTGCTTGTAGCCGAAGGTGTACAGCGACAACAGCAACGCCAGCAGCAGTGCGGAGATCGGGTGGCCGATCATGTCCATCCAGATGCGGAAGAAGTTGCCGTCCGGCAGCGCCACGTCAGCGAAGGTTTTCAGCAGCATCAGGAACACCGGCAGCAGCACGGTGACCAGAGTAATGCTGAAGCTTGGCAGGTTGGCCGAATCGTTTTCACGGGCCAGTTGATCGACCAGCTCCTGATTCGGGTGACCCGGGATGTGCTTGGCGATGAAAGTACCGAAGATCGGACCGGCAATGATGGCGGTCGGCAGCGCGACGATCAGACCGTAGAGAATGGTCTTGCCGATGTCAGCGCCGAATACGCCGATGGCCAGCAGCGGACCCGGGTGCGGCGGTACCAGACCGTGCACCGCAGAGAGGCCGGCGAGCAGCGGGATACCGATTTTGATGATCGATACGCCAGTGCGACGGGCAACGATAAACACCAGCGGAATCAGCAGCACGAAGCCGATTTCGAAGAACAGCGGAATGCCCACCAGGAACGCGGCGAACATCATCGCCCACTGGACTTTGTCCTTGCCGAAGGCGCGGATCAGGGTCTGGGCGATCTGATCGGCGCCGCCGGATTCGGCCATCATTTTGCCGAGCATGGTGCCCAGGGCGAGGATGATGCCGACGAAACCGAGCACGCCACCGAAGCCGTCCTGGAACGCCTTGATGATGGTGTTGATCGGCATGCCGGAAGTCAGGCCAAGAAATGCGGCGGCGATGGTCAGGGCTATGAACGGGTGAATCTTGAATTTGGTGATCAGGATAATCAGGCCGATTACCGTGACCACCGCATCGAGCAGCAGGAACGTCTCGTGGGACATGCCAAACATGGGGGGTGTCTCCTGGATTGTTGTTGTTATTAAAGCGGGTTGAACAGAAGTCGGGAGGACAGCGCTGTCTTTTTCAACATACTCATACCGCCTGTTTCAGACCGTTGGCCTGCCACCAGACGTGAGCCTGCAGGGCCAGCTCTTCGACGCTGTGAATCGAGGCATTGAGCGGCAGAGTCAGCGGCTCGCCCTCGGGCGATTCGAGGGTGGCGAACTGGCTTTCGATCAACGTTGCCGGCATGAAGTGGCCCGGGCGGTGCGATACACGCTCGGCGGCGACTTCCGGAGTCAATTCAAGAAACACGAAACCCAGGCCCGGCAAGGCACTGCGCAGACGTTCGCGATAGCTGTGTTTAAGGGCGGAGCAGGTCAACACCGGGCGTTGGCCTTGGGCATCGACGCGACGCAGTTCATCGCACAGGCTGTCGAGCCAGCCGGCGCGGTCTTCGTCGTTCAGGGGGATCCCCGCGCTCATCTTTTCGATGTTCGCGGCCGGATGAAAAGTATCGCCTTCAATGGCAGTGGCGCCGCTCAATTGGCACAGGGCCTGGCTGACGCACGTCTTGCCGCAACCGGCAACGCCCATGATGACCAGGGCGGTGATGGGATGACTCATATAACACCTCAGCGCGCAGACAGCGCTACCTTTGCTAGCTATGACTCTAGTGCACAGGCAGAAGTTGCCGACGCCTTCTTGTCGTTTTTTTGGGTTGCAGCAGGTTTGTTCCTGACGCCAAAGAGCACTGATCAGGCAGGACCGCGCTCACGCATTTGCAGCTGCATCAGGACAGCGCTACCTTAGTGCCTTGATTTTTGTTTGGCAAGCCGCCCGATGACCTCCCCCAAGAACGATAAAAATACCCGCACCACCGGCCGTCCGACCCTCAACGAAGTAGCCCGCCTGGCCGGCGTCAGCCCGATCACTGCCTCGCGCGCCTTGCGCGGGGTGAGCACGGTAGCCACCGAACTGGTGGAAAAAGTGCAGAAAGCCGCGCTCGAACTCAACTACGTGGTCAACCCCGCCGCCCGCGCACTGGCCTCGGCGCAGAGCCATTCGGTAGTGGTACTCGTGCCGTCGCTGTCCAACCTGCTGTTCATCGACACCCTGGAAGCCATTCATCGGGTGCTGACGCCCAAGGGCTTCGAAGTGCTGATCGGCAACTTCCACTACTCGCGCGATGAAGAAGAAAACCTGCTGCGCAACTACATGGCTTATCAGCCGCGCGGCTTTTTGCTGACCGGGTTTGATCGCACGGAAAGTTCGCGGCGGATGATCGAGGCCAGCAACATTCCTTGCGTGTACATGATGGAGCTCGACAGTGCTGCCGGAGTCAATTGCGTGGGTTTCTCGCAGTTGAGCGCCGGGGAAACTGCCGCCGAACACCTTCTGTCTCGCGGACGCAAGCGCTTGGCCTACATTGGTGCGCAGCTGGATCAGCGCACGTTGTTGCGCGGTGAAGGCTTCCGCAAGGCGTTGCAGAAGGCGGGCCGTTACGACCCGGATCTGGAAGTGCTGACACCGCGTGCTTCGTCGGTGGGCTTGGGTGGCGAGTTGTTCCTGCAATTGCTGGCGGCGCATCCGGATGTTGATGCGATTTTCTTCGGCAACGATGACCTGGCCCAAGGTGCGCTGCTTGAAGCCTTGCGTAACGGCATCAAGATTCCCGAGCAGGTGGCGATCCTCGGTTTCAACGATTTGCCGATGTCCGAGCACATGGTCCCGCGCCTGAGCAGCATCAATACCCCACGCGAGGCGATCGGCCGGCGCGCGGCGGAGCAGATGCTCACGTTGATGGCGGGTAACAAAGTAGCGCGACCTGTGGAGGACATGGGATTTGAGCTGAAGGTGCGCGAGAGTACCTGACCCTTCACAAATGCTGAGTTGAAACACAACCCGTGTGGGAGCGAGCCTGCTCGCGAAAGCGGTGGGTCAGTCAGCATTGATGCAGCTGACACGACGCCTTCGCGAGCAGGCTCGCTCCCACAGGGGATCTCTATCAAATTCAATGGCTGAGCAGGTCCACTAAAGCCTGCGCGCCCTTCTGCAATGGCTGGCTCTTGAGCCACACCGCGTGCACCGGCAGCACCAGGCCATTTTCGATGTTGCGAAAATTCAGCCTTTTCAAACGTCCCGTGTCCAGCCACGGCTGCACCACCGACAGCGGAAAATTACCCCAGCCCAACCCCGCTTCGACCATTTCCATTGCCGTCTCAAGATTGTCCGTACGCCAGTAGGATTCGGCCACCAACGGCCGCGTTTCGCTGATCGGCAAGTCACGGCTGGCGACGATGATCTGCCGCACCTGCACCAGATCTTCGAGAAACACATCACGCCCCTGCAACAACGGGCTGTCCGCCGCCAGCGTGGCGATCATGCGTTCGCTGCCGACAAACTGAAACCGCTCCAGCGCATTCACGCTCAAACCGGCGAACGCCAGGCACACGCTGACCCGGCCACTGTGCAACATCGCCAGCACATCATCCTGCGGCGCAGTCAGCACTTCGATGTCGAGCAACGGATGCCGCTCGGCAATCACCTTGATCGCTGCCAGCAAGCGCCGCCGATCAACGTCCGCAACCACGCCGATCGACAACCTGCTTTCCAGCCCCAGCGACAGCTCCACCGCGTGCACTTGCAGCTGCTTGAGCTGCTCGGCGATCAGTCGCGCGTGCGGCACCAACGACTGCGCCATCGCCGTGGGTTGCGGCTCGCGATGACTGCGGTCGAACAGCGGGTAACCGAGTTCCGCTTCAAGATTGGCAATGCCCATGCTCACCGCGGAGGGCACCTTGCCCAACTGCCGCGCCGCAGCGGAAAACGAGCCGCGTTCGATCACCGCGAGAAACAATTCGATGCTGTCGCTGCTGAAATTCAAATGCCTCACCTATCAATAAAACTGAAAGCTACCGACTTTTTCTGTCAGGTCTATTGAAGCTATCTTTCGCCGCCTTCGCCAGCCCTGCTGGCCAACATTCGGCAAGAAAGAGGTAAATCTGCATGCAAGGCGTGAAACGCAAACTGGTCTACGTGTCGCTCTACGAAGTGATCGGCATGACCTTTTCGGCACTTGGTCTGGCACTGTTATCGGGCACATCGCCGGGCAGCACCGGGCCGCTGGCGGTGATCATCACCAGCATCGCCGTGACCTGGAATTTCATCTACACCTCGCTGTTCGAACGCTGGGAAAGTCGCCAGGTCTCGCGCACCCGCACGGTGAAACGGCGCATCGCCCATGCGGTCGGCTTTCAACTGACGCTGATCGTGTTTCTGATTCCGCTGATTGCGTGGTGGATGAACATCAGCCTGATGCAGGCGTTCCTGCTGGATCTGGCACTTATCATTTTCATCCCGTGCTACACCTTCGTATTCAACTGGCTGTTCGACCGCATTTTCGGCTTGCCGAGCTCGGCGCTGCCGGATTCTGCCGCTGCGACATAAATCGCTAATTCGTAAGCAGATATTGCGAGAAATCAGCGGTTCAACCTGTTAAACCGCTGATAATCACAATCCGCCAACACCGATAGCAGGCTAAGCTTTTCCATCAATAAAAAATGGATCAGCTTATGACTGCTCACACTCCCGCCGCCGCGCCCAGTGATGGCATCGACCCGGTACGCGCCGCCGAAATTTCCGCCCGCATTGATCGGCTGCCTGCCGTTGCTACCATCTGGCGTCTGGTGGCGCTGCTGTCGATCGGCGGTTTTTTCGAACTCTACGATCTGTTCCAGACCGCCTACATCAGTCCTGGGCTGATTCGCGACGGCTTGTTCGCCACGGGCAAGCAAGGCGTGTTCGGTTTCTCCGATCAGGCGGCGTTCGCCTCGGCGACGTTCCTCGGCCTATTCCTCGGTGCCAGCCTGCTCAGTCCGCTGGCGGATCGTTTCGGCCGCCGGGCGATCTTCACCTTCGCGCTGATCTGGTACACGGTGGCGACAGTGCTGATGGGGATTCAGACCTCGGCGCTGGGCATCATCGGCATGCGTTTTCTGGTCGGCATCGGCCTCGGTATCGAGCTGGTGACCATCGACGCTTACCTCTCGGAACTGGTGCCCAAGCGCATGCGCAGCTCGGCGTTCGCCTTTGCGTTTTTCGTGCAGTTCCTCTCGGTGCCGGCGGTGGCTTTGATGTCGTGGTGGCTGGTACCGCAAGCGCCGTTCGGCATTTCCGGCTGGCGTTGGGTGGTGCTGGCCAGCGCGGTGTTTGCGCTGTTTATCTGGTGGCTGCGCAAGCGTCTGCCGGAATCGCCGCGCTGGCTGGCGCAGCATGGTCGCTTTGATGAGGCCAACCGGATCCTCGACCATCTCGAAGCGCGCTGCGCCAAGGATTACGGCAAAGCGCTGGATGCGCCGGAACCGGTGCCCGTCGATGTCGAAGGCAAAGGCCGTTTCGCCGATATCTGGCAGCCGCCGTACCGCCGCCGCGCGTTGATGCTGATCGTCTTCCACATCTTTCAGGCGATCGGTTTCTTCGGTTTCGGCAACTGGTTGCCGGCGCTGCTTTCGGGGCAAGGCGTGAGCGTCACCCACAGTTTGATGTACGCCTTCATCATCACCCTCGCCTACCCGCTCGGGCCGTTGCTGTTTGTGAAGTTCGCCAACCGCTTCGAAAACAAATGGCAGATCGTCGGCTCGGCCCTCGGCGCGATGACCTTCGGCACCCTGTTCGCCCTGCAGAGCAGCGCGTTCGGGCTGATTTTCTGCGGGGTTATGATCACCTTCTGCAACGCCTGGCTGAGCTTCAGTTATCACTCCTACCAGAGCGAACTGTTCCCGACCAACATCCGCGCCCGCGCGGTCGGGTTCTGCTATTCGTTCAGTCGCTTGTCGACGGTGTTCAGCAGTCTGCTGATCGGCATGTTCCTGGATAATTTCGGCACGCCGGGGGTACTGGCGTTTATCGTCAGCAGCATGCTGATCGTGATGCTGACCATCGGCTGGTTCGGCCCACGAACGCGTAATCTGGCGTTGGAGAATATTGCTCATCGCTGATGGCTAACACATGACTCAACTGTGGGAGCGAGCCTGCTCGCGAAGGCGTCGTGTCAGTGGCTATAGGCTTGACTGACACCACGCTTTCGCGAGCAGGCTCGCTCCCACATTGGCTATTGGTGACGTTGAACAGCTCAGTTCAATTGCAGGGTTTCATTGAACTGACTGATCGCATCCACCACATGCCGCGAGCCCTGCTGAATCTCGAGGATCACCTCGCCCGCCTCGTTCGCCAGCTCCACGCCCAACCCGGTGCGGCTCAGGCTCGACTGCATGCTCGATACCGCGCTCAGCGACAGGTCGTGGTTCTTGCGCACCACGTCGACAATTTCCAGAGTGGCCTGACTGGTCCGCGCGGCGAGACTGCGCACCTCATCGGCGACGACGGCAAAACCGCGTCCATGCTCACCGGCGCGCGCCGCTTCGATCGCTGCATTGAGTGCCAGCAGGTTGGTCTGGTCGGCAATGCCGCGAATGGTCTGGACGATGGTGCCGATGATGTCCGACTGTTTGCTGACCGCATCGATGCTCACCGCCGCTTCGTTCAGATCGCGGGAAATGTCCTGAATGATCTGCACGGTCTGCTGCACGACTTGTGAGCCTTTTTGCGCGCAGGCGTCGTTTTGTACCGAGGTGCTGTGGGCCGATTCCGCAGCGTTTTGCAGGGTGGTCATCTGCCGGGTGATGTCGCTGGCGAACTTGACCACTTTGTACAAGCGGCCCTTGGCGTCGAACAGCGGGTTATACGAGGCTTCCAGATAAACCATCTGGCCGGACTTGTTCTTGCGTTCGAAACGGTGCGAGTGATATTCGCCGCGATTGAGCGAAGCCCAGAAAGCTTTGTATTGCGCGGATTCGGCTTCGGCACGGTGACAGAACACGCTGTGGTGCTGGCCGACAATTTCAGGGTGCGCGTACTGCATGGTCTGCAGAAAGTTGTCGTTGGCGCGGATGACATTGCCTTCGGGAGTGAACTCGATCACCGCCATGGAACGACCGATCGCCGCCAGCATGGCTTCTTCTTCATGTTCTTTGTTGATGCGCGCGGTGATGTCCGCCGCGACCTTGATCACACTTCTGACCTGTTTGTCGGGCCCGAACACCGGCATGTAACTGGCTTCAAGCCAGATCTCCCGGCCGCTCTTGTTCAGGCGCAGAAAAGTGCCGCTGAGCGGTTCACCACGGGCCAGGTCACGCCACAACTTCGCGTAGTCCTCGCTGCGGTAGAAGCTTTCTTCACAGAAGATCCGATGGTGTTTGCCGCGCACTTCTTCGGCGCTGTAGCCCATGGTCTTGCAGAAGTTCTCGTTGGCGTCGAGGACGATGCCGTCCGGGGTGAACTCGATCATCGCCATCGAGCGGCTGATTGCCTCAATTTTCGCGTTGGCCTCGGTCAGCGCACAGCTGAAACGCTCGATTTCCCGCAGGTCAGCCTTGTGATGTAGGTTGAACATGGTTGTATCACCTTCCGCGCGTTCTTTTGATTTGATGAAAGTTCAGGTCTTGCAAGATCCATCACTACGTTCCACAGAACAGGCACACGCCTTCCTCCACAGGAGGAAGTTGTCAGGTGATAAATGATGATCAATCGGAGGGTCCCTGCAGCGACGCTCTGATCAAGACATCCTTTTCTTGATAGCCCGCAAGCGGGCCAGCCCTAACGCGTAGAAGAACTTCCATTTAGATGACGCTCCTTGTTGGTTCAGTGTCGGTGCCTTGGATTGCGCACTCTGGCAGCATGAATCACGGACCAATCTGGTACCGCCGCCCTGTTGGCATGACGGTCGACATGGTTAGTTACCTGCAAAGCATAGCCATCCCGACGCCGGGCGCAAGGCCACTAGTCGGCCAGTATCTGGCATTTTTTGCACAAGAAACGGTTCAGCGCGGGAAACAGTGTGGTGAAAACGGACGTTTTCGCCAGCGAGGCGGGAGCCCGTGAACCGGGCTTCCGCATGGTTTGATCAATGGCCGAAAATATCGACCTTCTTGGCTTTCTTCTCTGCGCGTTTTTCGATGGCGGTCTTGGCCGGTTTCTTCTTCGCGGCTTTCTTTGAATCCATACCTTTGGACATGATCGGTACTCCACTCACAGGGGTGTGAGTTCAGGTATACACCTATCCCGAAGCGCGCGTTCTTTTATAATCGGCGCTTTTCGCAGCGACAGCCCGAACCATGTCCGATATCCACTACAGCCAGCTCGACGAATCGTTGTGGCCGCTGATGAACAAGTTCTACCGCAGCCACCAGTCGTCGATGAAAGCCGTGCGCGAGGCACAGTTGTGGGTAGCGCGGCGCGGCGAGATCGTTGCGGCGCTGTGCCTGCGGCCGGTAGCGGGCGGGCATTGGCTGACGGGGGTGTTTGTTGATCCGGGGTGTCGCGAGCAGGGAATTGCTGCGCAACTGATCGCTGCGGCGGTTGCTAAGGTGGACGAGCCGGTGTGGCTGTTTTGCCATCCTGATTTGCGCGGTTTTTATGAGCGACGCGGGTTCAGCTTCGATCCGCCGCTGCCGCAGGCGATGGCCGAACGGTTGAGCCGGTATGCGCGGAGCAAGCCGATGATTGCGATGGAACTCAATCCCGCAGATTTACGCTGAACTCTTGTGGGAGCGAGCCTGCTCGCGAATGCGGTGTGTCAGCGCCGAAGTTGGTTCTGATACTCCGCGTTCGCGAGCAGGCTCGCTCCCACAGGGGTTGATGGTGTTCTGACAATCAGTCGTCAGCCATGGGATCAAGGTCCGGAAACAGCACTTCGGTAAAACCGAATTTGCTGAAATCGGTAATCCGCGACGGATACAGCCGGCCGATCAGGTGATCGCATTCATGCTGCACCACCCGTGCATGAAACCCCGAGGCCACGCGCATGATCGGCTCGCCCTTGGGATCAAAGCCTTCGTAGCGAATCTGCTGATAACGCTCCACCGCGCCGCGCAGCCCCGGCACCGAAAGACAGCCTTCGAAGCCCTCTTCCATCAGTGGATTCAACGGCGTGATCAGCGGATTGATCAGGATCGTCTGCGGCACTGCTTCAGCATCCGGGTAACGCTCGCTGTGTTCGAAGCCGAAGATCACCAGTTGCAGGTCGACGCCGATCTGCGGCGCCGCGAGGCCAACGCCGCCGACGCTTTCCATGGTCTGGAACATGTCGTCGATCAATTGCCAGAGCTCGGCGCTGTTGAACATTTCCGGTGGTACCGGCGCGGCGATGCGCAGCAGGCGCTCATCACCCATTTTCAGAATTTCACGAATCATGGTCGCGCTTCGTCAGTGTCCGGCTTGAGCGAATGATCGCGGCCCAGGCCCGAGACGTGTTGTTTGGTGGATTCGTCGGGCTCGCCAGGGGCCTTTTCGCCCTTGTCCTTGCCTTCGGCGGACATGTGCTCGATCACTGCATTCATTTCTGCGCCGAGCAACAGCACCGCCGCGGAAATATAGAAATACAGCAAGAGCACGATGATCGCCCCGATGCTGCCATACATCGCGTTGTAGTTGGCGAAGGTTTTCACGTAAAAGGCAAACCCCAACGAGGCTAGGATCCACACCACTACAGCCAGCACCGAACCTGGGGTGATGAAGCGGAAGTCCTGTTTGACGTCGGGCATCACGTAATAGATCAGCGCCACCGCGACCATCATCAGAATCACGATCACCGGCCAGCGCGCAATCGTCCACACCGTGACGATGAAGTCTTCCAGCCCCACTTGTGCGGCAATCCAGCCCATCACCTGCGGCCCGAGCACCATCAGCGCAGCGGCGATCAGCAGCATGCCGGCGATGCCGACGGTGTAGACGATCGACAAAGGGAAACGCTTCCAGATCGGCCGGCCTTCGACCACGTCATAAGCGGCGTTCATCGCGCTCATCATCAGGCGCACGCCGGCGGACGCGGTGTACAGGGCGATCACGATACCGATCGACAGCAGGCCACCCTTGGATTGCTGCAACTGATCGATCACCGGGTTGACCTGCTCCAGCGCCTGCGGCGGCAGCACCAGTTCGGATTGCAGACGCAGCCAGGAGAAGAAATCCGGCAGGTGCAGGAAACCGATCAGGGCGATCAGGAAAAGAATGAACGGGAAGAGCGAGAACAGCATCTGGTAGGCCAGTGCCGAGGCGTAGGTCGACATTTCGTCATCGACGAACTCAGTGACCGTGCGCACCATCACCCGGTGCAGGGGCAGACCTTTCATGTCCGGGAATATCATTCGCGTCTCCTTGCGCCGCAAAAGGTTGAAGTCGTGGCGACTCAGGGGCCGTTTTTTACCTCAAGGTAGCCTAGTTGACGAGCCTTTGGCGGATGACCGCAGGGTTCTGATACAAAAACGGCCATCCTTGGATGGCCGCTCGTATGATTCGTTCAAGGCTCGCTTACGCCTTGTCGACGCCCTTTTTCACAGCGTCCTTGGCGTTGCCGACCGCTTGCTGGGCTTCACCTTTTTTCTCTTGAACCTTGCCTTCGGCACGCATCTTATCGTTGTCAGTAGCTTTGCCGACGCCTTGCTTGATATTGCCGACGGCTTCGTTGGCCATGCCTTTTACTTTATCGCCTGTGCTACTCATGGTGTTTCTCCGTGAAGCATAAAGGGAAGAAAAGTCATTACGTAACGATTGACCGGTGCGCTTTGCGCCGAGTTTCATTTATTTTGCCGGCATTTCGTCGTGGCAAGCAGGTTGCGCTTTATGTTTGCCGGCGTTGCCCCGAGAATGCTCAGCCTACGGGCGCTGAGCCCGGCACACCGATTCGCAGGAATGTCATGAAGCTCAATAAAACCCAGGCCATCGCCCGTCGCAACCAGGAACTGGGCGGCGCCGTGCTCGGCACCAACAACTGCCACTTCGCCGAACTGAACCGTAACCGCAACATCTGGTGGTTCGACCTGCCGGTGTCGCGTCTGGCCATCGGTCAGTACGAGTGGATTCACTTGCTGCTGCACACCCCGGCCACCGATGAGTTGCTGCACCTGAAAGTGCCGACGGTGTTCCTGCGCGAAAAGCTCGAAGGTTTGGTGATTCGCAACGAAGGCAAACGCAAGGCAGCGCTGAGCCTGGAATTGAGTGCGGACAAGGATTCGTATCTGCAGGACATGCGACCGGCGGGGACCAATGTGAATTTTGCACCGTTTCGTCAGTAATATTGGCGGCGCGGCCCGTTCCCCTCACCCTAGCCCTCTCCCAGAGGGAGAGGGGACTGACCGAGTTGCTCTCGCGGAATATGCCAACCTGAAATATCCAGCCGAACTCAAGATCCGAATTATCCCTGATCGGCTCCCTCTCCCTCTGGGAGAGGGCTGGGGTGAGGGGCAGTCTCGAAGCATGACTCAAGCCCTACTCGGCACCAACAAAAAGCCCCGCATCTGCGGGGCTTTTTATTACGCGGCAGACTTGGCCTTGATCTTCTTCAGCTCTTCATCCCGCAATTCGCGGCGCAGGATCTTGCCGACGTTGGTGGTCGGCAGGGCATCGCGGAATTCCACCGAACGCGGCACTTTGTAGCCGGTAACGTTGGCGCGCATGTGGTCCATGACCTGTTCTTTGGTCAGGGTCACTCCCGGTTTGGCGACGATGAAAATCTTGATCGCCTCACCCGACTTCTCGTCCGGCACGCCGATCGCCGCACACTGCAACACGCCCGGCAAAGTCGCCAGCACGTCTTCCAGTTCGTTCGGATAGACGTTGAAGCCTGACACCAGAATCATGTCTTTCTTGCGATCGACGATGCGCATGTAGCCGTCCGGCTGGATCAGCGCGATGTCACCGGTTTTCAGCCAGCCGTCGCTGTCGAGCATTTCATCGGTGGCTTCCTGACGCTGCCAGTAACCCTTCATCACTTGCGGGCCTTTGACGCACAACTCGCCGATTTCGCCCAGCGGCTGCTCGACACCGGCATCGTCAATGACTTTGCACAGGGTCGACGGTACCGGAATGCCAATGGTGCCGATCTGGATGTGCTGGATCGGGTTGACCGTGGCCACCGGGCTGGTTTCGGTCATGCCGTAGCCTTCGCAGATGGCGCAACCGGTCACGGCTTTCCAGCGCTCGGCCGCAGCCAGTTGCAGGGCCATGCCGCCGGACAGGGTGACTTTCAGCGCGGAGAAATCCAGCTTGCGGAAACCTTCGTTGTTGCACAGCGCCACGAACAGCGTGTTCAGACCGACAAAACCGCTGAACTTCCACTTCGACAGCTCCTTGACCATCGCCGGCAGGTCGCGCGGGTTGCTGATCAGGATGTTGTGGTTGCCGATCAGCATCATCGCCATGCAATGAAAGGTGAACGCATAGATGTGATACAGCGGCAGCGGCGTGATCAGGATCTCGCAGCCTTCGTTGAGGTTGGAGCCCATCAGCGCCTTGCATTGCAGCATGTTGGCGACCAGGTTGCGGTGCGTCAGCATCGCGCCCTTGGCCACGCCGGTGGTGCCGCCGGTGTATTGCAGCACCGCGACATCGCCGCTGTCCGGGTTGGCTTCGGCCACTGGCTGGCCGTGGCCCTTGCTCAGGACGTCGTTGAATTTGATGGCTTTGGGCAAGTGATAGGCCGGGACCATTTTCTTCACGTACTTGATGACGCTGTTGATCAGCAGGCGCTTGATCGGCGGCAGCAAGTCGGCGACTTCGGTGACGATGACGTGCTTGACGCCGGTCTTCGGCACCACGGCTTCGGCCAGGTGCGCCATGTTCGCCAGGCACACCAGGGCTTTGGCGCCGGAGTCGTTGAATTGGTGTTCCATTTCCCGCGCGGTGTACAGCGGGTTGGTGTTGACCACGATCAGCCCGGCGCGAATGGCACCGAAGACCGCGACCGGGTACTGGAGGACGTTGGGCAGTTGCACGGCGATTCGATCACCGGGCTGCAAGTCGGTATGCTGTTGCAGATACGCGGCAAAGGCCCCGGACAGCTCGTACAGCTCACCGTAGGTGATTGTCTTGCCGAGGTTGCTGAAAGCCGGTTTGTTGGCGAAGCGTTGGCAGGATTGCTTCAACACTGCCTGAATGTTCGGATACTCGTCTGGATTGATCTCGGCTGCGATTCCAGCCGGGTACTTATCCTTCCAAAAGTCTTCGATCATGGAAGCCCACTCCTCAGCAACGCGAATTCTTCACCGCATTTGATGCGATTATTATTGGTGTGTGTTTTGTATTGGTGAATCCGGCGTTTTACAGGCCGAGAAGTCACAAAGCGCGCCGAGAGTAGCAGCTTTGCCAAGGGTCGACCAGAGCCAAAAGAGGCCCCTACAGTCATATTGATGACTCAAGACTTGCCAGCGGTCATTTTAGAGCAAAAATCCTATTAAACCGTGAAAGCCCCGTAGTCATGGGGTGTAAAAGCAAAAGATCGCAGCATTCGGCAGCTCCTACATTTTGGAATGCGTTTCCTGTAGGAGCTACCGAAGGCTGCGATCTTTTCGCTTGTAACCTTTATGCGATATCCCGCAACTCGCGCCGCAGAATTTTCCCTACAGGCGTCATCGGCAACGACTCACGCAACACGATATGTTTCGGCACCTTGTAGGCCGTGAAATTCTCTTTGCAGTACGCCTTCAGCTCTTCCAGGCTGACCCCGCTCTCCCGCGCTACCACAAACAGCTTCACCGCCTCTCCCGAACGTTCGTCCGGCACGCCGATGACCGCGCAGTTGGCGACTTTCGGGTGGGCCATGACCACGTCTTCGATTTCGTTGGGGTACACGTTGAAACCGGAGACGATGATCATGTCCTTCTTGCGATCGACGATGCGCACAAAACCGTCCGGGTCGATCACGGCGATATCGCCAGACTTGAACCAACCCTCGGCATCCAGCACTTCGGCGGTGGCTTCGGGTTTGTTCCAGTAACCCTTCATGACCTGCGGGCCTTTGATGCACAGCTCGCCGCGCTCGCCCAGCGGCTGTTCGACGCCGTCATCGTTGATGATTTTCACCAGCGTGCCCGGCACCGGCAGGCCCACCGTGCCCAGGCGCGACTGATCGCCGTAAGGGTTGGTGCAGGCCACTGGCGAGGTTTCGGTCAGGCCGTAGCCTTCGGTGATGCGACACCCGGTCATCTGCTCCCAGCGCTCAGCGGTGGCCTTGACCAGTGCAGTGCCGCCGGAGTTGGTGAGCTTCAGGCTGGAGAAATCCAGGGTTTTGAAATCAGGGTGATCCATCAGCGCAACAAACAAGGTGTTCAAACCCAGCAGCGCCGAGAAGCGCCAGTTTTTCAGCTCCTTGATGAAGCCGGCGATGTCGCGCGGATTGGAGATCAGTACGTTGTGATTGCCCGAGACCATCATGCACATGCAATTCGCGGTGAAAGCATAGATGTGGTACAGCGGCAGCGGCGCGATCATCACCTCCTGGCCTTCGCGCAACAGCGGCTGACCGTCCGGGCCGAGCTGAGCCAGACAGGCGCGCACCTGCTGCATGTTCGCCACCAGATTGCCGTGGGTGAGCATCGCGCCCTTCGCCAGGCCGGTGGTGCCGCCGGTGTATTGCAGCACGGCGATGTCATCGAGGCCGACGTTCAGCGGTTTGATGCCCAGGCCGCGGCCCATGCGCAGCGCGCTTTTGAACGAGGTCGCTTGCGGCAGCGAATACTCGGGAACCAGTTTCTTCACTTTGCTGACCACGGTGTTGACCAGCCAGCCTTTGGCGGTGGGCATCAGGTCGCCCATCTTCGCTTCGATCAAATATTGGATGTCGGTGTCGGGCAGCACTTCCTGGACTTTCTGCCCGAACAGATTCAGGTAGACCAACGCGCGCGCGCCGGAATCCTTGAACTGGTGGCGCATTTCCCGTGGCGTGTACAGCGGGTTGGTATTGACCACGATCAGCCCGGCGCGCAGCGCGCCGAACACGGCAATCGGATAATGCAGAACGTTGGGCATCTGCACCGCGATGCGATCCCCCGGCACCAGATCGGTATGGGCCTGCAGATAACCGGCGAACGCCGCGCTCTGGCGCTCGAGTTCGGCGTAGGTCAGGGTGATGCCCATGCTGCTGAACGCCGGGCGGTCAGCGAACTTCTTGCAGGAACGCTCAAACACTTCGATGACCGACTTGAACTCGCCCATGTCGATGTCCAGCGGTACGCCGGCCGGGCGTTTGTCATTCCAGAAATCAGGTTGCATTGTTCTTGTCCTCTTTACCTGAGCCGATCCGGGAGCCGCTTTCTGTCGTTTCTGCTTCGTCCATGGAAGGCGAAAAGCACAAAGCGGAGCTTCACGGACACTAGCAGCTATGGCCATTGAGGCAAATATGACGCAAGCCCTCATTGATCCCGTGAATCTTCCTGCCGTGGCGTGAGCTGATCAGACGCGCTATACACTGTGGCGATGCTGAGCAAAGGAATCGCCATGACCCACGACACCTTCTGGCTGGACGCGAGTGACCGCAGCCGCCTGTACGTCAACCGCTGGCTGCCGGCCACGCCATTGAAAGCGGTGATTCTGCTGGCCCATGGCATGGCCGAACACAGCGCTCGGTACACGCGGCTCGCTGACACGTTTTGCGACAAAGACTATGGCGTCTACGCCCCGGATCTGCGTGGCCATGGCCGCACCGCCGACAACGGCACCCTCGGCCATTTCGCCGATGACGACGGTTGGTGCAAGGTCGTCGGCGATCTGGCCAGCCTCAACCAGCACATCGGCCAGCAACATCCCGGCGTGCCGATCATCCTGCTCGGCCACAGCATGGGCAGCTACATCGCCCAAGGCTATTTGTTGCACCACAGCGCCAGTCTGCACGGGGCGATTCTCAGCGGTTCGAATTACCAGCCAGGGGCGCTGTATCGCGCCGCCCGGCAGATCGCCCGGCTGGAAAAACTGCGCCAGGGCGGCAAGGGCCGCAGCGCGTTGATCGAGTGGCTGTCGTTCGGCTCGTTCAACAATAAATTCAAACCGGTGCGCACCCGTTTCGACTGGCTGAGCCGCGATCCGGCGGAGGTCGACAAGTACGCCGCCGATCCGCTGTGCGGCTTTCGCTGCACCAATCAGTTGTGGATCGACCTGCTCGGCGGCTTGCAGCAAATCAGCAAAGCGTCCAATCTCGCGCAGATCGATCCGGGCCTGCCGCTGCTGGTGATTGGCGGCGAATGTGATCCGGTGAGCGAGGGCAAGCGTCTGACAGATCTGGCCAATGCCTTGCGCAGGGCCGGCAGCCAGCACCTGCAACTGAAGATCTACCCGCAGGCCCGGCACGAATTGTTCAATGAAAGCAATCGCGACGAAGTGACTACCGATGTGCTCGCCTGGATCGACCAGGCCCTGAGCCACCGGCGCCCACAGCGCAGCGAATAAATTTTTTGTGGATTGACTGAAATCCGTCACAGGAATCGAAACCGATGACCCAGGTTACCAACATCCCTTACGAAGCCCTTGAAGTCGGCCAGACCGCCAGCTACAGCAAGACTGTCGAAGAGCGCGACATTCAGCTGTTCGCCGCGATGTCGGGCGACCACAACCCGGTGCACCTGGACGCCGAATTTGCCGCCGCCAGCATGTTCAAGGAACGCATCGCCCACGGCATGTTCAGCGGTGCGCTGATCAGTGCCGCGGTAGCCTGCGAGCTGCCTGGGCCGGGCACTATCTATATCGGTCAGCAGATGAGCTTTCAGAAGCCGGTGAAGATCGGCGACACGTTGACGGTGCGCCTGGAGATTCTGGAGAAACTGCCGAAATTCCGCGTGCGCATTGCCACTCGCGTATTCAATCAGCGTGATGAGTTGGTAGTGGATGGCGAGGCCGAAATTCTCGCACCGCGCAAACAGCAGACGGTGACGTTGCCGACATTGCCGGCGATCAGTATTGGCTGATGATTGGGAAGTGTCAGGTAGATTGCTACCCCCTCACCCCAGCCCTCTCCCCCAAGGGGGCGAGGGGAAAAGGGAGCTGATCTGCATCGGATTCAAATCCTGCGCTCGGCGCGGGCGATCTTCAAGACCTTCCAGAACCAGAGTTCAACTCAGATCGCTCAAGTCGGCGTAACTCCGGCATTCACCTCGGTCAGTCCCCTCTCCCTCCGGGAGAGGGCTAGGGTGAGGGGCTTTTCCTGCGGGCACAAAAAAACGCCAGACAAGCTGGCGTTTTTTATCAGCCGACTAACTCTTACGAGTTGGCACGAGCCTGGTTACGCAGGGCTTTCACCTGGTCGTGGTTGCGTTGTACGCCGTGGTACTGACGCTCAACCAGATCCTTGATGCCCACCAGATTGTGCTTGTTGATCTTCTCGATAGCTTCACGATAAGCCTTCAGCGCATGGTCTTCACCGCGCTCGGCTTCGTTCAGTACAGCCTCTTCGTCTTTACCGGTGAACATGGATTTGACGTCGACCCAGCGACGGTGCAGATCACCGGCAACGCTGGTCGAAGTTTCCGGATCACCGCCCAGCGAACGTACCTGAGCCTGCAGCTCGGCTGCTGCGGTGGCGCAATCGGCGGAGCGCTGCACGAACAGGGTTTTCAGTTCTGGGTGCTTGATGTCTTCAGCGCAAGTCTTGAACCCTTCCTGACCGTCCTTGCAGGTTTCAATCAGGTCGTTGAGTACAGAAATGGCTTCTTTATTCATGTCGGTCATTTTTCAATTCCTTGCGATGGGTTGAAGATGCAAGGGATATTGCAGTGTGCGTGCCAGCTTCGCTTCAGGTAAAAATATCTTTTTTTTCAGCGACTTAAGAAAGATTGAACCATCTGTAAGCTGGTTTTTTGCATGATCTGTCATTTGGCCTGCATGCAGAATGCCTGTATTTTCCAGGCTGTCATGTGAATCGATGAAGCGTGCTGATGAATCCGGAAAAACTCGAACTGCTGATCACCCGCGAGATGCCCTTCGGCAAGTACAAAGGGCGGATCATTGCCGACTTGCCTGGCCCCTATCTGAACTGGTTCGCCCGTGAAGGCTTTCCCCACGGTGAACTCGGCGGCCTGTTGGCGTTGATGCAGGAGATCGACCACAACGGCCTGTCCGACCTGCTCGAACCGCTGCGCGCCAAACACGGCAAACCCGCCCCGCGCCACTGACGCGCCCTTCCCTCTTGAGCCTTGCCGACCATGCCTGACAACACCCGCCGCGCCCGTGACGAAGCCTTCTGGCAGACATTCGCCGACCGATACGATGTGCAGCCCGGCCCGGTCAATCTGGAAAACGGTTACTTCGGGCGCATGTCGCGCACGGTGATCGAGGAGTACCAGCGCAACATCGAGCTGATCAACACCAGCAACTCGATTTATGTGCGCCAGCGCTTTGAACAGCACGACAACCTTGAGATCCGCGCGCAACTGGCCGAACTGATCGGCGTGCGCGCGCAAAGCGTGGCGCTGACGCGCAATGCCACCGAAGGCCTGCAATCGCTGATCCGCAATTACAATCGCCTGCAACCGGGCGATCAGGTGCTGATCTGCGACCTTGAGTACGACACGGTCAAAGGCGCCATGCGCTGGCTGGCGAAACAGCGTGGCGTTGAGGTCATCGAGATTACCCACCACCATCCCGCCAGTTTCGACAGCCTGCTGGAAAGCTACCGCGAAGCTTTCACCCGCCACCCGAAGCTCAAACTGATGGCGCTGACCCATGTCACCCATCGCACCGGTCTGGTCATGCCGGTGCAGGCCATCGCCGCACTGGCCAAAGAGCACGGCGTCGACATCATCCTCGACGGTGCCCACGCCCTCGGCCAGATTGAATTTGACCTGCAAGCGTTGGGCATCGCCTTCGCCGGTTACAACCTGCACAAATGGATCGGCGCACCGTTGACCCTTGGCTTCATCTACATCGCTCCGCAGCGTCTGGCCGACATTGATCCGGACATGGGCGAGATGCATTACCCGGTCACCGATATTCGCGCGCGCACCTCGTACAGCACGCCGAACATCCCGGCGCTGATGACCTTGCCGCTGGTGTTCGAAGAGCACGACGCCCTCGGCGGCGCCGCAGCCAAAAGCCCACGCCTGAATTACCTGCGCAACTTGTGGGTCAGCCGGGTCCGGCACCTGCCGGGCATCGAGGTGCTGACGCCGGACGACCCGCAACTGTATTGCGGGATCACCGCGCTGCGCTTCACCCGGCATGCCGATCAACAGGCCATGGCCGAGCGGCTGCTCAGCGAATTCAACCTGTTCACCGTGGTGCGCACCGGCGCCGCATGCGGGCCGTGCATTCGCATCACCCCGGGGCTGACCACCACGGCTGGCGAGATGGAGCAGTTGGTCCACGCATTGAACCAGCTGCGCTAGAACGGCACACCGGAGTTTTTTTCGTAGCCTTCAAGACCCAACTGCGCCGACACGGCGAAGGTATCGATGCCGAGGGTCAGGCTGGCGAAGGCGCCGTCTTCAAGATCGGCGCCGGCGATCGGCCGCAATACCAACTGCAAGGCGTCCTCGGCGGCAGCTTCACAGCCGCAGCGGCCTGGGAGGTGCAAGGTGCCGGCCCAGGCCTCGTGGTGAGCTTGCGCTCCTGCTTCGTCGCCGGGAATGAATACGTTCAGCTTCAAGCAAACAGCGCCGTGCGCAGGTCGATCCGGATAGACACTGGTGAAGCGGACGATGCCATGGCTATCAGTCGATTGACTGCCGCCCAGGCTGGTGTCGCCATCGACACGCTGTTGAATGCGCACCAGCGCGCCGATGACCGGCTCACTGGTCATCGCATCGACCAGCGACAGACGCAGGATCAGCGGCAGGCCTTCGACCCCCTGGCTGATATTGCGCACTTGAGATTCAGCTGCGGGGCGGCCGAGGGGAAGTTGCTGCGGTTGATAACGGGATTGTGGTGTAAGGGTCAGAGACTGACGGTCGTCCATGAGGCGTTCTCTCTTCCATAAGATGGACGCAGATTAACCCCGTGAAAAAGACAGCGTGCAGTAACTATGTATCGCCGCATGTATCGGCAGTTTTTTCAGCGCAAAAAAAAGGTGCGCCGACCAAGCGCACCATAAAGCCGTAAAGCACACAACGAAGTGTCGGGTAACAATCAGTCCAGCAGCGCCAGGGCTTCGGCGGTGCATTCCTGAATGCGCGCCCAGTCGCCGTTCTTGATCCATTCCGGATCAAGCATCCAGCTACCGCCCACGCACATGACGTTTTTCAGCGCCATGTAGCTCTTGATATTGGCCGGGCCGACGCCGCCAGTCGGGCAGAATTTCACTTCACCGAACGGGCCGCCAAGCGCCTTGATTGCCGCCACGCCACCGCTGACTTCCGCCGGGAACAGCTTGAAGCGGCGATAGCCCAGACCGTAGCCTTCCATGATCCCCGAAGCGTTGCTGATGCCCGGCAACAGCGGAATCGGGCTGTCGACGCTGGCCTCGAGCAGGTCACGAGTGATGCCCGGGGTGACGATGAATTGCGAACCGGCCGCTTCCGCCGCTGCGAGCATGTTGCGGTCGAGCACGGTGCCGGCACCGGTCATCAGTTCCGGGCGCTGTTCGCGCAGGATCTGAATGGCCTTGAGGCCGAACTGCGAACGCAGGGTCACTTCCAGCGCAGTCAGGCCACCGGCAGCGAGGGCGTCGGCCAGTGGCAGCACGTCCTGTTCGCGGGCGATGGTGATCACTGGCAGAATCCGCGCCTTGGCGCAGAGACTGTCGATCAGGGCAACTTTGTCCGCCATGGAAACGGTCGGGGATGGGGTTGTCATAGCGGCTGTTCCTTGGCTCATGGGCACCAGTAAATCTCTAACGTAGGTTGCAGAAACGCGCGCACCGGCATGGCCGCAACGTCATCGGATGCCAGCGCGGCATTCAGGGTGGTCAGTTTCGATTGACCGGAAATCGACAGAATCTTGTGCCGGGCCGAGGCCAGCAGCGCGCGGCTCATGGTCAGGCGCTGACGCGGCACGCTGGGCGCCAGCATCGGCCAGCAACGGCGCGTGCCATCGGCTTGCAGGGCTTCGGCGAGGTTCGGGCTGTCGGGGAACAGCGACGCGGTGTGACCGTCATCGCCCATGCCCAATACCAGCACGTCGATCGGCGGCAGTTCGCCGAGCAGACGATCGGCCTGTTCCGCAGCCTGCTCGACGTTGGCCGCCGCGCTGTAGAGGCTGAGGAACTGCGCCTTGGCTGCCGGGCCTTTGAGCAGATACTGCTTGAGCAGGCCGGCATTGCTGTCGGCATGTTCAACCGGTACCCAGCGTTCGTCGGCCAGGGTCACGACGACCTTCGACCAGTCCAGCTCCTGCTTGGCCAGGTGCTGGAAGAACGCTACCGGGCTGCGCCCGCCGGACACCACCAGCACCGCGTTGCCGCGTGCAGCAATGGCGTCGCTCAGTTGCTTGGCAACGTTCAGCGCCAGGCCTTCGGCGAGCAGCACCGGGCTGTTGAATTCGCGGGCAGTCACGCCCGTCGGCAGTTGCACATCAGATATCGCCATACCACGACCTCCCGTCCCGCGTGATCAAAGCAATGGAGCTCATCGGCCCCCACGACCCGGCCGCATACGGCTTGGGCGCGTCACCGGATTTCTTCCACCCGGCGATCAGCTGGTCACACCACTTCCACGCGGCTTCGATTTCATCTTTACGGACAAACAGGTTCTGATTGCCGTTCATCACTTCCAGCAACAACCGCTCATAGGCATCGGGGATCCGCGCGCTACGCCAGGTGTCGGAGAAATTCAGTTGCAGCGGCCCGCTGCGCAGTTGCATGCCCTTGTCCAGGCCCTGCTCCTTGGTCATCACGCGCAAGGAAATGCCTTCGTCCGGTTGCAGGCGGATGATCAGTTTGTTGCTGATCTGCAGACGCTGCTCCGGGGCGAAAATGTAGTGCGACGGTTCCTTGAAGTGGATGACGATCTGCGACAGCTTCTGCGGCATGCGCTTGCCGGTACGCAGGTAGAACGGCACGCCGGCCCAGCGCCAGTTGCGGATGTCGGCACGCAGGGCGACGAAGGTTTCGGTGTCGCTCTGGGTGTTGGAATTCGGTTCTTCGAGGTAACCCGGAACGGATTTGCCCTCGCTGTGGCCGGCGATGTACTGGCCGCGCACCACTTGTGTGGTCAGGCCTTCCGGGCTGATCGGCGCGAGCGCCTTGAGCACTTTCACTTTCTCGTCACGGATGCTGTCGGCGGACAGGTCGGCCGGCGGGTCCATGGCAATCAGGCAGAGCAGCTGCAACAGGTGATTCTGGATCATGTCGCGCAGTTGGCCGGCCTTGTCGAAATAGCCCCAACGGCCTTCGATGCCGACCT
This sequence comes from Pseudomonas sp. Sample_23, assembly GCF_004307595.1. Lineage (NCBI taxonomy): Bacteria > Pseudomonadati > Pseudomonadota > Gammaproteobacteria > Pseudomonadales > Pseudomonadaceae > Pseudomonas > Pseudomonas sp. Sample_23. Next base: position 77,973 of record NZ_RCNX01000048.1, read on the forward strand.
TCTCGGCCACGGTGATTTCCACGTGGGAGATGTAATTCTGGTTCCACTGGGTTTCGAACAGGCTGTTGGCGAAGCGCAGGGCGATCAGGTTTTGAACGGTCTCTTTGCCCAGATAGTGGTCGATGCGGTAGGTGCGGTCTTCCGGGAAAAACTGCGCGACGGCATCGTTGACCTTGCGCGAGGACTCCAGGTCAGAGCCGATCGGTTTTTCCAGCACTACACGGGTGTTTTCGGCCAGACCGACTTTCTCGAGGTTCTCGCAGATCGCGCCGTACACCGCCGCCGGAGTAGCGAAGTAGGCAATCATGCGCTGGCTGCTGCCGGCCAGTTCCGCCAGCGCCACGTAATCCTCAGCCTTGAGGAAGTCGACGTGCAGATAGGTCAGGCGCGCGAGAAAGCGCTCGGCCACGGTTTCGTTCAGCTCTTTGCCGACGTAACGGCGCAATTCGGCGGCGATGAACGCCATGTGCTGCTGCTCGCTGCCGGGCTCACGGGCCAGCGCGATGATGCGCGTGTCCTCGTGCAGCAGGTCGGCACCGTCAAGGTGATACAGGGCAGGAAACAGCTTGCGCAGGGCCAGATCGCCAAGCGCGCCGAACAAGGCAAAGGTGCACGGTTCAACCGTAATGGAAGGCATGATGTTTGTTCTTTTATCAAGTTAAGCTACAAATACCTTTTTTCAAGGCATCACTCAAGGGAAAATGTAGTAATAACCACAACATTTTCGCAGAATACTCAATCCGAGTGGTGGTCGCCCGGACGCATCAGTAGGATAGGCCACCGTCACGGGCCATATCAAAGGCCCAATTTGCATAGCCCGACGCAACTCTGCGTCGGTGAATCAGGAATTCCATATGGACCGCGTGCGAAATTTACTGGAACAGATCCAGAGTCGCCTTGAAGAGCTGAACAAGGCCGAACGTAAGGTCGCCGAGGTGATCCTGCTCAACCCGCAGCAGGCCACCCGCTTCAGCATCGCCGCCCTCGCCCAGGCCGCCTCGGTGAGCGAACCGACGGTCAACCGTTTCTGCCGCTCGTTCGGTGTAAGCGGTTATCCCGAACTCAAGCTGCAATTGGCCCAGAGCCTGGCCAGTGGCGCGGCGTATGTCAGCCGCGCGGTCGAGGCTGACGACAATCCCGAGGCGTACACGCAGAAGATTTTCGGCAGCGCCATCGCCTCCCTGGACAGTGCTTGCCAGGCACTCGACCCGAACCTGATCAGCCGCGCCGTCGACCTGTTGATCCAGGCCCGGCAGATCCACTTCTTCGGCCTCGGCGCCTCTGCCCCGGTGGCGCTGGATGCGCAGCACAAGTTCTTCCGCTTCAACCTTGCGGTCACCGCGCATGCCGATGTGCTGATGCAGCGAATGATTGCTTCGGTGGCGCACACCGGTGAGCTGTTCGTGATCATTTCCTACACCGGGCGTACCCGCGAGCTGGTGGAAGTGGCGCGGATTGCCCGCGAGAACGGTGCTTCGGTGTTGGGCCTGACGGCGGAGAATTCACCGCTGGCCAAGGCCAGTACCTTGAGCCTGAATATTCCGTTGCCGGAAGACACCGACATTTACATGCCGATGACGTCGCGGATCATTCAGTTGACGGTGCTGGATGTGCTGGCGACCGGGATGACGTTGCGTCGCGGGGTGGATTTCCAACCGCATTTGCGCAAGATCAAAGAGAGCCTGAATGCCAGCCGGTATCCGGTTGGGGATGAATTCAACTAAAGATCAAAAGCCCCCTCACCCCAGCCCTCTCCCGGAGGGAGAGGGAGCCGACCGAGGTGTCTTGCGCGGTACATCGACCTGAAATATCCAGTCGATTATGGATTCAGAACTGCACTTTCACGTCGGCGTAATTCTTGAGCATCCCCCATTCGGTCCCCTCTCCCTCTGGGAGAGGGCTAGGGTGAGGGTATCGGTGTACTTGACGCACTAAGCCGCTGCCCACGCCTGCAAACTCAAATGCGCCTTCTCCCCCGGCGCCAGGTGCAGGCTGTCGGTGCCGCCCGCTGCTGCTTCTACGCAAACGAATTCCGATACCTCGTCCCAGCTCACCCCCAGCAACGGCCGCGCGCCGGGATGCCAGACGACGGTGTCGCCGCTGTCACCGGTATCGATGCACAACTCGCGCTGCCAGGCGTGATCCTTGAGCTGCAATTCGCCGTCGTGCTGGAACACCCGCTGACAGCCGCCATCGACTCGCAACTCGCCTTCCTGCTGGCAAACCTGACGATTCAACTGATCATAACCCTGCGCGCCTTCGAGCCCAGACAGCGCTATCTCACCAACATCGCCTATACGCCAGTAAGCGTGCAAAGCCTGGCTCAACTGGCACGGCATGTCGTCCTGATGCTCGGTGCTCAGGCGTAATTCCATGCGTTCGCCAAGGTGCGCATGCAGGTCAACCTGCCAGTCGCACAGCTGTAATTGCCAGTGCAGGCGCACGCCATCCTCGGCGCTGCTGCTGTCGAGCAGTTTCCAGTCGAGCAGTCGCGCCCAACCATGGGACGGCCACGCGTTTTCGCTCGGATGACGGCCATACCACGGCCAGCACACCGGCACGCCACCGCGAATCGCGCCGACATGCGGCCACTTCGCCGCGCACCACAACCACGGCTTCTGCCCGCGCGGCTGAAAATGCAGCAACTGCGCGCCCTGACGACTGAACACCGCCTGACACAGCGGATGATCGATCACCAACACGTCGCGCATCTGATAGCGCTCCCAGGCGAACACCGGTCGCTCGCGCAGGGATTTGAAGAAGCGTTGCAGCGGATGCTCATGCATTGGCTACGGTCCTGAAAATCATGGGGTACTTATCAATCCAAAAGCCTTGCATAGCACTTTGTGGCGAGGGGATTCATCCCCGCTGGGTCGCGAAGCGGCCCTGAATACCATTCACCGAGGTGTATCAGCCAGATTGTGCTTGTAGGATTTGGGGCCGCTTCGCAGCCCAGCGGGGATGAATCCCCTCGCCACAAAAAATTCTCCAGCCACAAAAAATCATCAAGCAACACATCTGACCTGTGTCACAAAAAAAAGCGGACAGCCTTGGCTGTCCGCAAAATGCGCACATAGAGAGGAGCTTATCGCAGACGCGTCAGAACGTTGACTGAATTTTCAGGCCAGCGACCAAAGCGTTATCGACTTCATCCACACCGCCCGGATGGGTGATGTATTGCAGGTTGGGACGCACGGTCAGCCAGTTGGTGACATGGATGCCGTAGTTGAGTTCGTAGTTGTACTCGGTCTCACGAATCGGCGAGAACGCGGCGTTGTCGTAGTCGGACACACCGTTGGCAGCGTTCAGCAGTTCAGCATTGCGCTTGACGTCCTTGTTGACGTGGATACGCGCAGCGCCAATACCGATGTCATCTTTCGGACGCGCATCGAACGGGCCTTTGTAGACAAACATCACCGACTGGTAGTTGTCGATGAAGTTGGTGTCCTTGTCGTGGAAAGTCGCGTTGGCAGCGATGTTCAGACCGCGAGTGGCATCACCGTTGTGGCTGGTGAGTTGCTGTTGCGCAACGAACCAGTAACCGCTTTTGCTGTTGTGCGACTTGTAGTCATCACCGGTGGTTGCCGCATCGAGACCGTTGACGTCTTCGCGAACGTCGTCGGCATCGGCCGTGCTCTTGTAGTAACCGACGCGGTATTCGCCCGGCAGGCTGTTGACCTTCGGCGACCAGACCAATTCAACCGGCAGCACGGTACCTTTGGTGCCGCTGCCGCTGAGCTTGAAGCCGTTGCCGTGTTCCAGTTGCGACGGGTTCTGGTTGTACGCACCGATTTGCGCGTAGAGCTCGTCGTTGATGTTGTACTTCACACGGATCGCGGCCTGGCTGACGGGCCAGTTGTACCAGATGTTGGTCGCCCAGTTACCCACTTGCGAACCGCAGAACGCCAGGTTCTGGAAGTCGCACGGGAAGGTGTTGAAGTCTTCGCCTTCGCCGAAGTAACCGGCCTTGACGTCGAGCTTGTTGTCGAAGAACTGGTGCTGGATCCACAGTTGGGTCAGACGCACCATGTGGCCACGGCCGTAGACTTCCTGCGAGGAGCTGAGGGTGCCGGCACGCGGATCGCCAACGCGGTCGTTGGAGATGTTGTAACCGTTACGATTGGTCAGCTGGATCTTCGCCTGGGTGTTGTCCCAGCCCCACAGTTTCTGCAGGTCGAGGGCCACGCCCAGACCGAACTGGTCGGCGTAACGCGCGGTCTTGTCGTCGTTGTAGCCGCCGTTCAGGTTGGCGCCCATCTCGCCAACGTAGTCGGCCTTGATGTCGATACCCTGCTCGATCAGCTTGGTGCGCTCGCCGCCCCAGTCGCCGGTCATCCACTTGGAGTCGGAGCTGAACGCATCCGCCGCCATTGCATTACCGGCCAGCACCAGTGCAGCTGCCGCAGAAACCTGGCAGATCAACCGGGCATTGACGTGTTTCTTTTTCATCCCTACATCCTCGTCTTTATTGTTATTAACTGTTTTTATCTAACGCGGTTTACATAAATTGCAGTGCTCGACAGGCCGGACACCGCGTGCTCCTTTGTGGGAGCGAGCCTGCTCGCGAATGCGGTGGAACAGGCGACATCAATGCTGGATGTCAGACCGCTTTCGCGAGCAGGCTCGCTCCCACATTTGTTCCTCAGCGCCCCTTGAACTGGGCGACGTTCGCAGACCGCGCATCGGTCTGCGGTTGGCCGGCAGTGCCGAGGCGCTCACCGGTATTGGCATCGAACAACAACACTTTCGATGGATCGAACTGCAGCGTCAGGCTTTCGCCCACTTGCGGTGCCACGTCCGGCGCCAGTCGGCAGCAGACCTTGGTGTCGTTCAAGTTGACGAACACCAGGGTGTCCGGACCGGTCGGTTCGGTGACCTGCACTTCGGCGCGGATGCTTGGCAGACCATTGCCCTCGCCGTTCGCCAGCACGATCTGCTCCGGGCGCAGGCCGAGGATCACTTCGCGATCTTCAAGCCCGGCGTCCTGCATGCTCATCGGCAATTCGCAGCGCGCCTGGCCGCTGTCGAGCAGCGCCAGCAGACGACCGTCCTTGCGCTGCAAACGCAGGGGAATGAAGTTCATCGGCGGCGAACCGATGAAGCTCGCCACGAACAGGTTGGCCGGGTTGTTGTAGATGTCTTTCGGCGTACCGAACTGCTGAATGATGCCGTCCTTCATCACCGCGACCTTGTCGCCCAGGGTCATCGCTTCGATCTGGTCGTGGGTCACGTAGACCGTGGTGGTTTTGAGGCGCTGGTGCATCAGTTTCATTTCGGTACGCATCTCGACGCGCAGCTTGGCGTCGAGGTTCGACAGCGGTTCGTCGAACAGATAGATCTTCGGCCGCCGCGCCAAGGCACGGCCCATCGCCACGCGCTGTTGCTGACCACCGGAGAGCTGGCCCGGCTTGCGATTGAGCAGGTGTTCGATCTGCAACAGCTTGGCCACGCGGGCGACTTCTTCGTCGATCGCTGCTTGGGGCATCTTGCGGATCTTCAGGCCGAACTCGATGTTCTCGCGCACGCTCATGGTCGGGTACAGCGCGTAGGACTGGAACACCATAGCGATGTCGCGATCCTTGGGGCTCATGCCGCTGACGTCCTGATCACCGATCATGATCGCGCCGCCGGTGATGGTTTCCAGGCCGGCGATGCAGTTCATCAAGGTCGATTTGCCGCAGCCCGACGGGCCGACGAGGATCAGGAATTCACCGTCCTTGATCGACAGTTCGATGTTCTTCAGGGTGTCCGGCAGGCCGGCCCCGTAGGTCTTGTTTACGTTGCGAAGTTCAAGCGTAGCCATGATTACCCCTTGACCGCGCCGGCCGTCAGCCCGCGCACGAAATACTTGCCTGCGACCACATAGACCAGCAGGGTCGGCAGGCCGGCGATCATCGCCGCTGCCATATCCACGTTGTATTCCTTGGCGCCGGTGCTGGTGTTGACCAGGTTGTTCAGCGCCACGGTGATCGGTTGCGAATCACCGCTGGAGAACACCACCCCGAACAGGAAGTCGTTCCAGATCTGGGTGAACTGCCAGATCAGGCAGACCATGATGATCGGCGTCGACATCGGCAGAATGATGCGGCGGAAAATCGTGAAGAACCCGGCGCCATCCAGACGCGCAGCCTTGACCAGCGCATCGGGAATGCTCACGTAGTAGTTGCGGAAGAACAGCGTGGTGAACGCCAGACCGTAGACCACGTGCACGAAGACCAGGCCGGTGGTGGTGCTCGCCAGGCCCATCTTGCCGAGGGTGAACGAGGCCGGCAGCAGCACGGTCTGGAACGGCAGGAAGCAGCCGAACAGCAGCAGACCGAAGAACAACTGCGAACCACGGAAGCGCCACATCGACAGCACGTAACCGTTCAACGCACCGATGGCGGTGGAGATGATTACCGCCGGTACGGTGATCTTGATCGAGTTCCAGAAGTAGCCGTCAACCGTGGCCCAGGCCTTGACCCAGCCGATGCCGCTGACCACGGTCGGCCAGCTCAACAGGTTGCCGGTGCTGATATCTTCCGGGGTCTTGAAGCTGGTCAGCAACATGACTACCAGCGGCACCAGATAGAGGAACACTGCGAGGATCAGCACCGCGTAGATCGCGATGCGACTGAAGCTGATAGCGGGTTTGGCAGCAAGACTAGTCATGACGCTTGGTCCTCAGCTCGGAATACAGGTAAGGTACGATGATCGCGAGGATCGCACCGAGCATCAGAATCGCACTGGCCGAGCCCATGCCCATCTGGCCGCGACTGAAGGTGAAGGAATACATGAACATCGCTGGCAGGTCGGAGGAATAACCCGGGCCGCCGGCGGTCATTGCCGCAACGAGGTCGAAGCTCTTGATCGCGATGTGCGCGAGGATCATCACCGCACTGAAGAACACCGGACGCAGGCTTGGCAGCACGACTTTCCAGTAGATGCGCGGCATGCTCGCGCCGTCGATCTGCGCAGCACGGATGATCGATTGATCGACGCCACGCAGGCCGGCGAGGAACATCGCCATGATGAAGCCCGAGGCTTGCCACACAGCGGCAATCACCAGGCAGTAGACCACGCGATCAGGGTCGATCAGCCAGTCCAGACGGAAACCTTCCCAGCCCCAGTCACGCAACAATTTGTCCAGGCCCATGCCCGGGTTGAGCAGCCATTTCCACGCGGTACCAGTGACGATCATCGAGAGCGCCATCGGGTACAGGTAAATGGTGCGGATAAAGCCTTCGCGACGGATGCGCTGGTCGAGGAACACCGCCAGCAACACGCCGATCACCAGAGTGATGCCGATGAACATGCCGCCGAACACGGCGAGGTTCTTGCTCGCCACCCACCAGCGATCGTTGTCGAACAACCGCGCGTATTGCGCCAGGCCGGCCCACTTGTAGTTGGGCAGGAAGGTCGAGGTGGTGAACGACAGAATGAACGTCCACAGGATGTAGCCATAGAAGCCCACCAGCACGATGAACATGCTCGGCGCCAGCACCAGTTTCGGTAGCCAGCGCTGCAATGCATCGAACGGCGAGGCCTTGCTGAACACAGCAACAGAACTCATGAGCAAATCCAGAAAAGAAAGAGAAGAACAGCTGCAAGCTGCAAGCTACAAGACCAGCAGCGCGCAAGCCTTTAACTTGCAGCTTGAAGCTTGAAGCTTGCAGCTCGCCGTCAAGGCGCCTATTTGGCCGACTGAACCGCCGCGCCGAGTTTCTTCGCCGCATCGGCCGGGTCGGCTT